>NZ_JAQZAA010000036.1:0-33095 GCF_028640875.1 Pseudomonas sp. SBT1-2 | reverse complement strand
GTCAGCACTGACAGCGGCCTTTTCGCTTAGCGGGAAAGACTCAGGCGCGGCTCAATACACCAGCCGCCTGCTTCTCCAGCTTGCGTCGACGGGCCACCAGCAGGCCCGCCGCGATCACGATGATGCTCAGCAGGCCGGTGGCGATGATTTCCATACGGTGCCCTTCCTGAAACAGCATGATGGTCAGCACCCCGACGATGAACACAATCACCGCGTAGGTCAGGCCCGGGAACAGCCACATCCGGTAGGCGATCTTCTCGCCGGCCGCGGTGCGTTTCTGGCGCATGCGCAGTTGCGATACCGCGATCACCAGGTACACCAGCAAGGCGATGGCGCCGGAGCTGGCCAGCAGGAAATTGAACACCGCGGCTGGTGCTACATAGTTGGCGAATACCGCGAGGAAAGCCGCGGCGGTAGACAGGATCACCGCCCAGTAAGGCGTGCCACTGCTGTTGGTACGCTTGGAAGCGGCCGGGGCGTCGCCACGCTTGCCCAGGGAGAACAGCATGCGCGAGGCGGTGTAGAGCGCCGAGTTCAGGCAACTGGTCACCGCCACCAGCACCACCAGGTCGACGATCAGCTTGGCGTTGGGGATGCCCATGCGATCGAGCACGGTCTGGTAGGAACCGACCTGGGCCAGGCTTGGGTCATTCCATGGCACCAGCGACACGACGATAAAGATCGACACCAGGTAGAACAGGCCGATCCGCCAGATCACCGAGTTGGTGGCTTTGCTGATCTGCTGGCCCGGGTTCTTCGATTCGGCGGCGGCGATGGTGACGATCTCGGTGCCCATGAACGAGAACATGGTGGTCAGCATGGCGGCGAGTACCGCGCCCATGCCGTTGGGCAAAAAGCCCTGGGTATCGAACAGGTGCGAGACGCCGCTGACATTGCTGGTCGGCAGCAGGCCGAAGATCGCCAACAGGCCGAGCACCACGAAACCGATGATCGCCACGACCTTGATCAGGGCGAACCAGAACTCGAACTCACCGTAGTTCTTCACGCTGAACAGGTTGGTCGCGGTCAGCAGCAAGGTGATCACCAGGGTGAACGCCCAGATCGCGATATCGGGAAACCAGGCATGCAGGATGGTCGCGGCGGCGTTGGCCTCCAGCGGAATCACCAGCACCCAGAACCACCAGTACAGCCAACCGATGGTGAAACCGGCCCAGTGGCCGATGGCACGGTCGGCATAAGTCGAGAAGGAACCCGTGTCCGGCGAGGCGACGGCCATTTCGGCCAGCATGCGCATCACCAGCACTACCAGGGTGCCCGCGGCCGCATAGGCCAGCAGCACGGCAGGGCCGGCTTCGGCGATGGCGTGGCCGGAACCGACGAACAGCCCGGCACCGATTACCCCGGCGATCGACAGCATGGTCACATGCCGCGGTTTGAGCCCCTGTTCGAGGTCATTGGAGGTCTGCGTACTGCTCATTGAAACTACCTTTGCGAAGAAAGCGAAAGCGTCCACCCGGTCTGGATGTTCTTTCTCGTAAAAAGAATCCAACAGGGCGTTCTTTATTTCTTACGCAAGATTTGCGCCAAAATGTTACAGGCTCCCAGCCGGCGCGGCCTGCGAAGGCGACCGGCGGGTGAGCGTAAGTCCTTGAGATTAATGGCCTTGCGCCAGAACGTTACCGCACCACCCATTTGTAGAACGAACCAGCGCACCAGAAACACACACAAAAAGTGTGCGGCGCACAAATAGAGGGCGGATACGCAACCTTTGGCCGTTTTACCCTTCCAACACCCGGCCAAAGCTGGCACCATCGCGCCTTTTTTTACGCGACACCCGCTGGGAACAGGGTTCAAACGGGCGTTCGGTTGTTGATGGGGCGACAGTCTGCTGTGCCGATGCGACAACCTGTCACACGCCGTCTGCTTACACCCTGAAGCGCTGTTGGCTGTCATTCGAACGCTATGCTAGGTTGGCGCCTCGCCAGGAAAGCCGCTACCAGCAGGAGCGCAATGAACTCATGAGGACCGCACATGGCTGAGGCCACGCCCGCGCTTGAAATCCGCAACTTGCACAAACGCTACGGCTCGCTGGAGGTACTCAAGGGTGTCTCGCTGACCGCACGCGACGGCGATGTGATCTCGATCCTGGGTTCCTCCGGTTCCGGCAAGTCCACCTTCCTGCGTTGCATCAACCTCCTGGAAAACCCGCACCAGGGCCAGATCCTGGTGGCCGGTGAAGAACTCAAGCTCAAGGCCGCCAAGAACGGTGAACTGGTCGCCGCCGACGGCAAGCAGATCAACCGCCTGCGCAGCGAAATCGGCTTCGTGTTCCAGAACTTCAACCTCTGGCCGCACATGAGCGTGCTCGACAACATCATCGAGGCCCCGCGCCGGGTGCTTGGCCAGAGCAAGGCCGAAGCCATCGAAGTGGCCGAAGCGCTGCTGGCCAAGGTCGGTATCGCCGACAAGCGCCACGCCTACCCGGCCCAGCTCTCCGGCGGCCAGCAGCAACGCGCCGCCATCGCCCGCACCCTGGCGATGCAGCCCAAAGTCATCCTGTTCGACGAGCCGACCTCGGCACTGGACCCGGAAATGGTCCAGGAAGTGCTCAACGTGATCCGCGCCCTGGCCGAAGAAGGCCGGACCATGCTGCTGGTCACCCACGAAATGAGCTTTGCCCGTCAGGTCTCCAGTGAAGTGGTGTTCCTGCACCAGGGCCTGGTGGAAGAGCAAGGATCGCCACAGCAGGTGTTCGAGAACCCGCTTTCGGCGCGCTGCAAACAATTCATGTCCAGCAACCGCTAACGGAGCAACACGCATGCAGAGCTATAAGAAATTCCTCCTGGCCGCTGCCGCCACTCTGGTGTTCTCGGCCAATGCGATGGCCGCCGACAAACTGAAGATGGGCATCGAAGCGGCCTACCCGCCGTTCAACAACAAGGATGCCAGCGGCCAGGTCGTCGGCTTCGACAAAGATATCGGCGATGCCCTGTGCGCCAAGATGAAAGTCGAGTGCGAAGTGGTCACCTCCGACTGGGACGGCATCATCCCGGCCCTGAACGCCAAGAAGTTCGACTTCCTGATCTCCTCGATGTCGATCACCGACGAGCGCAAGCAGGCGGTGGACTTCACCGACCCGTACTACTCCAACAAGCTGCAGTTCATCGCCCCTAAAGACAAGGCCGACTTCAAGACCGACAAGGCTTCCCTCAAGGGCAAGATCATCGGTGCACAGCGTGCCACCCTGGCCGGCACCTGGCTGGAAGACAACCTGGGCGACGACATCACCATCAAGCTCTACGACACCCAGGAAAACGCCTTCCTCGACCTGACTTCGGGCCGCCTGGACGCGATCCTGGCCGACAAGTACGTCAACTACGAGTGGCTGAAAAGCGAAGCGGGCAAGCCTTACGAGTTCAAGGGCGACCCGGTTGAAGAAAGCGACAAGATCGGCATCGCCGTGCGCAAGAACGATCCGATCCGCGAGAAGCTCAACGCCGCGCTGAAAGAAATCGTGGCCGACGGCACCTACAAGAAGATCAACGACAAGTACTTCCCGTTCAGCATCTACTGATACTGACTGGCCTGCCCGGCGCCCTCCCCCGAGGGCGCCGGTCCTTAGCAAAGCCTGCCGCGACTTGAATAACCATCCATGAATATCGATCTCTACGGATTCGGCCCGGCGCTCGCCGCTGGCGCGCTGATGACCGTCAAGCTGGCTCTTTCCGCGCTGTGCCTGGGGCTGGTGCTCGGCCTGCTCGGCGCCTTGGCCAAGACTTCCCCGTACAAGCCGCTGCAATGGCTTGGCGGCACCTATTCGACCCTGGTGCGCGGCGTTCCCGAGCTGCTCTGGGTGCTGCTGATCTACTTCGGCACCGTCAACCTGATGCGCGCCCTGGGTGAGTTCTTCGGCAACCCGGAGCTGGAACTCAACGCCTTCGCCGCCGGGGTCATCGCCCTCGGCCTGTGCTTCGGCGCCTACGCCACCGAAGTGTTCCGTGGCGCGATCCTCGCCATCCCCAAGGGCCATCGTGAGGCCGGCGTGGCCCTGGGCCTGTCGAAATGGCGGATCTTCACCAAGCTGATCATGCCGCAGATGTGGCGCATCGCCCTGCCGGGCCTGGGCAACCTGTTCATGATCCTGATGAAGGACACCGCGCTGGTGTCGGTGATCGGCCTGGAAGAAATCATGCGTCACTCGCAGATCGCCGTGACCGTGTCCAAGCAACCCTTCACCTTCTATATGGTGGCGGCCTTCATGTACCTGGGCCTGACCGTGCTGGCCATGACCGGCATGCATTTCCTGGAAAAACGCGCCGCACGCGGCTTCGCGAGGAGCGCCCAATGAACTGGGAAGTGATCATCAAGTGGCTGCCCAAGCTGGCCCAGGGCGCCACGCTGACCCTGGAACTGGTGGCCATCGCGGTCATCGCCGGCCTGCTGCTGGCCATTCCGCTGGGCATCGCCCGCTCGTCGCGCCTGTGGTACGTGCGCGCCCTGCCCTATGCCTACATTTTCTTCTTCCGCGGCACGCCACTGCTGGTGCAGCTGTTCCTGGTCTACTACGGCCTGGCGCAGTTCGACGCGGTGCGTAACAGCGCGATGTGGCCATACCTGCGCGATCCGTTCTGGTGCGCCACCGCCACCATGACCCTGCACACCGCGGCCTATATCGCCGAGATCCTGCGCGGGGCGATCCAGGCCATCCCGCCGGGCGAGATCGAAGCGGCGCGGGCGCTGGGCATGTCCAAGCCCAAGGCGCTGTTCTACATCATCCTGCCGCGGGCCGCGCGCATCGGCCTACCGGCCTACAGCAACGAAGTGATCCTGATGCTCAAGGCCAGCGCCCTGGCCAGTACCGTGACCCTGCTGGAACTGACCGGCATGGCCCGCACCATCATCGCCCGCACCTACCTGCCGGTGGAGATCTTCTTCGCCGCCGGGGTGTTCTACCTGCTGATGTCTTACGTGCTGGTGCAAGGCTTCAAGCTGCTGGAACGCTGGCTGCGCGTCGAGCAATGCCAAGGCCGCTGAACCCTTCGCTCCTACCGGCGCCCCGCTAACCTGTAGGAGCGAGCTTGCTCGCGATTGCCATCCCCCAGACACCGCCGAGCCCGCCATGCCCTCCATCCTCCAAGGCCCCGAACTCCTCACCCGCTTCCAGGCCCTGGACCGCTTCCTGCTCGACCATCAACAGCTCTGGCGTCCGCGCCCCTTCACCGAGCTGCAGCTGCCCTGGGAAGCCCGGCACCACGAACTCGCCCAGTGGCTGCGCCAGCGCAGCCTGGACGACGCCGAGGCCAGCCATAACCACCCCGAGTTGCTCGATGCTCCCGCGCCCTTCCCCGATCTGGCACGGACCGCCGCTGCGCTGGGTGCCGTGGCCGAGCTGCCGACGCACGAAGTGCCTGCCGCCCGCCAACGCCTCAACGTCGATGTGCCCGGGCGCAAATGGCAACAGATCGAAGCCTTCGCCGCCTGCCTGGAGTTCACCCAGGCACCCGGCCACTGGCTGGACTGGTGTTCGGGCAAGGGCCACCTCGGCCGCCGCCTGCTGCAACCCGGGCAACAGCTGACCTGCCTGGAATACGACCCGGCCCTGGTCGCCAGCGGCCGGCAACTGAGCGAACACCATCGGCTGCCGGCCAGCCACCTGCAGCAGGACGTACTCGCCGCCGACGCCGCTGTCCGCCTGAGCGCCGAACACACACCGGTGGCCTTGCACGCCTGTGGTGACCTGCATGTGCGCCTGATGCGACTGGCCAGCGAGTGCGGCTGTCGCCAACTGGCCATCGCACCCTGCTGCTACAACCGCATCCACCACGCCGAGTACCAGCCGCTTTCCGGCCCGGCCAAGGGCTCGACGCTGCAACTGTCCCTCGACGACCTCGGCCTGCCCCTGAGCGAGACCGTCACCGCCGGCGCCCGGGTACGCCGCCAGCGCGACAGCTCCATGGCCCGGCGCCTGGCCTTCGACCTGCTGCAACGCCGGCTGCGCGGGGTCGATGAATACCTGCCCACCCCGTCGCTGCCCGCCAGCTGGCTGGACAAACCCTTCGCCGACTACTGCCGCGACCTGGCCGCCCTCAAGCACTTATCCACAGTCGGCTCGCAGGACTGGCCGGCGCTGGAAGCCGCCGGCTGGCAGCGCCTGGCCCAGGTGCGCAACCTGGAGCTGCTGCGCGGCCTGTTCCGTCGGCCATTGGAGCTGTGGCTGGTGCTCGATCGCGGGCTGTTTTTGCAGGAACAGGGTTACCGCGTGCAACTGGGCCTGTTCTGCCCGGCACCGCTCACCCCACGCAACCTGATGCTACTGGCGGAACGTGGATAACTTGGATCCATCACCCCACCCAGCCTGTGGATAACTCTGTTGATGAATTCCTGCCAAAGCCACTGAAAGTGCCTGCTACAGCACTAATCCACAGCTGGTCATTTTTTGTTCATAAAAATAAATCAACGAAAAAACAGCCAGTTGCGGCGAACTGAGAACGGATCCACAAAATCGGCCGTAATCGCCGTGCAACCGCCATCGATTGTGCATAAGCATTAATACCAAAGGACATAACCGCCGAAAACCGGCACCTGGCAGGCAGCAAATTGCGCCGGTTGGCGGCGCTTGTTATACAGACGCAGGCGCTCGCGGGCGCGTCCGAGCCAGAACCTTTGTGACTGACGGGAAAAGACAGTGACGTTCATTTCTTATGCACAGAATTTCGAAGACATCCGCCTGTGGCGCGCGCTCAAACATGTCGAAAAAGGCTTCTACATCGACGTCGGCGCCAACCACCCCACCGCCGACTCCGTGACCCGCGCCTTCTACGACCGTGGCTGGAGCGGGATCAACGTCGAACCGGTACCCAGCTATTACGACGCCCTGTGCCAGGAGCGCCCCCGGGACACCAACCTGCAATGCGCAGCCGGCGACAACGCCGAGGCCCTGACCTTCTACGGTATCGCCGACACCGGCCTGTCCACCCTCGACCCCGCCATCGCCCAGCAGCACAAGGACGCCGGCATGCCGGTGCAGACTCAGATCGTCAGCTCGCGCACCCTGAGCGATATCTGCGAGGCTCATGTCGACGGCCCGATCCATTTCCTCAAGATCGACGTCGAAGGCCACGAAGAAACCGTGCTGCGCAGCATGGACTTCAGCCGCTGGCGACCGTGGATCCTGCTGATCGAAACCCCGTGGAACCGCGACCAGGCCTGGGAACCCCTGGTTACCGGCGCCGGCTATCACCCGGTGGTATTCGACGGCCTCAATACCTTCTACCTGGCCGAAGAACACCTGAACCTCAAGGGCGCCTTCGACATCCCGCCGTGCAACCTCGACGAATTCCAGTTCAACCCCGGCCACCGCTTCGTCGCCCCCGCCACCGACCTGGAACAGGCCCTGATCGCCGAACGCCAACGCGCCGACCGCGCCGAAGCCGAACTGCACGCCCTGCGCAACAGCCGCTCATGGCGCGCCATCGAAAAACTCAAGAAAGTGCTGGTGCGCGGCGGACGTCACTGAGAGCGTCAATCAAGCAATAGCCTCATGCTGCGCTGTGACTGCTTGACTCACACGTTCCCCGCGGGCTTGCAAAAACAGTCTCGGCGGCCGAGTATTTCCGCCTACCTCAGCTCGAACAGGGATATGTTTCAGCGAGGCGTTATCAGGCACATACGGTCACAAGGACGAGACGACCATGACTTCTTTTTGCCAGCAAACGCGGCACGGCTCTCAGGCTGGGTGTCTATCGCAGCATCTGGACAGCGTGAGTCATCCCAAGGCCCCACCTCTCCTCGCTACGCTCCCTGCTTCGCGTAAACCAAACTCGCCACGTACTCAATCCCTTCTGCCCGACCTGACACGGAGCCCGATATGAGCGGGAAACCTGCAGCTCGCGTTACCGACCCTACCGCCTGCCCACTACCCGGCCACGGTACCAATCCAATCGCCTCGGGCTCCCCCGACGTACTGTTCGACGGACTACCGGCCGCTCGCCTGGATGACCCTTCAGCATGCGGAGGAAAGCTGTCCGGAAACCTCTCGGCGACAGTGTTCATAAACGGGAAAAACGCAGCAACGGTCGATAGCCTCGGCACCCATGGCAACGTAGTGATCGGTGGCTCCGGGACAATCATCATTGGCGATACCTTCGTCCCCAGCCCCATGGCACCGATCCAGGGCATGGGCACAAGTCCATTCAAAGGCCGCTTCCGGGTGTTCGACAGAGAAACCGGCAAGGCCATCGCCGGCCAACAAGTGCGTATCAGCTCCAGCAGCGGAGAGTCGATACAAACTACCGATGCAGAAGGCTACACATCCTGGGTGAACAACGATCAGCCGGAAACACTGAAGTTCGACCTGATCTATGGAGATGATCAATGAGTGGTGATAACCCCTTGTCGACCGGCGGCATGTCAGCACCAGGGCAGACAACGGATGTAGGCCTGACAAAACCCAGACTCGCCCCTGGAGACAAAAAAGTTCTCTGCTCGGCGGCCTGTTACTGCCAGGCAACACCTAACGTAGCGGTGGACGGCAAAAACCTTAAACAGCAGTGCGTTGCCGCGCGCCTGAACGGGCTGGACAAAATCCTTATGGGGCGAAGCCCGCTGAAGCCGGAAGTCAGCTACGACATGACCAAAAAGCCGCCCGTTCCGATCATGGACAGCCAGAGTGGCGACAACCCTCATAGCTGGATCCCCGGCTGGATCAAGAAATACTGGGATCAGGACCCAGATCACCCACCATTCGAAGCAGGCACGGGCATGATTCGCCGACCAGACGTCGTCATCGTGAATGACCCGAGAAAACCTCCGACCCAAGACAACATCAAACAGGTTGTGGAAATGAAGTTTCCACCCGATTCTCCAAACACGAAACAGACGGCTGAATACGCGAAAATTGCAGGGGGCAGCAATAAGGTGGTCACCCTCGATGCCAGAGAATGCGACTGCACCCAGGAAGAGCAAACTTCTAGAGTCCCGTCTGAAGAGCTGGGGTGGGCCGCAGCGATTGCAGCCGCCGCCGCGTGGCTACTGAGCCGCGGCAAGACGCCTGTCCCGAGATTCCCGGTACCCGCCGGCGCCATGTGATTTAAAGGAACCGACCATGAGTGAACCTTTCGACTTAGCCGCCGAGCTGGAAAAAATGCCTTTCGCCCTGGAGATCCCGGGCCATTTACTGATGAAGGGTGGGCGGCAAGACTACATTGGAGCAGCGCTCTGCATCCGAGGCACCTTGTATTTCAAGGATGCCCATACCGTTCCGGTACGCGAAGAACTTGGTCGATGCTTCAACGACTACCAGCGCCTGGCAGGGCCTGAGTTGAGGTGGCTATGGCGAGAAGAACCGCCTGAAGGTTCAGCATTGACCCCTTACAACAAGGCCAGATCCCTGATCGAGATGCTGGCCACCATGAAAGAAAACGATCACCTGAGTTTTTACTACACCGGTGGCCGTGAAGCGGTAGACGCCAGTCCCTGGTTTTTCGAGTTGTTCGGCCAGCGTGGCTGGGAAGCAAAAATGGGGGATGACCTCAGCGTGCTGGAGTTTTCAGTCCCGATCCTCTTCTTCGAAGAGCACCGTCTCGACTTCCTGCGCTTGTTCCTCGATTGTGCAGCCCGTCTGAAAGCGGAACAGGGCTATGCCGGTTATGCGCTAAACCTGTCCGTGACCAAAAGAGACGGCAACGAAGCAACAGAAGCCTACATGAGCGAAAGCATGCCCGGGCTGGATGCAGGCCTGGCCCCCCTATTGGCCAACCGGCCCGAGTTCCAGAAGAACAAAATCAAAACCGTGAGCTGGCTGACCGTACTCAACAAACCACGCCTGGAAAGCGCAGGAGGTTTAAAGGCACTACAGGCCAGGTTGCCTGACAGCCATTTCGCTTTTTATGACTACGGTGCCGGCGTGATCATCCAGGCCGGAAACGAACCATCCGTGATAGGCGATGCCGACTTCCCACGGCCTCCCGCCTACGTGCTGCTGAACCATGAGCTCAAGGAGCTGCGTTACGAAACAGTCGGCGACCTTCATGGTGGTTCTCATGATGGCGAAGTTCGTCTTACCGGGTGGTCGGCGGATCAATGGTTGAAACGCTTTGATGTGCCGCTGTCCGAGCTGAGCGCCTATCAGCACAAACTCAGCGAACAGCCCGCACTCAGCAGCCAGTACACGCTCAAGGACCGACTGCCCCCACCAAGGTTATAAAACCAGCGGCCCCAGCAATGCCCCCCTGACCGGCCAGTTCGGTGGTATGACGCGACGCCAATGAGTGCTACGCCACTTTCCGCTTGGACCGCTCCAAGGGCACCCATGCGAACATCGATCCCAAGGTAGCCGGAGCATCTGCAAAAATAGTCAGATTTCAGGGGTTTACAGAACCTTTCCAATCGCTATAATCGTCGCCCTGACACGCCGGTATAGCTCAGTTGGTAGAGCAACTGACTTGTAATCAGTAGGTCCCGGGTTCGACTCCTGGTGCCGGCACCATACAAGGTTCCAGAGAAGGCTTTCAAAATCTCTGGAACTTCCGAAAAACCCGCCTTCTGGCGGGTTTTTTCGTTTTGGGGTTCTGTCGGATTACGGCAAAAACCGGGTGGATTGCGGCCGTTTTAGGACTAAGGCCATTCGATACAAAGGGAGCCCCCTTATGTCGAGCTCCTCGCCGATTCGGCTTGCCGCTCAGCCAAGCCCACCAACTGCGCCTACAAGCTTTCGACGGCGACGACCTCTACCTTGGCAAAAGTTTTGCGCTAGTGTTCCCTGCGGGCTAAGACGGTTTTCACGTGCATTGCCTTTAAAAACAGGTGCGAACGCTTATGACGAATGCTACGCCGTCCATCAAACTCAGCACTCTTCGGCACATAGCCCCCTATCTGAGCATGCGAGGGGTGTCGCCGCTGGAGTTCTTTCGGCGTTACGGTATTTCCCCTCATGTTTTTCAAAACCCTGATGCCTGGGTACCGCGAGCGGCCTGCTTTCATATAGCCAACGAAATGGCAGCTATCGCACAAGACCCCTTCGGCGGCGCATGTGTGGGACACCTGATCGAAGTACGCTCTCTCGGTGCCTGGGGCGAGTTGATATTGGACTCAACCAACCTCGCTCAGGCTTGTGCAGTGGCGTCGATCTATACGGACTTACTGCATCAAGGAGGAGAAGTAAAAATCGTCACCGAAGGCCGTACGACGAAACTGATCCAGCAATTTACCGGACAGCATGGGGCTGATCCGAAGCAAGTCATTCTCGGCACTCTTGCGCTGCTTAGAAAAGTACCGCTCATGTCCGGCGAGCCTGGCGCCATACGCGTGCATCTGCAAAACCCAAGGGAAAGAGGAGACGAGGCGCTCGAAGAATACCTGGGGCCGAATCTCGAAATGAACGCGCAGTACAACATGATCGAATTCGACCGTGAGCTGCTAGGCACTCCCCTGCAACCTGTTCGGGATGACGCCTGGAAAGTCACCGAAGCCTTGAGGTCGACCGCGGAAGCGGCAGGCGTGCTTATCGAGCAGATATCGGACCAGGATCAATCCAAACTTACCGCTATTTCCAGAAACATCGGACTGTCTTCTCGAACGCTGCAACGTCGTCTCAAATACTGCGGCATCGACTTCGAAGATTTACGCGACGAGACGCGTCGCAGCGAAGCCCTTCAGCTCATTGCCAGCGGTAAATACACTGCGACCGAGATTGCCTACATGGTGGGTTACAGCGATCAAGCGCACTTTACTCGAGCCTTCAAACGCTGGACTGGGAGTTCACCGTCGCGCTACCGCTCGGCCTTGAAACTTGATTATTAAAATTCAAGACAGCGTCTTCGCCTAACCACTTCCCCCCTCCCGCCGGACCATCTAATAGAGACCTGCGAAGCCTGCAACTACCGGGATATGGCTTGTCGTCCTGATCCCGGCAGCCATTTCTGTGCGAACTCCGCCAACAGGCGCTGCGTAATGGCTTCGCCTTTTGGCACCAAATGGCAAGTTTCCATCAAGACGTTCTTATACAGTCTGAAAAGGTAATGCCAACACCAGCGAGCGGTGCAGCAAGCAATCCAGGCACAAGCAAAAGTCTGAAGCTGGTTAATGGAATCACTTCTTATAAGATCAAGAGGTTTAAATGCCCTACTCATTCACGGCCGGCATCGTCGCCCTGACGCTGGCAACTTTTGCGAGTGCAAACACTCAGTCATCCTCTGATGGGGCGACGCTGGTGGGTGTCGATAATTTTATCCGTGCCGAGTCCGACCTCTACATGGGTAAAAGGGTGGCCAGTGGAGGTTTTGGTCGGTTTGTCCATAGCCGCGAACCGGTTCCCATAGACGCTCAGGATGTCATCCGAATGAATCGGGACACGCTTTACTCGTCAGCGGTGTTCGATCTCGATGCCGGTCCAGTCACGATCACATTGCCTGAGGCGGGCGAGCGGTTCATGTCGATGCAAGTGGTCAACGAAGATCACTACGTAAGCGCCGTCGTTTACGGTGCCGGCCGCCATACGCTGACGAAAGAGGATATCGGCACACGCTATATTTTTGTCGCTGTCCGCATGTTCTTCGATCCCACAGATCGAGAAGACCTTGAGCAGGTGCATGGACTGCAGGACGCAATCAAGGTCAGCCAGGCCAAGCCGGGGGCATTCGCAGTGCCGAAGTGGGATCAGGCGAGCCAGAAAAAGATGCGTGATGCCCTGGCGGTTCTTGGTTCGACGATTCCCAACTACAACCAGTCCTTTGGCCCTAAAGGTGGGGTCGATCCGATCCACCACCTGATCGGAACTGCGACGGGGTGGGGCGGAAACCCGAGCAAGGACGCAATCTACCTCGGCGGTGTGATACCGCAGAACGATGGGAAAACCGTTTACCGTCTCAAAGTTGGACATGTCCCGGTCAACAGTTTCTGGTCTGTAAGTGTTTACAACGCAGATGGATACTTTCAAAAAAACCCATATGACGCCTATTCGTTGAATAACCTCACGGCCAAAAAAAGTGATGATGGTTCGATTGTCATTCAGTTCGGTAGTTGCGACGGAAAGATAGCTAATTGCCTGCCTACCATGCCCGGATGGAACTATACGGTCAGGCTTTATCAGCCAAGTAACGAAATACTGAATGGCCAATGGAGTTTTCCACAGCCGCAGCCCGTCGCTCTATAAGTTTAATTATTCGAATAGTGGCTGGTTCGTCAGATTAATGGGCTGACACCTCAGTAGAGTTAAACGCAAAGGTCACCAAGTTTGATATGGCTTATCAAGCCAGGGATGGCTCTGCACTACAGAGTTCACACCAAAGGAAATAAACAATGACGACCAAAGATAATCCAAATTCTTTCAGACATCCGGTGATGTTCATCATAGGTGCGGCACTCGCATTGACGCTGGCATTGCCTGCACACGCAGCCCTCGACGATTCAAACGGCACGCCATCCGTGACGGTAGGCGGCGGAATTGCCGTTGGCCCTTTGTATGAAGGCTCTTCACATTACGCCGCGTTCCCGTCCCTGAAGCTGAAAGCGGTCTTGCCTACCGAAGACTGGGGCACCTTTACCGCAGCCTTCCCGGAGGGGCTGCGTTGGGACTTGCCGGGGCTGGCGCCTTTCGGGGTGGCCCTGCTGATCGGTTATGACCAGGGGCGCAAGGAAAGAATTCATACCCTGGACGGTCGTGATGACTACTTGAAGGGAATGGGCAACCTGGACAGCACTGCCCTGGTTGGGGCGGAAGTGTACTGGATCCTGCCGAACGGCCGCCTGTTCGTTCGCGGTCTGCAATCGAGCCAGAACCGTAACTACGGTGGCGAAAGCCTGGGGCATACGGCGTACCTGGAGGCCGGGTTCGCCACTGCACACCCACTGTCCTCGACATTGACCCTGGACTCGACGCTGTACGGCACCTGGAGCAATGAGAACGACATGATGGCCCGCTTCGGCGTCACGGCCCAGCAAGCCGCACGCACCCGGTTCGATGAGTACCACCCGGGTGGCGGAATGCGGGACGTGACCTTGAAGCTGGGCCTGACCTGGCAATGGCAGCCACAGCTGGCACTGGAAGGCGGCATCAAGACCTACGCCCTGGTCTCCGACGCCCGCGACAGCCCGCTGACGGGTGAGAAGGTCGGAGCAGGTGCCTACCTGAATGCCTTGTACCGGTTCTGATCAACCGCCGGGACCGTGTGCGACATAAAGAAGGAAGCAGTCGATGAAAAAAGTACATGAACCCTGGGGGGTGACGCTGTCCCTGGCCGGCTTGCTCTGGTCGGGGCTGGTGCTTGCCGAGGATGCCACCACGACCGTCACGGACCCTCATTTCAAGCTGGCTCCAGGCTATCTCGCCCCGGCCGAATTGCCAGTGCGCCTGGCGTTGCTCGGCGCCCCACCCAAACCTGACTCTGCGGCGCTGGCACGGGACGAGGAAGCACGCCGTGCCGCGCTGGCGCTGCGTGGCTCGGTCCGGGAGAAACTCGCGGCGGCGGACGCGGAACTGTCATTCCCGGGCCCGGCGCATACCTTCTCCTGCGCGCTGGGCACCCAGATCAGCGAAAAAGACACGCCTCATCTCTATACGTTGATGCAGCGCACCCTGACGGATGCGGGCGGCTCTACCTACGCCGGGAAGAATGCCTACAACCGTACCCGCCCCTTCGTGGTGCACAACGAAGGCACGTGCCGCAAGGACATGGAGCCACTGCTGCGCACGGATGGTTCCTGGCCATCCGGCCACTCCGCTGCGGGCTGGGCCTGGGGCCTGGTCCTGGCCGAGATCAATCCTGCACGCGCCACCGAATTGATGACCCGTGGCCTGGCATACGGCCAGAGCCGGGTGATCTGCGACGCACACTGGCAGAGCGACGTGGATGCCGGCCGCATCATGGGGGCCGCCACGGTGGCGAGCCTGCACAGCAATCCGGCGTTCCTGGCGGACCTGGCGGCGGCGAAGGAAGAGGTCAAGGCGGCTCAGAAGGCCGGTCTGAAGCCTACACAAGACTGTGGGGCCGAGGATGTGGCGCTCGCGCTGACCCAGCACTGATCGGAGAAACACCATGATGCACAGTGATCACCCCCGTTCATCGTCACGGCTCAGGCATGCCCGCCTGGCTCTGCTGGTCAGCGCCTTCACGGCCGCCGGCTCCAGCCTGCCGATCGTGGCCATGGCAGCAGACGATGACAGTTGGCAGTTCAACGGCGGGCCTTACCTGTGGGGCGCCGGGATCCGTGGACACGTGGGCCACCGTAGCACCGGGACGCAGTTTATAAAGTCCGATTTCTCGGACATCGCGCGCACTGTCGATATGTCGGTGATGCTGATGGGCGAGGCGCGGCGCGGCCCCTACAGCGTGCTCGCCGACTTGATGTACATCGACACCGATACCCGCAACCGTCTACCAGCGGGCGCTCCGGCGTCCAAGCTTGAGGTGGAAAGCAAGACGGCTTCCGGATTCCTGGGGGGCGGATATACCGTGTTGGGGGATGACAATCATCGGTTGGACGTCGCGGGCGGCGTGCGCGTCTGGTACAGCAGCACCGCCATCACCCTGCATGGTGGACCTGCTGGCGGCCTGTCCGGGTCCGACCAGGCTACCTGGGCGGACGCCATGGTGGGGCTGCGTGGGCACTATGCCGTGAATGACCGATTCTGGTTGTCATCCTGGGGCATGGTCGGCGCCGGGCAGTCCTGGGAAGACTGGGATCTGGCCGCACTGGCGGGCTGGGAGTTCTTGCCCGGCTTTTCCGCGGTGGCCGGTTACCGGGCCATGGGGGTGAATTATCGCCATGACGGTTTTGTCTACGACATTGTCCAGAAGGGGCCACTGTTGGGTATCAGTGGGCGATTCTGAGTCTTTCATAGAGCCTTGCCCGACATCCCTCCTCGCTTTCAAATTTCCTTCAGTACTACGCCACTCTCCAAGCCCCTATCAAGGGGGCTATCAGTTATTTAATCCAAATATATTCCTTATATATTTCAATCAATTAAAAACGCACTCCTGCCGCAGAAAGTAAAAACATTCATGACCTGTTCATAAAAGAACAGTCGCCCCCATCAGTCATCGTTGTTTTACAACGATCAATTTTCTCGAACATCCCGTTCGATATTTTCTCATATTCACAGAAGCCAATTAGATCGATCATGCGCCACGACTCACGCAGATGCAGGGTGAAACGGTGGGATGGATAACTAATCTGATCGCCTATTTAACAGGCAGTCAGTCAGCTCAAAACACACCTCAAGAGGAAGTACGCATGGCTAAGGTATTGGTTCTTTATCATTCGATGTACGGTCATATCGAAACAATGGCCCAGAGCGTGTCGGAAGGTGCCCGGAGCGTTCCCGGGGTCGAGGTCACTATCAAACGCGTACCCGAAACCATGGACCCGGAAGCCTTCAAGGCTGCCCATGGGAAAGTGGATCAGAGCGCTCCGGTGGCCACACCAGGCGAGCTGGGCGACTACGACGCAATCATCCTGGGTACTCCGACCCGCTTCGGCAACATGTCGGGCCAGATGCGCAACTTCCTCGACCAGACCGGCGGGCTGTGGGCCAAGGGCGGCTTGGTTGGCAAGCTCGCCAGTGTATTCACCTCGACGGGTACGGGTGGTGGCCAGGAGATGACCATTGCCTCCACGTGGACCACCCTGGCTCACCACGGCATGATCATCGTGCCCATCGGTTATAGCTCGCCAGCCTTGTTCGACACTTCCAGTGTCGGCGGTGGCACGCCTTATGGCGCATCCACCATTGCCGGTGGTGACGGCTCTCGCCAGCCTGATGCTCGTGAATTGGAGATCGCCCGTCATCAAGGCCAATACGTGGCACAACTGGCGGTCAAACTGAGCAAGTAATAAATCGCCAGGTAAGCGCTGAAGCAGACACTGCATAAGCAGTGTCTGGCTGCGACTCCCGGTGCGGCACCCTACAAAACAAAGCCCTCGCAACGATGCGAGGGCTTTGTTGTTTCTACCAGGCGTACATTGTTCTAGCGGCTCTTGAGTTATCCACATCTGCCGCTCATACAAAACATAATCGTGGCTCCGTCGCACATCGGTCCGGCTTTCCGGGAGCGGACAACTGATCTTGCAATACGAGTAAGCCGGCATCCATCTTGATCAACGTGCCCATATGAGGCATCGCGCTCTATCGCTAAAGCTCAATTCAAAAGAGTTATAGGGGCCGCTAGTTTTAGCGACTCCCAAACTTGCTGATCATTGCTTTGGTGGCGCGCAGTCAGCCTGTAGAAAAACCATCGAATAAGTGAAATGCCTATCGAAAGACAGGGGCGGAGTACCGGGGGCGGTCCACTCCGCATAATTGCCTGTCATGGCGGTAGGGCTGTCCAGCTTACCCATCGCCATGCTCGCAATAGTACCGATCTGGGAGATGGGAATACTTCCATACCAATGGACATCTTTTTCGTTCTTGAACCAGTTGCCGTTCCAATTTGGCTCGCTTGTGGAATACCACGTGTTATCGGCTTTTAAGCAAACCGTCTGAACAGTCGCCGCAGCTCCGCCTGGAATGGTGAACGTCGACATCCGCCATAAGCCAACAGGCGAACTATCAGCGTGAGCTGCGCCAACAGCCCCAGCAGCAAGGCCGAGCGAAAGCACAAAACGGATAAAGCTTCCCTTCATAAATTTTCTCCATGGAAACATGTTGCATTGAGTTGAACTGGATAGAATCCCAGCCAAAACAACTGTACATATATACAGTATTTCGACGCAACCCCATGCCGATAAAATTTCTCCGGAAGGCCAATCATTTGTCCCCTACAAGGCATGCACAAAAGCTCGGCAGGCTTTAAGCACAAGGGCTGCCAGATCTCCTACGGGCAACAAACCGCTAATACCCACTTCACCAGGCCAATTCGAACAGAAGGACTCACCCCCCCTCAGATTGCCCTATGTGCCCGCAGCCCCCGGCCGGCAAGGCGTTGCGGAGGGTGGTGCTATACTTTTTTAGCTAGCGACAAGCGTGCGGTGTTATCCAGAGCGGCAGGAAAAACGGTCTGGAATTTCAGATAACGACTGCAGAAAAAATGGGGGCCTCTGCGACGATGAAGTAGGAGGTGACTCATGAACCGACACTTTTACATCAGCGATAATCTCGACGAGCTGGAAACCGTTGAAAGCGAACTGGAAGCCAGCGGCATCAGTACCGAGCAGATTCATGTGCTCAGCGACCGGGATGCGGATGTCGAGCAGCATCACCTGCATGATGTGAATTCACTCATGAAGCAGGATGTCGTTCACTCCGGCGAGATTGGCGCGGTCATTGGCATACCGCTCGCGGCATTGGTACTGCTCGGTGCCTATCTGGCAGGTTGGACCGAGTCCGCGGCCGGCTGGGTGCCGTTCATCTTCCTGGCGATCGTGATCCTGGGCTTCTGTATCTGGGAAGGCGGTTTCTTTGGTATCCAGGTACCCAATGCCCATTTCAGCAATTTGAAAAAGACGGTAAGGGACGGCGAGCACATCTTCTTCGTGGATGTGGAACCCGCTCAGGAAGCTGTCCTGGATCGGGTCATCAGCCATCACCCACAGCTGCAGGTCGCCGGAACCGGCGCAGCAGCCCCTCACTGGGTAGTGGCCTGGCTGCAGAAATGGCATCAGTTCAAGCGAACGATATAGAACGCCGTTGAACGCCGGAGGCGGAAGCAGGTCATTGCCCGAGGAAAATCCCCCGGGTGGAAAACACGTAATCCGCCTCGGCTGCCATCAGGCCCACCAGCACCAGCAGGCACAAGGGCGGGACGAGTATGGCGTAGACCATCGCCAGGCGTTCCCAGGCCATGTGCATGAAGATGGAAACGATCAGGCCCGCCTTCAACAGCATGAGGACCAGGATCAGCGACCACCTGAAATAGCCCTCGAAGTGAAAGTAGTCGACCAGGTAGGACAGGGTACTGAGTACGAACAACAGCCCCCAGATCTTCAGGTACAAGCTCACTGGATGCTGTTGACCTTGTGCATGTGCCATCGCCGGTACTCCTCTGCGGGCTCACCATAAGTAGAAGAAAGCGAAGATAAATACCCACACCAGGTCCACGAAGTGCCAGTACAGCCCGGCGATCTCGACGATCTGATAGTTGCCGGAGCGCTCGTAGTCACCGCGCAATACCTTGAAGGCGACGATGCACAGGTAAATGACGCCGATCGATACATGCAGCCCGTGGAATCCGGTGATCATGAAAAAGCTGGCACCGAATTGCGCGGCGCCCATGGGGTTCGACCAGGGGCGTACGCCTTCGGCGATAAGCTTGCTCCACTCGAACGCCTGCATGCTGACAAAGGTCGCCCCGAAGGCCGCGGTAGCCAGCATCAGGGCCGCGCATTTGCCGCGTACACGGCGATAGGCGAAGTTCACGGCCATGGCCATGGTGCCGCTGCTGCTGATCAGCACGAAGGTCATGATGGCAATCAGGATCAACGGGATTTCAACGCCACCGATGGTCAGGGCGAACACTTCGCTGGGGTTCGGCCAGGGGGCGGTGGCACTGATGCGCACCGACATGTAGCCGGTCAGGAAGCAGGTGAAGATAAAGGTGTCGCTGAGCAGGAAGATCCACATCATCGCCTTGCCCCAGGGCACCCGCTTGAACACATCCTGATCCGAGGCCCAGTCGGTGGCGATGCTCTTCCACCCCGCTACCAGCGTATCGGGTGGGGGCGGGACGGGATCTTCCGGAGGGGTTGCTGAGGGCAATGCCATGGCTTCACCTCAGGCCGCAGAACGCGGCGATGGCTTGATAGGTTTCCGGCGTGCTGGTCAGCAGGAAGAAGAGGACGATCCAGAGCCCCAGCAGGTAGTGCCAGTAGATGGCGCAGAGCTCCACGCTGGACGCCAGTTGCGACAGCGCAACCCGTCGCAGGAACCGGGCGCCGACTCTGCCCCAGGCCACCAGGCCTCCCAGCAGATGCAGCCCGTGCACGCCGGTCAGCAGATAGAAAAAGCTGTTGGCCGGATTGGCGGAGACGAAATAACCCCAGTCGACGAACTGCTTCCAGACCCAGAGTTGCCCCCCGATAAAGGCGATCGCAAAGACGCCGCCCAGGGTGAAGCCGAGGCGGGTCCCGCTCAACGCGCCCCGCCGGGCGGCCAGTCGCGCCCACTGCAGGCTGACACTGCCCAGCACCAGCAGGATCGTGTTCAGCCAGAGTTGCCGGGCACTGGCCAGCGGCGCCAACGGGTCGGTCAGCGGCTGCCAGTCCACCATTTGCGAACGCGCGATAAAGGCCAACAGGAACAGCAGGAACAACGAGGTCACCGCCCCCAGGAACACGCGCAGGCCCACTTTTGCGGCTTTCGCCCTATCGAAGCCTGGCACCCGAGAGCTGCCTGGGGGCTGGCTCCAACGGCCTCCGGCGCCGGCGCTGTCGGTGTTTTTCAATAGCGGCCCGTTCATGGTCTTTCGCTCGCGGCCCTGGCTTCCACACAGCGCTGCCTCATCTGCTCCAGCTCCTGGGCAGAGACCGTCTGCGGCACGAAGTCCTGCTCTATCCCGGGCACGCTGTAGTCATAGGCCCAACGGTGCACCACCGGCAGCTCCGGCCCCCAGTTGCCATGGACGGGCGGGGTGTCCGGCGTCTGCCACTCCAGGCTGGCCGCCCCCCATGGGTTCGGGCCTGCCGGCTTGCCTTTGAAGGCACTCCAGGCCAGGTTGAAGAGGAACAGCAGCTGGCATACCCCGACCGTCAGCGCGACAACGGTGATGAACGCATTCAGTTGCTGCGCCGATTGCGGGATGAAGTCGTAGTTCTGCCAGGCGTAATAGCGCCGGGGCATGCCCAGCAGCCCCAGGTAGTGCATGGGGAAGTAGATGCAGTAGGTCCCCAGGAAGGTTATCCAGAAATGCAGCTTGCCCAGGGTGTCGTTCATCAGGCGCCCGGTGATCTTCGGAAACCAGTGATAGATGGCGCCAAATATCACCAGGATCGGCGCCACCCCCATGACCATATGGAAGTGGGCCACCACGAAGTAGGTGTCCGACAGCGGGATATCCACAATCACGTTGCCGAGAAACAAGCCGGTAAGACCACCGACCAGGAAGGTGACGATAAAGGCCAGGGCGAACAGCATCGGCACCGTCAGGTGGATGTCGCCATGCCACAGGGTCAGCACCCAGTTGTAGACTTTCAGCGCGGTCGGCACGGCGATGATCAAGGTGGTGGCGGCGAAAAAGAAGCCGAAGTACGGGTTCATCCCACTGACGTACATGTGGTGCGCCCAGACCACGAAGCTCAACACGCCGATGGCGACGATGGCCCACACCATCATGCGGTAACCGAAGATGTTCTTGCGCGCATGGGTGCTGATCAGGTCGGAGACCAGGCCGAACGCCGGGAGGGCGACGATGTAGACCTCCGGATGGCCGAAGAACCAGAACAGGTGCTGGAACAGTATCGGGCTGCCGCCCTGGTGCGCGAGCTGCTGCCCCATCGAGATCACCGCCGGCATGAAGAAGCTGGTGCCCAGCAGCTTGTCGAACAGCATCATCACGGCGCTGACGAACAAGGCCGGAAAGGCCAGCAGGGCCAGGATCGAGGCCATGAAGATGCCCCAGACGGAGAGCGGCATGCGAAACAGTGTCATGCCGCGAGTGCGGGCCTGCAGCACCGTGGTCACGTAGTTCAGCCCGCCCATGGTGGCGGCGACGATGAAGATCGCCAGCGACACCAGCATCAACACGATGCCCCATTCGGTTCCCGGGGTGCCCTGGGTGATCGATTGCGGCGGATAGAGTGTCCAGCCCGCCCCGGTGGGCCCGCCCGGGACGAAGAAGCTGGAAAGCAGCACCAGGACCGAGAGCAGGTAGAACCAGAAGCTCAGCATGTTGACGTAGGGGAAGACCATGTCCCGGGCGCCAACCATCAGCGGAATCAGATAGTTGCCGAAGCCGCCCAGGAACAGCGCCGTCAGCAGGTAGATGACCATGATCATGCCGTGCATGGTCATCGCCTGGTAATAGGTGCTGGCATCCATGAACTCGAGGCTGCCGGGAAAGCCGATCTGCATGCGCATCAGGCCGGACAGCACCAGGGCGACGAGCCCCACGGATATCGCCGTCAAGGAATACTGGATAGCGATGACCTTGTGGTCCTGGCTCCAGATATAGCGCGTGAAGAAGCTCTTCGGTTCGTGCAGGACTTCTGTTTCTGCGTGCTCGACATAAGCCATCAGGTCATCCTCCGCTAAGTTTCGGAGCATTTCCGGCTATTTAGGCGACTTGCCCGATTCCACCTTGCCGGCATCCGCGTCGACAGCAGCTTTCGACTTGATGAAGGCGATCAGAGCGTCCAGTTCCTTGTCATTGGGGGTAAAGGTCGGCATCACTGCGGCATAACCCTTGACGATCGCAGCGCCAGGTTGGCGCACGGAATCCTTCAGGTAGCCCTCATCGACCTTGATCTGAGAACCATCGGCCAGGGTTTCCGTCTTGCCGTACAAACCCTGCCAGCTCGGGCCGATACCCTGGCTGCCATCGATACTGTGACAGGCCAGGCAACCCAGCGATTCGGCCAGCCGCTGTCCCTGCGCCGCCAGCTCGTCCTGTGCGCCCGCAGGGCCTTGCTCGTTCTGCCCCGCGGCACTCAGCGACTTGATGAAGGCCACCACCGCGGCCAGGTCATCCTGGGTGAAAGTATAGGCCACCATGACCGGCGGGAATCCCTGGACCAGCCTGGCCTGCGGCTTAAGAATCGACTCCTTGAGGTAGGCCTCGTCGACCTGGACGCTGCTGCCATCGGCCAGCGGTTCAGAACGGCCGTACAGGTCCTTCCAGCCCGGGCCCAGGCTGGTGCTGCCGTCCTGGCTATGGCAGGCGCGACAGCCATGGCTTTCCACCAGTTGGCGACCTTTTTCCAGCAGGCTGTCCCGGCTTGGCGTGGCGACGCTCGTCAGCGTCTGGACAAAGGTCGGCTGGCTGGCGAACCATTGGTCGAAAGCGCCCTGCTCCTCGATAATCAGATGGCCGCGCATATTGAAATGCCCCAGGCCACAGTACTCGGCGCACAGCACTTCAAACTTGCCGAGCCGGGTCGGGGTAAACCAGAAGTGGGACACCATGCCCGGCACCATATCCATCTTTGCGCGCATCTGCGGAACATAGAAATCGTGCAGAACATCCTTTGCCCGCAGCAGGACTTTTACCGGCCGATCGATGGGCAGGCGCACTTCATTGTTCATGACCAGCACATCGTCCTGCCCCGCAGGATCGTTGCGATCAAGACCGAAGGGGTTGCCGGGATCGATCCATTTGACATCCGCCTTGCCGAGTTTTCCGTCCTGTCCGGGAAAGCGAAAAGCCCACTGCCACTGCTGGGCAACCACTTCGAGCTGGGTAGCCTCTTGCGGCACCTGGACGAAATCGTTGTAGACCACCAGGCCAGGCGCCAGCATGCCGATGATGCCCAGCGAGGTGAGGATGACCAGCCACCCTTCCAGCTTCTTGCTTTCCGGCTGGTAGTGCGCCCGGACACCTTCCCGATGACGGAAGCGAATCACGGCGATGGCCATGAATACCGTGATGGCGATGAAAAAGATGCCGGTGATGACCAGGGTGATCAGCAGCGTGGTGTCTATCGACCCCCAGTTGGAGGCCGCCGGCGTCATCTGCCAGGGAGCAAGCAGGTGAAACAGCACTGAAGCGACAACGACTAGAACCAAGATGATTGCTATCGCCATTTTCTCGTCATCCCGTGCCGGTTGTTCTGTGGCCGTGCAAACGCAACGTCGCCCAACCGCAGCGCCACACCGATGCCTAACCCTCCTCCCAAGCCTGCTGGAACATTGCCTCTATCCCCGGGGCAAATCTTCTGAAAAGTATAGTGCGCCCCAACGGACGTGCGGCGCCGGGTCCCTACGCGACACCGGGCCAGGGAGCTGTGACACCACCACGTCCCTTTCCCCTGATGGCCATCCCCAACACCCGCCAACCATGCTCAAATAGCCCCCCCGCTTTTGCCACAAGCCACACCCGATCCGGAGCCGAACATGAAAAGAACCGCCGCCCTGACCTTGACCCTGATGCTCAGCCTGCTGTCGCTCCACGCCCAGGCAGAAGCAGTGGGCGATGCCGAGGCCGGTGGCAAGCTGTTCAAGCGCATTTGCGGCGGCTGCCACAATATCGGGCCTTCGGTGCGCAGCTCTTTCGGGCCGCAGCTCAATGGCATTTTCGGGCGCACGGCGGGGAGCGTGGCGGACTATCAGTACTCCGATGCGATGAAGTCGTCCGGCATCGTCTGGACCCGCGACAAGCTGGTGGCCTACCTGGAAGATCCGAAGGCGGTGGTGCCTGGTACGCGGATGATTTTCTGGGGGCTGAGCGATCAGGAGAAGATCGATAATCTGCTGGCTTATCTGCAGAGCTTTCAGGCGCAATAACCCGTCGATTGGTGATCAACTCGGACTGAGCAACAACCGCTCTCCGATCCGCGGGCGCTTCGCGCCCGATCGCAGCCTGGCGGCAGCGGCTACAGAGAGCCGCGGTGCTATTCAGGACGGGGTAATGCCCACAAAAAAGCCCCGAACCAGTCGGGGCTTTTTCTATTGCTGGCCTGGTATCAGGCCGCGATCAGGCATTCATCAGAACACGTTGATCGGGTAGTCGACGAACACACGCAGTTCGTTACCGCTGTCGTTGTAGCCGCTGGACTTCTGCGATACGCGCAGGATCGAGCTACGAACCTTGACGCTCAGGTCCTTGGCCGGGCCGCTCTGGACCACGTACTTGAACTGGTTGAAAATTTCGCGCTCGGTGCCGCCAGTGGTGGTGTGGCCCTCGCTGTTGGTGGAGGTGATGTTGTCACCACGCACGTAAGCCAGGTTGTAGGTCAGGCCCGGTACGCCGAAGGCGCCGAAGTCCAGACCGTAGCCCAGCTGCCAGCTGCGCTCGTCTTCAGCGTTGAAGTCGGACCAGTAGGAGTTGGCCAGGTAGATGGTGTTGCCACCGTCGCCCACGCGGTGCTGCTCTTTCTGGTAGCCGCCGTAGGCGTAGCCCAGGTTGCTGTCGCCGGTGCTGCGCTGGTGCGCCAGGGTGAAGGAGTGCGGGCCGGTGGCGTAGGTGGCTGCCAGGCTCCAGATTTTGTTGTCCTGGCCGCCTGCTTCTTTGAACTCGGCGTAGGACTTGTCCAGCTTGGTGCGGTAGCCGTTGAAGTCGAAGGTCAGGGACTGATCGGTGGCCAGCGGGAACACGTAGTTCAGGTTCACGTACTGCTTCTTCAGCACGTCTTCGACGTCGGAAGCGTACAGCGAGCCCTTGAACTGTTCGGTGAACTGGTAGCTGCCGCCCAATACGTTGATCGACTTCAGGCCACCGCTGTCACGGCCTTCGGCGCTTTTACGCGACTCGGCGGTGAAACGACCGGCGTTCAGCTCCAGACCCTTGATCTCTTTGGAGGTGATCAGGGTACCGGTGTAGCTTTCCGGCAGCAGACGGCCATTGTCGTAGCTCAGCACCGGCAGGGCCGGCATCTGGTCGCCGTAGGTCAGGACGGTGTTGGACAGGCGGAATTTGACCGCGGCGCCGGCCTTGGCCAGGTCGCCTGCCGGGCTCTTGTTGCCGCCTTCGCTTGGCTTGAAGAAGTCGATGCCCTGGCCGCCGCTGTGGCTGCCTTTATCCAGGCGCAGGCCGTACAGGCCGAAGGCGTCGACGCCCACGCCCACGGTGCCTTGGGTGAAGCCCGACGAGAAGGTACCGATGGCCGCTTGACCCCACTCGCGCTGGTCATCGTTACCGTTTTTCTTGTCGCGATTGATGTAGGCGTTGCGCAGCAGGATTTTCAGGCTGCTGTCCTCGACAAACCCCTTGGACTCAGCCTGGTCGTTAGCCATAACTTGAGTACTGCTCAGAATCCCCAGTGCGATCAGACCGATCCGCTTGTTCAACATTTTATTTTCCTTATTACGGGTTGATGACGCGCTGTGGTGCTCCTTGGAAACGGCGCTTAAGCGCTCTTTTTTCAGGCCAGAACAAAAAGACCCGCCCACGAAGAGTCGCGGCGGGCCTTTTATTATTTGAATGTCATGGCCGTTGGCCACAGGCGTTGGCGCGAATCCTATCTGCGCCCCGAACAGTGTGTCAATTTCAAGAATCGTCTGAAAATAGGCGAAAATCGTCTAAGAACTTAACGATCCTTGATGGCCAGTTGCACGGTATGGCTGTCGACGAACTGTTCGAAGTGCGTGACCTTGCCATCCTTGAGGGTCCACAAATGGGCCACGCGGGCATTCAGCGGTTTGCCCGTGGCTTTATAGACGCCGCTGTAATTGCCGTAGGCGAACACCTTGTCGCCCTGGGCCACATAGTTCTCGACGGTGAAGGCAAAGCCTTCCCATTCGGTGGCCAGGCGCTTGAAGACATTCTCCACCACGGCATCGAAACCGATGTAGGTGCCGGCGTAGGGAAAGCCTGCCGCCTCGGTCCAGCGCGCATCGGCGGCCAGGGCGGCGGCGGTGTTTTTCGCGTTCTCCTGGGAGTTGGCGCCTTCGTAGGTGCTTTTGATCAGTGCCAGGTTATCCATGGGTGACTCCGTCAATAAGTGGGTGGTTCAAAGGGCGCAACCGTCCAGGCCACAGGCCTGCAGGCTCGGTGAAAGCTCGACCTCGGGCGTACCGAAGGCCTCGCTCAGCCAGTCGGCGAACGCCTGCGGCTTGCCCAGCCAGGGGCTGATATCGATCAGCCTGAACTGACCGTCCTGTTCCAGCACCAGGGTCGGAAAACCCTGGCCACCGACCCGGGCCAACAAGGCGCGGCTGGCCTTGATGTGCTCGTCCAGGCTGTTCGCCGCGGCGTATTCGAAGGCTTCCTCGAACTCGCCGCGCTCAAAGCCCAGGCCTTCGGCGAGCTCCAACAGTACGTCGACATCGGCGATGCGTCGCCCTTCGACGTAATGCGCCGTCTGCAAGCGTCCGAGCAATTCCAGGCCGCGCCCGGCGAGCGCCTGCGCCGCCAGGGCCGCGGCGATCGGCGGGGCCGAATCGAAGACCGCCGAATGATCGCGCAGCAAACCTTCGAAGTAGGCCTCGCCGAACGGCTGCCCGGTGTATTCGGCAATGCGCCGGTCATGGGGCATGACGTAATCGCGCAGTTGCGGCGAAACCTGCTGGCAGTTGCGCCCGGTCATCATGCCGCCGCCATGGGCCACCACCGGCAGCACCGCCTGGGCCGCCTGCACCAGCGGCTTGGCGCCGTAGCACCAACCGCACAAAGGATCGTAGATGTAATGAAGGGTCGCTGCCGACATGCAAGGCTCCGGGACAAAGGCCGATAAATTCGATGGCGGCAGACTATGCCCGTGGCCCACAGGAAAAAACGCTGGAATGGCTTTTAGTCTGTTTCGGGAATCGGTCGAATCGGCCGTGTATCCACTTCATTTCAATCAAGACACAAATTGAAACAATCCGCCCGGGGAACTTTCCAAGAATAATTAACGAAAGTAAATAGCAAGCATTACCATTCGCGACCACTGTTTCCTTCACCCTTCTGGATGCGTTTTTCCATGCCTGCCCCCTTCCGCCTGACTCCCCTCACCCTTGGCTTTTGCGCCTCGCTGACGGCCGGTTTCACCTGCGCCGCCCCGACCACCCTGCCAGCCACCGCCATCAGCGCAGAAGTCGATGCCGACGATCCACGAGTCAAGGAAGTCAGCACCGCGACCCGCACCGCCACGCCGGTGCGCTATGTGCCGCAAGCCATCGACTCGGTGAAGACCAGCAACGTGCTGGACTACGGCATCAACGATCTGGGCACGGCCCTGAGCGGCATTCCCAACGTCAGCAGCGGCGCCGACACTCGCTTCGACAGCCTGCGCATTCGCGGCTTCGACGCCAGCAACGACTTCTACCTCGACGGCGTCCGTGACGACAGCCAGTACGTGCGCGACCTGCACAACATCGAGCGCATCGAGGTGCTCAAGGGCCCGGCGGCGGTGCTTTACGGCCGTGGCAGCCAGGGCGGGATCGTCAATCGGGTGAGCAAGCTGCCGCAGTTCGGCCGCCACTCCAGCGTCGAAGTCAAAGGCGGCAGCGAAGACCTGCGCAGCCTGTATGCCGACCTCAGCGCCGACCCCAGCGAGAACATCAGCCTGCGCCTGAACATGGGCAACCAGGACAACAACAGCTTCCGCGACGGCGTCAGTGGCAGTCGCCAGCTGTTCGCGCCGTCCATGAGCTGGCAGCTGACGCAGGACCTGAACTGGCTGGTGCAGTACGAATACAGCCGCTACAACCGCACGCCGGACCGCGGCATCCCGGGGATCGACGGGCGCCCGGCGGACGTGAGCCGCGACACCACTTACGGCGACAAGCGCGACTACATCGACGACAAGTCCCAGTCCCTGCGTTCCAAGCTCAGCTACGAGCTGAACGACAACTGGCAACTGCGCCATACCCTGAGCCTGTTCAAGCTCAACAGCGATTTCGACAACACCTACCAGACCGGCTACGACAGCCGCACCAAGCGGGTGAACCGCCAGCGCTGGCAGCAGGACCTGAACACCCGCAACATTTACAACAACCTCGAAGTCGAAGGCACCTTCGATACCTTCGGCCTCGAACACCGACTGCTGACGGGTGTCGAGCTGGGCAGCCAGCGACGCGATCCGAAGCTCTACACCGCAGCGGCGGTCAGCGCCGGTGGCCAGGCCGTGCCGTCCCTGGACCCGTTCAACCCGGATAAAAACCTGCGCCATACCGGGAAAATGGTGGCGTCCAGTTACAACCACAGCGAGGTGGAAAGCCGCGCCGTCTATGTCCAGGACCAGCTGCGCCTGAACGATCAGTGGCAAGTCCTCGCCGGCCTGCGCTACGACAACTTCAACGTCGAGACCCACAACAAGCTCCTGGATCGCAAGGACGACCGCGACAGTCACAGCACCAGCCCCCGTCTGGGCGTGGTCTGGACCCCGCTGGAGAACCACTCCTTCTACGCCTCCTGGAGCAAGAGCTTTTCCCCCGTCGGCGGTGGCCTGATCGGCATCACCCCGAACGCCAACGGCAACACCAACGACCTGAGCCCCGAACGCACTCGGCAGAAGGAAATCGGGGTCAAGAGCGACTGGCTTGACGACCGCTTCAGCACCACCCTGGCGGTCTATGAGCTGGAGCTCTACAACCGCCGCAGCCGCAGCGTGGAAGACCCGAACGTGATCCTGCTGACCGGCCTGCAGCGCTCACGCGGCGTGGAACTGACCGCGGCCGGCAAGATCGTCGGCAACTGGTCGATACGCGGTGGCATCGGCCTGCAGGACGCGACTGTGGTCAAGAGCAATAACGGTGACGAAGGTAACCGGGTGAACAACGTGGCCAAGCGCAACGGCAGCCTGTTCGTGACCTGGAAACCGGAAATGGGCTGGTACGCCGAGACCGGCCTGACCCTGGTGGGTGATCGTTATGCCGACAACGCCAATACCGTGATGCTTCCGGGCTATGGCCGCTGGGACGCCCTGGCCGGCTTCCGGCAGAAGGACTGGGACCTGCGGGCCGCGCTGAACAACATCAGCGACCGCACTTACTACTCCTCAGCCACCAGCGCCGGGCAGATCCAGTTCGGCGACCCGCGCAGCCTGGTGGTGACCGGTACCTACAGCTTCTAAAACGCAGCCATGGATGCGGCCAGCCATCGCCTGAGCGCAGTGGCGGCCTGGCGTCCGCTGCGCGGCCGATCGCAGCCTGCGGCAGCGGCTACACACGATCGCATGTACCGTACTATCGGATTGCACCCTGTAGCCGCTGCCGAGCACCGCGAGGCTGCGATCGACCGCGAAGCGGGCGCCGCTCTTGAGCCCGCTAGAGGTCCTTCAGACCTATCGCAGCCTGCGGCAGCGGCTACACCGATCGCGTGTACCGAACTATCGGATTGCACCCTGTAGCCGCTGCCGAGCACCGCGAGGCTGCGATCGACCGCGAAGCGGGCGCTGCTCTTGAGCCCGCTGGAGGTCCTTCGGACCTATCGCAGCCTGCGGCAGCGGCTACACACGATCGCATGTACCGAACTATCGGGTTGCACCCTGTAGCCGCTGCCGAGCACCGCGAGGCTGCGATCGACCGCGAAGCGGGCGCCGCTCTTGAGCCCGCTGGAGGTCCTTCGGACCTATCGCAGCCTGCGGCAGCGGCTACACCGATCGCATGCACCGAACTATCGGGTTGCACCCTGTAGCCGCTGCCGAGCACCGTGAGGCTGCGATCGACCGCGAAGCGGGCGCTGCTCTTGAGCCCGCTGGAGGTCCTTCGGACCTATCGCAGCCTTCGGCAGCGGCTACACACGATCGCGTGTACCGAAGTATCGGATTACACCCTGTAGCCGCTGCCGAGCACCGCGAGGCTGCGATCGACCGCGCAGCGGGCGCTGCTCTTGAGCTCGCTGGAGGTCCTTCGGACCTATCGCAGCCTGCGGCAGCGGCTACATTCGCGCAAAAAAAAGCGCTGCCATCAGGGCAGCGCTTTTACCAATCCGTTGTTTGCCTATCCTTCCAACACATCCCACAACGCTTCGAGTTCCGCCTCGCTGAACAAACCAGCAGGGTAACGATCGAGGATCATCCGACGCGGGTCGGCTTCCCGGACCTGTCGCGTTCCATTGGACTTCAACCATTGCGCCAGAACCTGAAGCGATTCGTTATTCATTGCCAAGGGATGTGAAGTCCGCTCGCTGACCCTATTCATCTCCAGCGCTCTCTCCCGGTTTGTGAGCGGCTAACTTATCCAAGGTTTATGACAGAACATCGCAGTTCCACCGGCCTCAGAGTGACCTCGCGAGAGATACAAGAGCTATGCCAAGGTCCCGCGATTGCTGGCTTTCGGATACAAAAAAACCCGCAGTCCATCAGGGCTGCGGGCTCGCCGGGCGACGCCGGATTGGATCCATGTAACAGCCCGTCAATCAGGCGTCACAGGCTGTTACAACAACACTCAAACCTTGTGCGGCGCCGGTTGCTGTTGGGTAAGGCAATGGATATTTCCGCCCCCCAGTAACAACTCGCGACCCGGCACCATCACCACTTCGTGCTGCGGGAACAGGTTCTGCAGAATCTCCTTGGCCTGGGCATCCAGAGGGTCGTCGAAACTCGGGGCGATGATGCCGCCGTTGACGATCAGGAAGTTCACATAGGAACCGGCCAGGCGCACCGACGGATTACGTTCCTGGGTGCCGTCCACCGGGTCGACGCCCGCGCACTCTTCTTCGGTCGCATACAACGGCCCCGGAATCGGCATCTTGTGCACGGTGAACGGGCGACCCTTGGCGTCGGTGCTGTCTTGCAGCACTTTCAGCGCTGCCTGGCAGCGTGGGTAGTTCGGGTCCTGCGGGTCGTCGGTCCAGGCCAGCAGCACTTCGCCCGGGCGCACGTAGCAGCAGAAGTTATCCACATGGCCGTCGGTTTCGTCGTTGTACAGGCCGTCCGGCAGCCAGATGACCTTATCCACCGCCAGGTTGGCGCTGAGCACCGCTTCGATCTCGGCACGGTTCAGGTGCGGGTTGCGATTGCGGTTGAGCAGGCACTCTTCGGTGGTGATCACCGTGCCTTCGCCGTCGACGTGAATCGAGCCGCCTTCGAGCACAAAGCCCTCGGTGCGGTAACGCGGGCTGCGCTCGATCTCGAGGATCTTGCCGCCCACCTGCGAGTCACGGTTCCACGGCGAATACAGGCCGCCGTCGAAACCGCCCCAGGCGTTGAAATCCCAGTTCACGCCACGGACTTCGCCCTTGTCGTTGATGACGAAGGTCGGGCCGGTATCCCGGACCCAGGCGTCGTCGCTGGACATCTCCACCAGGCGGATATTCGGCGCATCCAGCAGCCGCGCCCGGGCGTTTTCATACTGGCCCGCGGAGACCGCCACGGTCACCGGTTCGAAGCGGGCGATGGCCTTGGCCACCGCTACATGCGCGGCTTGCGCCGGCTTGCCGCCCAGGCGCCAGTTGTCCGGGCGCTCGGGCCAGATCATCCAGGTCTGGGTCTGCGTCGCCCACTCGGCTGGCATGTAGAAGCCGTCGGCGCGAGGGGTGCTGTGCAAAGTGGTCATGGGTTCAGGACTCCAGGGAACCGTCGAGGGTTTTGATCGCGCTGTACAGGTTCGGCCGACGGTCGCGGAACGAACCCCAGGCGCTGCGAATGTGTTCCAGCTCGTCGAGGTCGAAACTGTGGACAAGAATACCTTCTTCAGTCTCGTTCAGTTCTTCAACCTTCTCGCCGAACGGGTTGGCGATGAACGACGAGCCGTAGAAGGTGATGTCGTAGCCGTCCTGCTCTTCGTTGCCGATGCGGTTGCTGGCGATCAGCGGCATCAGGTTGGCGCCGGCGTGGCCTTGTTGCACGCGCTGCCAGTGGTCGCGGGACAAGATGCTCTTGTCGTGGGGCTCGCTGCCGATGGCGGTCGGGTAAAACAGAATCTCCGCGCCTTGCAGCGCCATGCTGCGGGCGCACTCGGGGAACCACTGATCCCAGCAGATGCCCACGCCGATTTTCGCGTAGCGGGTGTTCCATACCTTGAAGCCGGTGTCGCCCGGATTGAAGTAGTACTTTTCGTGATAGCCGGGGCCGTCCGGGATGTGGCTTTTACGATAAATCCCGAGGTTGCTGCCGTCGGCGTCGATGATCGCGATGCTGTTGAAACGCGCACGCCCGGCCAACTCGAAGAAGCTGATCGGCAGCACCACCTGCAGCTCGCGGGCGACCTTCTGGAAGTGGGCGATGGCCGCGTTGCCTTCCACCGGGGTGGCCAGCTGCAGGTAGTCCGGGTTCGGCTTCTGGCAGAAGTACGGGGTCTCGAACAGTTCCTGGATCAGGATGATCTGCGCACCTTTGGCGGCGGCCTCGCGGACCAGCTTTTCCGCGGTCTCGATATTGGCTTCGAGGTCCCAGGAACAGGCCATCTGGGTTGCGGCGACGGTAACGATACGGCTCATGAATCATCTCCTGGGCAGCAGCAAAGGACCGATGGTGGCATCGGCCGATGACAGAAAAGGGCAAGGCCGGACGCGGCTTGGCCGGGTCCCGACAGGGATGACTTTATATCCGATAAAAATCGACTTTAGAAGTCATAAAAATATAAATTCAAAAATAAAACCCGATAAATACCGATTCTTATCGGTATTTATCGGGTCGTTCTGGGGATGGGGTTGTCTGTTCTGGCGCTATCGCGAGCAAGCTCGCTC
>NZ_JAQZAA010000035.1:0-277 GCF_028640875.1 Pseudomonas sp. SBT1-2 | reverse complement strand
CGCTGGCAAGCCGCTGGTGTCGCTCGACAGGGAGTAAGTCAGCGGTACATCGGCGCCGGACTGGAAGATCGCCGTGACGCTGCCGCTGGCAGTCGTTGCTTCGCCGGGTACATCACCCACACCACCGGCGATGCCATTGGCCAGGCCATCTTCATCGACGGTTCCGGCCTCAGCGGCCCCGGTTGCGGTTGGCGTATCGTCATCGACGGTGATCACCAGTTTCTCGGCGGCGGCCGTCACTGTGTCGCCGTCCTTATCGGTAGCTTGCAGCAAGGTA
>NZ_JAQZAA010000034.1:0-203 GCF_028640875.1 Pseudomonas sp. SBT1-2 | reverse complement strand
ATGTCTGGCGGACCGCGTTACCGTTCATCGCGAGCAAGCTTCGCTCCTACGGGTATTGCGGCGCCCACACAATGGATGCCTGTGCGCAAAACCCCGTAGCCGCTGCCGAGCCTCGCGAGGCTGCGGAGGCTTGCCCGCAATAGCCCCGGCGCGGAATGTCTGGCGGACCGCGTTACCGTTCATCGCGAGCAAGCTTCGCTCCT
>NZ_JAQZAA010000033.1:0-380 GCF_028640875.1 Pseudomonas sp. SBT1-2 | reverse complement strand
AGGTCAGCGATGGCCTGGGTGGCGTCGACACCCAGTTGGTGACCATTACCGTCACCGGCAGCAACGATGCGCCGGTACTCAGCTTCGCCAGCGGCAACGATGCCGGCGCAGTGCAGGAAGACACCACCCTCAGCGTCAGCGGCCAATTCAGCTCGGCCGACATCGATCACGATGCCTCCGCTATCTGGACCATCAATGGCTCGCCAACTGGCAGCTACGGCTCGATTGACGTGGACAGCACCGGCCAGTGGACCTACACCCTGGCCAACGGCACCGATGGCGTTGCCGGTGCGGTGCAATCGCTCAAGGCGGGCGAAAGTCATGACGAAGTGTTCAGCGTGCAGGTCAGCGATGGCCTGGGCGGCGTGGATACACAACTG
>NZ_JAQZAA010000032.1:0-722 GCF_028640875.1 Pseudomonas sp. SBT1-2 | reverse complement strand
AGGTCAGCGATGGCCTGGGTGGCGTCGACACCCAGTTGGTGACCATTACCGTCACCGGCAGCAACGATGCGCCGGTACTCAGCTTCGCCACCGGCAACGATGCCGGCGCAGTGCAGGAAGACACTACCCTCAGCGTCAGCGGTCAATTCAGCTCGACCGATATCGATCATGCCGCCACCGCTACCTGGAGCATCGTCGGAGCAAACACCGGCTCCTTCGGTTCGATCGCCGTGGACAGCAGCGGCCAATGGACCTACACCTTGGCCAACGGCACCGATGGAGTCTCCAGTGCCGTGCAGTCGCTGAAGGCGGGCGAGAGTTACGACGAAGTGTTCAGCGTGCAGGTCAGCGACAGCCTGGGCGGTGTCGACACCCAACAGGTGACCATCACTGTCACCGGCAGCAACGACGCGCCGGTACTCAGCTTCGCCAGCGGCAATGATGCCGGAGCAGTGCAGGAAGACACTACCCTCAGCGTCAGCGGTCAATTCAGCTCGGCCGACATCGATCACGATGCCTCCGCTATCTGGACCATCAATGGCTCGCCAATTGGCAGCTACGGCTCGATTGACGTGGACAGCACCGGCCAGTGGACCTACACCCTGGCCAACGGCACCGATGGCGTTGCCGGCGCGGTGCAATCGCTCAAGGCGGGCGAAAGTCATGACGAAGTGTTCAGCGTGCAGGTCAGCGATGGCCTGGGCGGCGTGGATACACAACTG
>NZ_JAQZAA010000003.1:0-843 GCF_028640875.1 Pseudomonas sp. SBT1-2 | reverse complement strand
CGGGCACCAGACCGGGTCGGCAATGCGGGCGACCCGTTGATCCACAACAAAGGTGGTGGCTGATCCGGCAATGACTTTGCCGCCGGTTGTGGTGGGGTCGCCTTCCCTGATGACAAAGGCCATGAGCTACGTTCTCCATGAGGAATTTGCCTCGAACGTAACAACGCCTATCAGGCGGCTGAATCAGGCGATCCTGAAAAGCTTGCCCCTCTGAAACCCGCGTAAAACAACGGGCAACGGACAGCGATTGGCCCTACACAACTTGCAGAAAGTGCTGACTTGTTTGCTGCCGAGCCCCCGCCCTATAGTCCTGGCTCGCCCATAAGGCGACCGGGTTTGGCGACCTGGCCATTCATCTACAAGCAGTCACGCTTGCAATCTTTGCCGTCGGGCCTTTATGTTCGCGGCGATCTTTTATGGCGGCTGCGCGCGGGAGATCTTCGGATCTGCCGATTTGTGGATGGTCGGTTCGCCAACCTGCGTGCAGCTGCCACCCTTTCGTTTGGCGACGACGGCAGCTCCTCTCATCCGCGAAGGAGTACCCCATGAACAAGCAATACATCCCCCTCACGGGCATCGACAGCCTCATCCCCTGCCTGCTGATCGACAAGAACCCCCCACTCGACGTCCTCCACGCCAACAGCACAGCGCGCCTGCTGGCCGTCACCCAAGTGCTGGAAAGCCTCGCCCGCCTCGACCTGAAAGACGCCGACAGCGCCGACCTGCAACACCTGGCCAACGCCAGCGCCATCCTGCTGCGCGACAGCTGCGACCTGCTCGACGTCATGGGCTGGCGCCTGCAGGCCTGACACCGCACACCTGTAGCCGCTGCCGCAGGCTGCG
>NZ_JAQZAA010000031.1:0-240 GCF_028640875.1 Pseudomonas sp. SBT1-2 | reverse complement strand
CAACTGCGTTGCCGATCGCAGCCTCGCGGGCTCGGCAGCGGCTACCCCGACACCGCGATCCCTGTAGCCGCTGCCGCAGGCTGCGATCGATGGCGCAGCCGTCGCAAACCGGCCAACGCCTTTATCCAGGCAGATCGCGGAGGCAGGTTCTGCGGCAACTGCGTTGCCGATCGCAGCCTCGCGGGCTCGGCAGCGGCTACCCCGACACCGCGATCCCTGTAGCCGCTGCCGCAGGCTGCG
>NZ_JAQZAA010000030.1:0-829 GCF_028640875.1 Pseudomonas sp. SBT1-2 | reverse complement strand
CCTTAGCGCCGCGGGTGCCTACAGCTTCAGCCTGCTGCAGCCGCTGGACCATCCAGCCGGCAATGATGAAAACGACATCACCCTTAACCTCGGCACGCTGCTGCAAGCTACCGACAAGGACGGTGACACGGTGACGGCCGCCGCCGAGAAACTGGTGATCACCATCGATGACGACACACCAACGGCGGCCGGAGCCGCCGAGGCTGGTACCGTCGATGAAGACGGATTGGCCAATGGCATTGCCGGTGGTGTGGGCGACGTAGCTGGCGAAGCCACGACTGCCAGCGGTAGCGTTACCGGTATCTTCCAGTCCGGGGCCGACGTGCCACTGACCTATAGCTTGTCGAGTGACACCAGTGGCTTGCCGGCATTGAGTTCGGGCGGCGTGGCGCTGGTCTATAGCGTCCTGGGTGACACCCTGACCGCCAAAGCCGGGGCGACCGATGTATTTACCTTCAGCCTTAGCGCCGCGGGTGTCTACAGCTTCACCTTGCTGCAGCCGCTGGATCATCCAGCCGGCAATGATGAAAACGACATCACCCTTAACCTCGGCACGCTGTTGCAGGCCACGGATAACGATGGCGACACGGTAACGGCTGCCGCCGAGAAACTGGTGATTACCGTCGATGACGACACGCCAACGGCGGCCGGAGCCGCCGAGGCCGGTACTGTCGATGAAGATGGCCTGGCCAATGGCATTGCCGGCGGTGTCGGCGACGTAGCGGGCGAAGCCACGACGGCCAGCGGCAGCGTCACGGCGATCTTCCAGTCCGGCGCCGATGTACCGCTGACTTACTCCCTGTCGAGCGACACCAGCGGCTTGCCAGCG
>NZ_JAQZAA010000029.1:0-353 GCF_028640875.1 Pseudomonas sp. SBT1-2 | reverse complement strand
CGATTGTTTATTCCTTCCAGCTGACCGGTGTGCATCGGCCAGCGAACGCGGCTGACGATGCCCCGCCAGTAACTCTTTAGCCGTTTGGCGAACTGGATCAGTGCCGGTATTTCGCTTTCATGAGCATGGCGCAACCATTGCTTCCAGGCCGATCTCCAGCTCCAAGCGGTATTCGGCGTCCAGAGCGTTTTGAGTTCAGCCTTCATCAAGTAGACCGTCATCAACGCCTGGTTGGCCGCCAGCAAATCCTGCAAGTGAACCTGTTGTTCCGGCGTTTTCAGATTCTGTGGATTGCGTAGCAGTAGCCATCGCGCTTGCTTGATGACCTTACGAGCAGGCTTGTCGTGGCGTAG
>NZ_JAQZAA010000028.1:0-151373 GCF_028640875.1 Pseudomonas sp. SBT1-2 | reverse complement strand
GCACTGTTCTGTAGGAGCGAGGCTTGCCCGCGATGCTTTTTACGACCAGCACAATCCCAATCACGCTCAGCCGGCAATTGTCCCTGTGTTCGCCGCAGCCCCGGGCCTAGAATGCGGGCTCCCTCCATCAGGCTTTTGGGGTTCGCATGCACATCTCGTCCGGTCGCTGGGTCTATGGCTTGTTCCTCGCACTGCTTACGGCGCTGTTGTGGGGCATCCTGCCGATCAAGCTCAAGCAGGTGTTGCTGGTGATGGACCCGGTGACCGTGACCTGGTTTCGCCTGTTGGTGTCCGGTGGTTTCCTGCTGATCTACCTGGCGGCGGTCAAGCGTTTGCCGAGCTGGCGGGTGCTCGGGCCGCGCGGCGGCTGGCTGGTGCTGATGGCGGTCTTTGGGCTGGTGGGCAACTACGTGCTGTACCTGATGGGGCTGAACCTGCTGAGCCCCGGCACCGCACAGTTGGTGGTGCAGATGGGGCCGATCCTGCTGCTGATCGCCAGCCTGTTTGTGTTCAAGGAGCGTTTCAGCCTGGGGCAGGGCATTGGCCTGGCGGTGCTGCTGATCGGTTTCGGGCTGTTTTTCAACCAGCGCCTGACCGAGCTGCTGACGTCCCTGAGCAACTACACCGCCGGGGTGCTGACGGTGCTCGCCGCCTCGGCGGTCTGGACCTTCTACGCCCTGGGCCAGAAACAGTTGCTGACGGTGTGGAATTCCCTGCAGGTGATGATGGTGATCTACCTGTTCTGCGCGCTATTGCTCACGCCCTGGGCCCATCCCCTCGAGGCGCTGGAGTTGAGTCCGCTGCAAGGCTGGCTGTTGCTGGCCTGCTGCCTGAATACCCTGATCGCCTACGGTGCCTTCGCCGAAGCGCTGGCCCATTGGGAGGCGTCGCGGGTCAGCGCCACCCTGGCGATCACCCCCTTGGTGACCTTCGCCGCGGTGGCTGTGGCGGCCTGGTTGTGGCCCGAATATGTGCATGCCGAACAGATCAACGGCCTGGGTTATGGCGGGGCGGTGCTGGTGGTGCTGGGGTCGGCCTTGACGGCCCTGGGGCCATCGCTGATGGCCGGGCTCAAGGCGCGGCGGGGACGTATGCAAGTGCCGGAGAGTTAGGGCGCGTTATCATTGATCGCGGGCAAGCCCCTATCCTGTAGGAGCGAGGCTTGCCCGCGATAGCGTCAGTTCAATCACCGCCTTCCATCAGCCCTGCTTGCCAGCCTCCAGCATGTTTTCCGGCCGCACCCAGGCATCGAACTCTTCGTCCGTCAGATACCCCAGCTCCAGGGCCGCTTCACGCAAGGTGCGGTTCTCGGCATAGGCCTTCTTGGCGATCTCGGCGGACTTGTCGTAGCCGATATGGGTGTTGAGCGCGGTGACCAGCATCAGCCCGCGTTCCAGGTGGTCGGCCATCTGCACCGGGTCGGGCTCCAGCCCGGCGATGCAGTGCTGCTGGAAGTTGCTGCAGCCGTCGGCGAGCAGGCGTACCGATTGCAGCAGGTTGTGGATGATCACCGGCTTGAATACGTTCAGCTGCAGGTGGCCCTGGCTGGCGGCGAAGCCGATGGCGACGTCGTTGCCCATCACCTGGCACGCCAGCATCGACAGGGCTTCGCACTGGGTCGGGTTGACCTTGCCTGGCATGATCGAGCTGCCCGGTTCGTTGGCCGGCAGTCTGACCTCGGCCAGCCCGGCGCGTGGCCCGGAGCCCAGCAGGCGCAGGTCGTTGGCGATTTTCATCAGGCACACCGCCAGGGTCTTCAGGGCGCCGGAGAGGGTGGTCAGGGGTTCATGGCCGGCGAGGGCGGCGAACTTGTTCGGCGCGGTAACAAACGGCAGTCCGGACAAGGCCGCCAGCTCGGCGGCGATCGCCTCGCCGAAACCGTGGGGCGAGTTCAGCCCGGTACCGACGGCGGTACCGCCCTGGGCCAGTTCGCAGACCGCCGGCAGGGCCGCGCGAATGGCGCGCTCGGCGTAGTCCAGCTGCGCGATGAAGGCCGACAGCTCCTGGCCGAAGGTGATGGGCGTGGCGTCCATCATGTGGGTGCGCCCGGTCTTCACCAGCTTCATGTGGCGTGCCGCGAGTTCGGCCAGGCCGCCGGACAGCTCGGCGATCGACGGCAACAGATGCTGCTGCACCGCCTGGGCCGCGGCGATGTGCATCGCCGTGGGGAAGCAGTCGTTGGAGCTTTGCGAGCGATTCACGTGGTCGTTGGGGTGCACCGGCGACTTGCCGCCGCGCGGGTTGCCGGCCAGTTCGTTGGCGCGACCGGCGATCACCTCGTTGACGTTCATATTGCTCTGGGTGCCGCTGCCGGTCTGCCAGACCACCAGCGGGAACTGGTCGTCATGCTGGCCGTCCAGCACCTCGTCGGCGGCCTGTTCGATCAGCCGGGCGATATCGGCGGGCAGGTCGCCGTTGCGGTCGTTGACCCGGGCCGCGGCCTTCTTGATCAACGCCAGGGCATGCAGGACCGACAGCGGCATGCGCTCGTTGCCGATGGCGAAGTTGATCAGCGAACGCTGGGTCTGGGCGCCCCAATAGGCGTCGTCCGGGACTTCAACCTGGCCAAGGCTGTCGGTTTCGATTCGACTCATCGTGCTCACTCCTGTAGGTCTGATTGCGCAGTTTAGGCCGTGATCCACAGCCTGGGTTCCATAAAGCGCCTTTCTGTGTCATTTGGTCGAGCAAATGCAGGCACCACAAGGCTTGGGGTTGAGCGACAGAGTTTTTTAGGCGCAGAATGGTCGCCCTTGGGGTTATACCTCGCCTGCTAGAAAAGGAAACTCGATGACTCGTCTTCGTGCCATCTGTACCGCGGTTGCTCTGGTTTGCGCCAGCGGCCAGGTGCTTGCCGATACCGCCAGCCACAACGCCAGTGCCGAAGCTTTCCTGACCCTGGCGCACGCTGACAAGCTGGGCACTCCGGTGTACATGCAAGTGCAGCAAATGTTTGCTCAGCGTTTTGAACAGACCAAAGCCCCAGAGTCGAAAAAAGCCGTGCTGGAAACCTACCAGGCCAAGGCCAACGCCGCCCTGGACCAGGCCATCGGCTGGAACAAGCTGAAGCCGGACATGGTCAAGCTCTACACCAGCAACTTCAGCGAATCCGAGCTCAAGGACCTGGTGGCGTTCTACCAGTCGCCGCTGGGCAAGAAAGTCCTGGAAAAAATGCCGCAGCTGACCCAGCAATCGGCCCAGATGACCCAGGCCAAGCTGGAAAGCGCGGTACCGGTAGTCAACAAGCTGCTGGCCGACATGACCGCCGAGCTCGAGCCTAAGGCCGCACCGGCGAAGAAGAAGTAAGCGGAGCCAGGAATGACCATGCAACAACGTATCGAATCGGCACTGGGCGCATTGCAGCCTGAGCATTTGCAGGTTCTGGATGAAAGCCACATGCACAGCCGCGGCCTGGAGACCCACTTCAAGGCCGTGCTGGTCAGCGAGCAGTTTGCCGGGCTCAACAGCGTCAAGCGTCACCAGAAGGTCTACGCGACCCTGGGCGAGCTGATGGGCCAGTTCCATGCGTTGGCGCTGCATACCTACACGCCGCAAGAATGGGCGAAGATTGGCGTGGCCCCGGCCTCGCCGACCTGCGCTGGCGGCAGCAAGCATTAACCACAGGTTTTTTGCTAGAATCCGCAACGCGCCGCTCAGTCGGCGCGTTTTTTTTGCATCCGGTTCACCCTTTACGAGGGTAGCCACCTGGAGAATTACCCATGACACAACCGATTGTCGTGGCGGCACTGTATAAGTTCGTCACCCTCGAAGATTACGTTTCCCTGCGCGAACCGCTGCTCAACGCGATGCTCGACAACGGCATCAAGGGCACCCTGCTGATCGCCGAAGAAGGCATCAACGGCACCGTTTCCGGCAGCCGCGAAGGCATCGACGGGCTGCTGGCCTGGCTCAAGAACGACCCGCGCATGGTCGACATCGATCACAAGGAATCGTACTGCGACGAGCAGCCGTTCTACCGCACCAAGGTCAAGCTCAAGAAAGAGATCGTGACCCTGGGCGTGCCCGGCGTCGACCCGAACAAGAAGGTCGGCACCTATGTCGAGCCGCAGGACTGGAACGCGCTGATCAGCGACCCGCAAGTGCTGCTGATCGACACCCGCAACGACTATGAAGTGTCGATCGGCACCTTCGAAGGCGCCATCGACCCGAAGACCACCAGTTTTCGCGAGTTCCCCGACTACATCAAAGCCAACTTCGACCCGAGCAAGCACAAGAAGGTCGCGATGTTCTGCACCGGCGGCATTCGTTGTGAGAAGGCTTCGAGCTATATGCTCAGCGAAGGTTTCGGCGAGGTCTTCCACCTCAAGGGTGGCATCCTCAAGTACCTCGAAGAGGTGCCGCAGCAGGAGAGTAAATGGCAGGGCGACTGCTTCGTCTTCGATAATCGGGTGACCGTGCGTCACGACCTCAGCGAAGGCGACTACGATCAATGTCATGCCTGCCGCACGCCGGTAAGCGTTGAAGATCGCGCCAGCGAGCACTATGTACCGGGTATCAGCTGCCCGCATTGCTGGGACACGCTGAGCGAGAAAACCCGCCGCAGCGCCATCGACCGGCAGAAGCAGATTGAACTGGCCAAGGCTCGCAACATGCCGCACCCGATCGGTTACAACTACAAGCAATCTTCTTCCGAGGCCTGAGCCATGTCTGCCCGCCTGCTCTATGTGATGGACCCGATGTGTTCGTGGTGCTGGGGCTTCGCTCCGGTGGCCGAGGCCCTGGTCGAGCAGGCGCGCGCAGCGGGCGTCGAGTTGCATCTGGTGGTGGGCGGCCTGCGTACCGGCAGTGGCTCGGCACTGGAGCCGACCACTCGCCGCTACATCATCGAACACTGGCAGGCGGTCACCGAGGCCACCGGCCAGCCGTTCAAGTTCGAGGGCGCCTTGCCCGACGGTTTTGTCTATGACACCGAGCCTGCGTGCCGCGCCATTGTGACGGCGCGCAGCCTGGCGCCGGATTGCGCCTGGAAACTTTTGCGGCTGATCCAGCGGGCTTTTTACGTAGAAGGCCGGGATGTCACTCGCGCCAGCGTTCTGGTGGAACTGGCCGAAGCAGCGGGTGTGCCGCGCATCGAGTTCGCCGAGGCTTTCGATCGCGCCGAGCAGCATGCCGCCACCGCCGCCGATTTCACCTGGGTCCAGGACCTGGGGATCGCCGGCTTCCCGACCTTGCTGGCCGAACGCAATGGCCAGCTGGCCTTGTTGACCAATGGCTACCAGCCCCTGAGTGAGCTGTCTCCACTGCTCGGCCGCTGGCTGGAGCGTGCCGCCTGTGCGTGATCTGGTTGGTGATCCACAAGCGCCGGAACCCGTCGATCGCCTGAGCTGGGCGGAAGTCCGCCGGCTGGCACTGCAGCATAAAAAAGCGTTGTGGATCGCCAATGGCGTGGCCGTCCTGGCGACGCTGTGCAGCGTGCCGATCCCGTTGCTGCTGCCATTGCTGGTGGACGAAGTACTGCTGGGGCACGGCGATGCCGCGCTGAAGGTGATGAACCACGCCTTGCCCGCGGGCTGGCAGAGCGCCGCCGGCTATATCGGCCTGATGTTGCTGATCACCCTGATGCTGCGTTGCTCGGCGCTGCTGTTCAACGTGCTGCAGGCCCGGTTGTTTGCCGGGTTGGCCAAGGACATCGTCTATCGCATCCGCCTGCGGCTGATTGAGCGCCTCAAGCGCATTTCCCTGGGCGAATACGAAAGCCTGGGCAGCGGTACGGTGACGACTCACCTGGTCACCGACCTCGACACCCTGGACAAGTTTGTCGGCGAAACCCTCAGCCGTTTTCTGGTGGCCATGCTCACGCTGGTGGGCACCGCGGGGATCCTGATGTGGATGCACTGGCAACTGGCGCTGCTGATCCTGCTGTTCAACCCCCTGGTGATCTACGCCACGGTGCAGCTGGGCAAGCGGGTCAAGCACCTGAAGAAGCTCGAGAACGACAGCACCTCGCGGTTCACCCAGGCCCTGACCGAAACCCTGGATGCGATCCAGGAAGTCCGCGCGGGCAACCGCCAGGGCTTTTTCCTCGGCCGTCTCGGCCGGCGTGCCCAGGATGTGCGGGACTACGCGGTGGCTTCGCAATGGAAGAGCGACGCCTCCAATCGTGCCAGCGGGCTGCTGTTCCAGTTCGGGATCGATATCTTCCGCGCGGCGGCCATGCTCACCGTGCTGTTTTCCGATCTGTCCATCGGCCAGATGCTGGCCGTGTTCAGCTACCTGTGGTTCATGATCGGCCCGGTGGAACAACTGCTGAACCTGCAATACGCCTACTACGCCGCCGGTGGCGCGCTGTCGCGCATCAACGAGCTGCTGTCGCGGGCCGACGAGCCGCAGTACGCCGGCGGTGTCGACCCGTTCCAGGGGCGCGAGACCGTGGGGATCGAAGTCAGTGGCCTGAGCTTCGGCTACGGCGACGAGCTGGTGCTGGACCAGATGAACCTGTCGATCGAGCCGGGGGAGAAGGTGGCGATCGTCGGCGCCAGCGGCGGCGGCAAAAGTACCCTGGTGCAGCTGTTGCTGGGGCTCTATACACCGCAGGCGGGCGTGATTCGTTTTGGCGGCAAGACCCAGCAGGAAATCGGCCTGGAAACCCTGCGCGAAAACGTGGCGGTGGTGTTGCAGCATCCGGCGCTGTTCAACGACAGCATCCGCGCCAACCTGACCATGGGCCGCGAGCGCAGCGACGAGGCCTGTTGGCGGGCGCTGGAGATCGCCCAGCTGGATTCGACGGTGCGCGCCCTGGCCAACGGCCTGGACAGTGTGGTCGGCCGTTCCGGCGTGCGTCTGTCCGGCGGCCAGCGCCAGCGCCTGGCGATCGCGCGGATGGTTCTGGCCGAGCCCAAGGTGGTGATCCTCGACGAGGCCACTTCCGCCCTGGACGCCGCCACCGAGTACAATCTGCACCAGGCGCTGACGCGTTTCCTGCATGGCCGGACCACCCTGATCATTGCCCACCGCCTGTCCGCGGTAAAACAGGCGGATCGGGTTCTGGTGTTCGATGGCGGACAGATTGCCGAAGATGGCGACCATCAGCAGCTAATTGCCGACGGCGGCCTTTACGCCAAGCTTTACGGGCATTTGCAGCAAGTCCAACGACCTTGAGTTTTATCCGGTTTTCTGTGCTTAGTGCTTGAATTCTCTGGTGGAAATGACCCTCCTGGGGCACGGCCCTGTCGTGTCTCGACTGGCAGCGTGTTCGAACGTCATAGCCTGTGCGTTCGAAGCCGCGGAAATTAGCCTAGTCTGTGCTGTCAGGAGCGTTATTTTCTCGGGTGTTCATCTGGCAGTGCTTATGCAAGGGACCTCATGAAGCAAAAGCGGACTCTCGGAACGCCACGGTTATTGGGCATCGTCTGGCCATTTATTGCGGTGGTGTTGTTTCAAGCGCTGTTGGGTGGCCTCAGCTTATATGTCCTTTCGGCGGTACGTGGTTACGTTGCCGGGGAGAGCCTTTGGTCCAAGGGCCAGAAGGACGCCATCTACTACCTCAATCTCTACGCCGACAGCCGCGACGAATCGATCTTCCTGAAGTACCAGAACGCCATTGCCGTGCCCCAGGGCGGGCATGAGCTGCGGGTCGCGCTGGATCAGCAACCGCCCGACCTGAATGCCGCGCGGGCGGGGATTCTCAAGGGCGGCAACCACCCCGACGACAGCGACAGTGTGATCTGGCTGTACCTGAACTTCCGCCATTTCAGCTACCTGGAAAAAGCCATCGACCTGTGGACCGTGGGCGACAGTTATCTGGTGCAGCTCGATAGCGTGGCCCATGAAATGCACCGCAGCATTACCAGCAACCAGGCCTCCGAAGCCGATATCCAGCGCTGGAAGAACCAGATTTTCGCCATCAACGATGGCGTAACGCCCGCGGCCAAGGCCTTTAGCGATGCACTGGGCGAGGGCTCGCGGGTCATCCTGCGGCTGTTGCTGATCACCAACCTGGCCACCGCGCTGGGGCTGATTGTCCTGGCGTTGCTGCGCACCCATAAGCTGCTGGCCCAGCGTCATGAATTTGCCAGCGCCCTGCAGCTGGAGAAGGAGCGGGCGCAGATCACCCTGCAATCCATTGGCGACGGTGTGATCACCACCGATGTGGATGGTGCTATCGCCTACATGAACCCGGCCGCCGAGGAAATGACCCACTGGAAGGCCGAGCAGGCCGTGGGGCTGCCGCTGGCGGCCTTGTTCAATCTGCTCGATGAAAATGCCCAGACCGACGGCTTCACCCTGATCGAGCATATCCTCAGCGGCCAGCTCAGTGGTGGCAGCGAGCATTCGAAGCTGATCCAGCGCCTGGATGGCAGCACGGTGTCGGTGACCCTGGTCGGCGCGCCTATCCAGAACGCCGGCAAGGTCAGCGGCACGGTGCTGGTGCTGCACGACATGACCCAGGAACGCCAGTACATCGCCAATCTGTCCTGGCAGGCGACCCACGATGCCTTGACCGGCCTGGCGAACCGCCGCGAGTTCGAATACCGCCTGGAGCAGGCGCTGCACAACCTGAGCCGGCAGTCGGGGCGGCATGCGCTGATGTTTCTCGACCTGGACCAGTTCAAGCTGGTCAACGACACCTGCGGCCATGCGGCAGGTGACGAGTTGCTCCGGCATATCTGCGCCTTGCTCCAGTCGGGCCTGCGCGAGGGCGATACCCTGGCGCGCCTGGGCGGCGACGAATTCGGCATCCTGCTGGAGAACTGCTCGCCGGAAGCGGCGGAAAAGATCGCCGAAGGCCTGCGCCAGACGGTGCAGAACCTGCACTTTGTCTGGAAGGGCCGGCCCTTCGTGACCACGGTCAGTATCGGCCTGGTGCACGTGGCGCACACCCCGACCACCCTCGAAGCATCACTGCGGGCAGCGGACATGGCGTGCTACATGGCCAAGGAGAAAGGGCGCAACCGGGTCCAGGTCTATCACGCGGACGACTCGGAGCTGTCCCTGCGGTTCGGTGAAATGGCCTGGGTCCAGCGCCTGCACATGGCCCTGGAGGAAAACCGCTTCTGTCTTTATGCCCAGGAAATAGCCGCCCTGGGGCATGTGGACCGGCTTGGCGGGCATATCGAGATTCTGCTGCGCCTGCACGACGAGGCCGGGCGGATGATCCTGCCCGACAGCTTCATTCCGGCCGCCGAGCGTTACGGCCTGATGACCTCTCTGGACCGTTGGGTAGTGGAGAATGTGTTCAAGATCATCGCCGAATGCATCCGCGAGGAGCGTGAAGGGCCGCTGGCGATGTGTGCGATCAATCTCTCGGGCGCGACCATCGGCGACGAGGCTTTCCTGGACTTCCTGCGCGAGCAGTTCATTGTCCATGGTGTGCCGCCGGACCTGATTTGTTTTGAAATCACCGAGACCAGCGCTATCTCCAATCTCGGCAGTGCGATTCGATTTATCAACGAGCTCAAGGGCTTGGGCTGCCATTTTTCGTTGGACGACTTTTGCGCGGGAATGTCGTCATTCGCTTATCTCAAACATTTGCCTGTAGACTTCCTGAAGATCGATGGAAGTTTCGTAAAGGATATGCTGGACGACCCGATCAATCGCGCGATGGTCGAGGTGATCAACCATATCGGTCATGTGATGGGCAAACGCACGATTGCCGAGTTTGTCGAAACACCGCAGATTGAGCAGGCATTGTTGGAGATCGGCGTGGATTACGCTCAGGGCTACCTGATCGAGCGCCCGCAACTCTTTACCTGCGACAGCCTGCAGTGCCGGCCTTCACGACCACAGCCTCTGCTATTCAAGGCTCCTGGCACGTTCCGTTGAATCTCTCGCTGATCCGTACCATCACCATCAAAAGGAGCCCCGACAGTGATCGACGCATTCAACAGGACCGGTCCGCTCATGGACGCTGCAAGCTATCCGGCCTGGGCCCAGCAGCTGATCCAGGATTGCAGCGAGAGCAAGCGCCGCGTGGTCGACCATGAACTGTACCAGCGCATGCGTGACAACAAGCTCAGCAACAAGACCATGCGCCAGTACCTGATCGGTGGCTGGCCGGTTGTCGAGCAGTTCGCCCTGTACATGGCGCAGAACCTGACCAAGACCCGTTTTGCCCGTCACCCCGGTGAAGACATGGCGCGGCGCTGGCTGATGCGCAATATCCGGGTCGAGCTCAATCATGCCGATTACTGGGTGAACTGGAGTCGCGCCCACGGCGTGAGCCTGGAAGATCTGCAGGAGCAGCAGGTCCCTCCGGAGCTGCATGCCTTGAGTCATTGGTGCTGGCACACCAGCTCCGCCGATTCGCTGATCGTGGCGATCGCTGCGACCAACTACGCAATCGAGGGGGCAACGGGTGAGTGGTCGGCGCTGGTCTGCTCCACTGGCGTGTATGCGGCGGCCTTTCCCGAAGAAGAGCGCAAGCGGGCGATGAAGTGGCTGAAAATGCATGCCCAGTACGACGATGCGCATCCTTGGGAGGCGCTGGAAATCATCTGCACCCTGGCCGGCATGAAGCCGAGCAAAGCCTTGCAGAGCGAACTGCGCCAGGCGATCTGCAAGAGTTATGACTACATGTACCTGTTCCTGGAGCGTTGCCTGCAACAGGAAAAGACCCCCGCGGTCCGTGAGCGGATGGCACTGGTCGAAGGTTGAGTGGCTGCCTCCGATGGAGGCGGCCCAGCGTTCTTCAGCCGGCCATCGCCAGGCGATTGCGGCCTTCGCGCTTGGCCACGTACAGCGCGCTGTCCGCACGGCGTAGCAGGCTCTCGGCTGATTCCCCCGGCAGCAGGGTCGAGCAACCCAGGCTGACCGTCAGCTCGATCAACTTGCCATCCGCCCAGTAATCCTTGGCCTGGGCCGCCTGGCGCAGCCGTTCTCCCACCATGGCGGCAGCATCGCGGCCGGTGTTGGACAGCAGGATCAGGAACTCCTCGCCGCCAAAACGAAACACCATGTCGACGTTGCGCAACTGCGCCTTGATGGCCGCGGCAACGGCCTTGAGCACTTCATCGCCGGCGCTGTGGCCGTGGCTGTCGTTGATTCTCTTGAAGTGATCGATATCCAGCATCAGCAGTGACAGCGGGTGCAGGTGGCGGCGGGCCATTTCAATTTCCCGCTGCAGCGTCTGGTCCATGGCGATCCGGTTGCCGGTGTCGGTCAAGGGATCGCGCAGGGCGCTACGGGTGACGGCCCGATAGAGCAGGGCATTGCGCATCGGGTAAAGCAGGGTGGACAGCAGGGATTCCAGATGGCTCTGTTCCTGGTCGCTGAAGCGCTGATTGCGCCGAAACACCAGCTCACCCATGGTCTCGCCTTCATGGCTCAGGCTGTAGCTGATGGAGTGGTGGCCGCGCTGGCCGAATTCCAGGCGCAGGTCGCTGGGCTTGTGCTGGTAAACCAGGGCATCCAGGGGCACAAGGCGTTGGGTTTCGCGGAAGAACAGGCCGAGAATGCGTTGCGGTTCCAGGCTGGTCTGCAATTGCAGGCTCAGTTGCTGGCGCAGCTGGGCGAGGCTGACCGGGCGTTGCAGGAGTGGTGACTGCTGGCCAAAGCCCAGGCGTTGCAATTTGGCACTATCGAAGTCAATTGCGTTGGTCTGGGTCGGTGTTTTCATATGGCGTGAGCCCCTGAGCACGTAATGCAATCTTTACTGGCTGGGTGAGAGCGGCTCATGGCTGCACGTCATACTGTTCCATCAGTCCCGCAGGACAAAGTGCCCACAGTCTAATCCGCTTTAGAGCCCGTTATAAGCCCCGACCCGATCGCCGCCGAGTTTCGCCAATACACTGCCTATCTGAGGGAGATTAGAGCGAAAGGCGTGCCATTTGCTTCATCTGAGCAAAATGCTTTTGAATTCAGATGGTTGGCTGACAGTGCCGAGGTTTGGCGTGGCCAAGGGTGGCATTTGTCTGGCGATGGCTCGGCAAAGGCCGGCGAAGAAAGGAGCGCCGCGACGATATTCCGCCGCGGCCAAAGAAAGGATTACTGGGCGTCGAATGCCTGGCCGTTGATCCCGCTACTGTCCGGACCCATGAGGTACAGGTAGACCGGCATGATCTCCTCGGGGGCCGGGTTGTTGCTCGGATTTTCCCCCGGGTAGGCCTGGGCGCGCATGCTGGTGCGGGTAGCGCCCGGATTGACGCTGTTGGCGCGCACCGGGGCGACGCCGTCGACTTCGTCGGCCAGGGTCTGCATCAGGCCTTCGGTGGCGAACTTCGAAACGCCATAGGCGCCCCAGTAGGCACGGCCCTTGCGGCCAACGCTGCTGGAGGTGAACACCACCGAGGCGTCCTGGGACAGCTTGAGCAGCGGCAGCAGGGTACTGGTCAGCATGAACATGGCGTTGACGTTGACTTGCATCACACGCATGAAGTTCTCGCCCGACAGCTGTTCCAGCGGCGTGCGTGGACCAATGATCGAGGCGTTATGCAGCAGGCCGTCGAGGTGGCCGAACTCGGCTTCGACCATGGCGGCCAGTTCGTCGTACTGGTGCGGCAGGGCGGTTTCCAGATTGAACGGAATCACCACCGGCTGAGGATGGCCGGCGGCTTCGATCTCGTCGTAGACCTGGGTCAGGTTGGCTTCGGTCTTGCCCAGCAGCAGCACGGTGGCGCCGTGGGCGGCGAAGGTCTTGGCGGCAGCGGCACCGATGCCGCGGCCAGCGCCGGTGACCAGGATGACCCGATCCTTGAGCAGTTCGGGGCGGGCGGAATAATCAAACATAAAAACCTCGGGAAATCAGAAGCGAAAGCCTGGGCCGGTCAGCAGCTGCACAGCGCCTGATCCAGGACCTGGCGCAGTTCCAGTGGGTGATCGACCACCACGTCGGCGCCCCAATGCTTGGGATTGTCGTCCGGATGGATGTAGCCGTAGGTCACGGCGGCGGTCCTGGTGCCTGCATCGCGGCCCGATTCGATGTCGCGCAGGTCGTCGCCGACGAACAGGACGCTGGCCGGGTCGAGGTCGAGCATCTTGCACGCGAGGATCAACGGTTCCGGATCGGGTTTGCTGTTCTTTACGTGGTCCGGGCAGATCAGCAGGGCGGAACGTTCCGCCAGGCCCAGCTGCTGCATGATCGGCTCGGCAAAGCGCACCGGCTTGTTGGTGACCACGCCCCAGAGCAGATTGGCCTTCTCGATATCGGCCAGCAGCTCGGCCATGCCGTCGAACAGCTTGCTGTGCACCGCGCAATGCTTGAGGTAGCGCTCCAGGAACTCCAGGCGCAGTTCCTCGAAGCCCGGGGATTCCGGGTCCATCGAGAAGGTCACGGCCACCATCGCCCGGGCGCCGCCGGAGATTTCGTCGCGAATATGCTTGTCCGCGATCGGCGCCAGGCCGCGGTCGGCGCGCATGGCCTGGCAGATGGCGATGAAGTCCGGCGCGGTGTCGAGCAGGGTGCCGTCCATGTCGAAAAGAACTGCTCTGATACGCATGGGCTTATTCCTCTCGCAGGGTCTGGATCATGTAGTTGACGTCGACGTCGGCGGCCAGCTTGTAGTGTTTGGTCAGCGGGTTGTAGGTCAGGCCGATGATGTCCTTGACGGTCAGGCCGGCGTCGCGGCTCCAGGCACCCAGTTCGGAAGGACGGATGAATTTCTTGAAGTCATGGGTGCCGCGTGGCAGCAGCTTCATGATGTATTCGGCGCCGATGATGGCGAACAGGTAGGCCTTTGGATTGCGGTTGATGGTGGAGAAGAACACCTGGCCGCCGGGCTTGACCATGCGGAAGCAGGCGCGGATCACCGAGGACGGGTCCGGTACGTGCTCGAGCATCTCCAGGCAGGTGACGACGTCGAACTGCTCGGGCATCTCCTCGGCCAGGGCTTCGGCGGTGATCTGCCGGTATTCGACGTTCACCCCGGACTCCAGTTGATGCAGCTGTGCCACCGCCAGCGGGGCCTCGCCCATGTCGATGCCGGTTACCGTGGCGCCGCGCTGGGCCATGGCTTCGCTGAGGATGCCGCCGCCGCAACCGACGTCGAGGACTTTCTTGCCAGCCAGGTTGACGCGCTCGTCAATCCAGTTGACCCGCAGCGGGTTGATATCGTGCAGCGGCTTGAATTCGCTTTCGCGGTCCCACCAGCGATGGGCGAGGGCTTCGAATTTGGCGATTTCGGCGTGGTCGACGTTGCTCATGGGTAATCCTCTGAATCTGGAAAATGCTTGCTATCGGTCTCGAGCCGCGGCTCGAGGGTTCCTGCTATTCGGTATGGCCGCTGATGCGCCGGCCCCAGGCTGTCGCCGTGGCGTGCAGCTGTTGTTCGTCCAGGCGCGTCAGGCGCCGGTCGTCGAGCAATTGCTTGCCGGCGACCCAAAGGTGTTTCACGCAATCGCGGCCGGTGGCATATATAAGCTGCGAAACCGGGTCGTAGATCGGTTGCTGCGCCAGGCCAGACAGGTCGAAGGCCACCAGGTCCGCGGCCTTGCCGAGTTCCAGCGAGCCGATTTCGCTCTCCAGGCCCAGGGCCCGCGCGCCGTTGAGCGTGGCCATGCGCAGTGCCTGGTGGGCATTCAGGGCGGTGGCCGAGCCCGCCACGGCCTTGGCCAGCAGCGCGGCGGTGCGGGTTTCGCCGAGCAGGTCCAGGTCGTTGTTGCTGGCGGCCCCATCGGTGCCTACTGCAACATTGACGCCAGCCTGCCACAGCCGTTCCACCGGGCAGAAGCCGCTGGCCAGTTTCAGGTTCGACTCCGGGCAATGAATGACATTGCTGTTGGTTTCTACCAGCAAAGCCAGGTCGTCATCGCTGATTTGGGTCATGTGTACGGCCTGGAAGCGCGGCCCGAGCAGTCCCAGCCGCGCCAGGCGGGCCAGGGGCCGTTCACCGTGCCGGGCGATGGCCTGTTCCACCTCGAAGGCGGTTTCATGGACATGCATATGAATGGATGCATCGAGTTCTTCGGCAATGATCCGGATCTTCTCCAGGTTTTCGTCGCCGACCGTATAGGGCGCGTGGGGGCCGAAGGTGATCTTGATGCGCGGATGATGCTTGAGGTCGCTGAACAGCTCGACGCCCTGGCGGATGGCCTCGTCGGCGCTGTGGGCGCCCGGAATCGGAAAGTCGAGGATCGGAATGGCGATCTGCGCCCGAATGCCGCTGTTGTGCACGCGCTCGCTGGCAACCTTCGGGAAGAAGTACATGTCGGAAAAACAGCTGATGCCGCCTTTGAGCTGTTCGGCGATGGCCAGGTCGGTACCGTCGCGGACGAAGGCTTCATCGACCCATTTGGCTTCGGCGGGCCAGATGTGGTTTTCCAGCCAGGTCATCAGCGGCAGGTCGTCGGCCAGGCCGCGGAACAGGGTCATCGCCGCGTGTCCATGGGCATTGATCAGGCCGGGGCTGAGCAACATGCCGGGCAGTTCGCGGACCTCGGCAGCCTGCAGCTTCAAGGCGTCGGCACGCGGGCCGATGAACACGATGCGGCCGTCGCGGATACCCAGGCCGTGCTCCTTGAGCACTACGCTGGCCGGTTCAACAGGCACCAGCCAGGTCGGCAACAGGAGTAGGTCGAGCGCAACGACAGGGTTCGGCATCGAAGATCGGTTCCAGGGCGTTTGTGGAGGATGGCGAAGTATACCCGAGCGTCTTCGCCGGGGGATCGCTATAATCGGCGGCTTTTGTTCATGAGTGCGGGGTGAGGGATGCGCGACCGACTGTTGGCTGCGGAGAAGGTGAAGGCCATCGATTGGCGGGATGACGCCCTGTATCTGCTCGATCAGCGTATTTTGCCCTTCGAAGAGCGCTGGATCGCCTACACCAGTGCGGCCGGCGTCGCAGAGGCCATTCGCGAAATGGTGGTGCGTGGTGCGCCGGCGATCGGTATCAGCGCCGCGTATGGCGTGGTCCTGGCCGCGCGCGCACGTTTTGTCGCCGGTGGCGACTGGCAGGCGGCGATGGAGGAAGACTTTGCGCTGCTCGCCGATTCGCGCCCGACCGCGGTCAACCTGTTCTGGGCGCTGAACCGCATGCGTGAGCGCCTGGAGCGCCTCAAGGACCACGCCGACCCGCTGGCGGTGCTGGAAGCGGAAGCCCTGGCCATTCATGAAAGCGACCGCGAAGCCAACCTGACCATGGCCCAATTAGGTGTTGACCTGATTCGCCGGCATCAGGGCAATGCCCAGGCCATCCTGACCCATTGCAACACCGGCGCCCTGGCGACCGGAGGCTTCGGCACGGCCCTGGGGGTGATTCGCGGGGCCTTTATCGAGGGGATGGTCGAACGGGTATATGCCAATGAGACCCGTCCCTGGCTGCAAGGCTCGCGGCTGACCGCCTGGGAGCTGGCCAACGAAGGCATCCCGGTGACCTTGAATGCCGACTCCGCTGCCGCGCATATCATGAAAACCAAGGGCGTGACCTGGGTGATCGTCGGCGCCGACCGCATTACTGCCAACGGCGACGTGGCGAACAAGATCGGCACCTATCAGCTGGCGGTCAATGCGATGCACCACGGCGTGCGTTTCATGGTGGTCGCGCCGAGTTCGACCATCGACATGGCCCTGGCCAGCGGCGAAGACATTCCGATCGAAGAGCGTGATGGCAAGGAGTTGCTCGAGGTCGGTGGCAAGCGGGTAGGGGCGGATGTGGAGGCCTACAACCCGGTATTCGACGTCACCCCGGCGGACCTGATCGACGCCATCGTCACCGAGAAAGGCATCGTCGAGCGTCCCGACACCGCAAAAATGGCCCAGTTGATGTGCCGCAAGCGCCTGCACTGAGGTCATTTTGCAAGAGGTTTCGCTGACGGCTGCCGTGGGGCGGTCGTCAGTCCGGGAAAAAATCTGCATTTAAGTGCGGAATCCGCCTCTGAGCTTCTCTCGTCTCTTATCAGCCTGTCACCGGTCAACTAACTATGCTCCATGCGCATCAGGGGGATAGGTGCGTGGCGGCGATTGTGATAACATCCGGCGGTTTCCAAGGTGGTCCGAAGTGACCGCCTTCACTGCGCAAATCCATGGCATAACTTGTTGATTTGTCGTAAGTCGGTGCATGGCACTAGGCCTGCAGCGGCGAGCTTCGTTCGTCCCATATGGATGTGACGAAGTTTCACCAGAAAAAGGAATCAGGCTTCTCATGGGCGAACTGGCCAAAGAAATCCTCCCGGTCAATATCGAAGACGAGCTGAAACAGTCCTATCTCGACTACGCGATGAGCGTAATCGTCGGGCGGGCACTGCCTGATGCGCGCGATGGCTTGAAGCCCGTGCACCGGCGTGTGCTGTACGCGATGAGCGAGCTCGGTAACGACTGGAACAAGCCGTACAAGAAATCTGCCCGTGTTGTCGGTGACGTGATCGGTAAGTATCACCCGCACGGTGATACCGCGGTGTACGACACCATCGTTCGTATGGCCCAGCCATTCTCCCTGCGCTACCTGCTGGTAGACGGCCAGGGTAACTTCGGTTCGGTCGACGGCGACAACGCGGCGGCCATGCGATACACCGAAGTGCGCATGACCAAGCTGGCGCACGAGCTGCTGGCCGACCTGCACAAGGAAACCGTGGACTGGGTGCCGAACTACGACGGCACCGAACTGATCCCCGCGGTCATGCCGACCAAGATCCCCAACCTGCTGGTCAACGGCTCCAGCGGTATCGCCGTGGGCATGGCGACCAACATTCCGCCGCACAACCTCGGCGAAGTCATCGACGGTTGCCTGGCGCTGATCGACAACCCGGAACTGACCGTCGATGAGCTGATGCAGCACATCCCGGGCCCGGATTTCCCGACTGCGGCGATCATCAACGGTCGCGAAGGCATCATCGAAGCCTACCGTACCGGTCGCGGACGCATTTACATGCGTGCCCGCTCGATCATCGAGGACATCGACAAGGTCGGTGGCCGTCAGCAGATCGTCATCACCGAGCTGCCTTACCAGCTGAACAAGGCGCGCCTGATCGAGAAGATCGCCGAGCTGGTCAAGGAGAAGAAGCTCGAAGGCATCACCGAGCTGCGCGACGAGTCCGACAAGGACGGTATGCGCGTGGTGATCGAGCTGCGCCGTGGCGAAGTGCCGGAGGTGATCCTCAACAACCTCTACGCCCAGACCCAGCTGCAGAGCGTGTTCGGTATCAACATCGTTGCGCTGATCGACGGTCGTCCGCGGATCCTCAACCTGAAGGACCTGCTGGAAGCCTTCGTGCGTCACCGCCGTGAAGTGGTGACCCGCCGCACTGTGTTCGAACTGCGCAAGGCCCGTGAGCGTGGCCACATTCTCGAAGGCCAGGCCGTTGCCCTGTCGAACATCGACCCGGTCATCGCCCTGATCAAGGCTTCGCCGACCCCGTCGGAAGCCAAGGAAGCGCTGGTCAGCACGCCTTGGGAATCCAGCGCGGTGATGACCATGGTCGAGCGCGCCGGCGCGGATTCCTGCCGTCCGGAGAACCTCGATCCGCAATACGGTCTGCGCGACGGCAAGTACTTCCTGTCGCCAGAGCAGGCACAGGCCATCCTGGAACTGCGTCTGCACCGCCTGACCGGCCTCGAGCATGAAAAACTGCTGGCCGAGTACCAGGAGATCCTCAACCAGATCGGCGAGCTGATCCGCATCCTCAACAGCGCCACGCGCCTGATGGAAGTGATCCGCGAAGAGCTGGAAGTGATTCGCGCCGAATACGGCGATGTGCGTCGCACCGAGATCCTCGATGCCCGTCTCGACCTGACCCTGGGCGACATGATTCCGGAAGAGGAACGCGTCGTGACCATTTCCCACGGCGGTTATGCCAAGACCCAGCCGCTGGCTGCGTACCAGGCCCAGCGTCGTGGCGGTAAAGGCAAGTCGGCAACCGGCGTCAAGGATGAGGACTACATCGCTCACCTGCTGGTGGCCAACAGTCACACCACGCTGTTGCTGTTCTCCAGCAAGGGCAAGGTCTACTGGCTGAAAACCTACGAAATTCCCGAGGCTTCCCGTGCCGCCCGCGGCCGTCCGCTGGTCAACCTGCTGCCGCTGGACGATGGTGAGTACATCACCACCATGCTGCCGGTCGAGGAATACACCGAAGGTCACTACATCTTCATGGCGACCGCCAACGGCACCGTGAAGAAGACCCCGCTGGAATCCTTCAGCCGTCAGCGCAGCGTCGGTCTGATCGCGCTGGAACTGGACGAGGGCGATGTGCTGATTTCCGCCGCGATCACCGATGGCGAGCGCGAAGTCATGCTGTTCTCCGATGGTGGCAAGGTGACTCGCTTCAAGGAGTCCGACGTTCGTGCCATGGGCCGTACCGCCCGCGGTGTGCGCGGCATGCGTCTGCCGGAAGGGCAGAAGCTGATCTCCATGCTGATCCCGGAAGAAGGCAGCCAGATCCTCACCGCTTCGGCGCGGGGTTATGGCAAGCGTACGGCGATCACCGAGTTCCCTGAGTACAAGCGTGGCGGTCAAGGCGTTATCGCCATGGTCAGCAACGAGCGTAACGGCCGTCTGGTCGGCGCGGTTCAGGTGCTCGACGGCGAGGAAATCATGCTGATTTCCGACCAGGGCACCCTGGTGCGCACCCGGGTCGACGAAGTGTCCAGCCTGGGTCGTAACACTCAGGGCGTGACCTTGATCAAGTTGGCCAACGACGAAACGCTGGTAGGCCTGGAGCGGGTTCAGGAGCCTTCCGAAGTCGAAGGTGACGAATTGGAAGACGAAGATGGCGAGGTGCTCGAGGGCGCCGTGCTGGATGCGGCGACCGACTCGGATGATGCCGTCGAAGGCCAACAGGCTGACGCCGCAGGCGAAGAAGAGTCGCAAGACTAAATAAATCGTAGCAGGGCAGAGTGTTTGCTCTGTCCGCTACCGTGAATGCATAGCGAGAGTGGATGTGAGCAAACGAGCCTATAACTTCTGCGCAGGTCCCGCTGCGCTACCTGAAGCTGTCCTGTTGCGTGCCCAGGCCGAATTGCTGGATTGGCATGGCAAGGGCCTGTCGGTCATGGAGATGAGCCATCGCAGCGATGAGTTCGTCTCCATTGCCACCAAGGCCGAGCAGGATCTGCGTGATCTGCTGAATATCCCCTCGAACTATAAAGTGCTGTTTCTGCAAGGCGGCGCCAGCCAGCAATTTGCTCAGATCCCACTGAACCTGCTGCCGGAAAATGGCACTGCCGACTATATCGACACCGGTATCTGGTCGCAGAAAGCCATTGAAGAAGCCTCGCGCTATGGCCATGTCAATGTGGCTGCCACCGCCAAGCCTTACGATTATTTCGCCATCCCTGGCCAGAACGAATGGCAGCTGTCGAAAGACGCGGCCTACGTGCACTACGCGCCGAACGAAACCATCGGCGGCCTGGAATTCCAGTGGGTCCCGGAAACCGGCGACGTTCCGCTGGTGGCCGACATGTCCTCCGACATCCTCTCGCGCCCTGTGGATATCTCCCGTTTCGGCATGATCTACGCCGGTGCGCAGAAAAACATCGGCCCGAGCGGCATCCTGGTCAATATCGTTCGCGAGGACCTGCTGGGTCGCGCGCGTTCGCTGTGTCCGACCATGCTCGACTACAAGGTCGCGGCGGATAACGGCTCGATGTATAACACTCCGCCGACCCTGGCCTGGTACCTGTCCGGCCTGGTGTTCGAGTGGCTCAAGGAGCAGGGTGGGGTGGAAGCCATCGCCAAGCTCAATGACGTCAAGCAGCGCACCCTGTACGACTTCATCGACGCCAGCGGCCTGTACAGCAACCCGATCAACAAGTCGGACCGCTCGTGGATGAACGTACCGTTCCGCCTGGCCGATGACCGTCTGGACAAGCCGTTCCTGGCCGGTGCCGACGCGCGTGGCCTGTTGAACCTCAAGGGTCACCGTTCGGTAGGCGGCATGCGCGCCTCCATCTACAACGCCGTCGACATCAATGCGGTCAACGCGCTGGTGGCGTACATGGCAGAGTTCGAGAAGGAACACGGCTAATGTCTGAGCAAGAACTCAAGGCACTGCGCCTGCGCATTGACGCTCTGGACGAGAAGGTCCTGGAGCTGATCAGTGAGCGCGCGCGCTGCGCCCAGGAAGTCGCGCGAGTAAAGATGGCCTCGCTGGCCGAAGGCGAAGTGCCGGTGTTCTATCGTCCTGAGCGTGAGGCTCAGGTGCTCAAGCGGGTGATGGAACGCAACCAGGGGCCGTTGGGCAACGAAGAGATGGCGCGGCTGTTCCGTGAAATCATGTCGTCCTGCCTGGCGCTCGAGCAGCCGCTGAAAGTGGCTTACCTCGGTCCGGAAGGCACCTTCACCCAGGCTGCAGCCATGAAGCACTTCGGTCACGCGGTGATCAGCAAGCCGATGGCGGCGATCGACGAGGTGTTCCGTGAAGTGGCGGCGGGTGCGGTGAACTTTGGCGTGGTGCCTGTGGAAAACTCCACCGAGGGTGCGGTCAACCACACCCTCGACAGTTTCCTGGAGCACGACATGGTGATCTGCGGCGAGGTCGAACTGCGTATCCACCATCATCTGCTGGTTGGTGAAAACACCAAGACCGACAGCATCAGCCGCATCTACTCCCATGCCCAGTCCCTGGCGCAGTGCCGCAAGTGGCTGGATGCCCATTATCCGAATGTCGAACGGGTTGCGGTTTCCAGCAACGCCGAAGCGGCCAAGCGGGTCAAGGGCGAATGGAACTCGGCGGCCATCGCCGGCGACATGGCGGCGAGCCTGTACGGCTTGACCCGTCTGGCCGAGAAAATCGAGGATCGCCCGGACAACTCCACGCGCTTCCTGATGATCGGCAACCAGGAAGTACCGCCGACCGGCGACGACAAGACCTCGATCATCGTTTCCATGAGCAACAAGCCTGGCGCTCTGCATGAGCTGCTGGTGCCTTTCCATGACAACGGCATCGATCTGACGCGTATCGAAACCCGGCCTTCGCGCAGCGGCAAGTGGACCTATGTGTTCTTCATCGACTTCGTCGGCCACCATCGCGATCCATTGATCAAGGGTGTGCTGGAAAAGATCAGTCAGGAAGCAGTGGCACTCAAGGTGCTGGGTTCCTACCCGAAAGCGGTTCTCTGAGGCTTTAACAATGAGTGGCGACTTCCTCGCTCTGGCGCAGCCGGGCGTGCAACAACTTTTGCCTTACGTTCCGGGCAAACCCGTGGACGAACTGGCACGCGAGCTGGATATCGATCCGGCGAAAATCGTCAAGCTGGCGAGCAACGAAAACCCGCTGGGCGCCAGCCCCAAGGCGCTGGCGGCGATTCGCGAAGAGCTGGCCGAGCTGACTCGTTACCCAGATGGCAATGGCTTTGCGCTCAAGACCCTGCTGGCCGAGCGCTGTGGCGTCGAGCTGGCGCAGGTCACCCTGGGTAACGGTTCCAACGACATTCTGGAACTGGTCGCCCGAGCCTATCTGGCGCCTGGCCTGAATGCGGTGTTCAGCGAACACGCCTTTGCGGTCTACCCGATCGTTACCCAGGCCGTGGGCGCCGAAGCCCGCGTGATTCCGGCCAAGGACTGGGGGCATGACTTGCCGGCCATGCTGCAGGCCATCGATGCCGATACCCGGGTGGTCTTTATCGCCAACCCGAACAATCCGACCGGTACCTGGTTCAGCGCCGAGGCGCTGGACGAGTTCCTCCAGGACGTACCGGCGCATGTGCTGGTGGTGCTGGACGAGGCTTACATCGAATATGCCGAAGGCAGCGATCTGCCGGATGGCCTGGACTTTCTGGCGGCCTATCCGAATCTGCTGGTTTCGCGAACCTTCTCCAAGGCCTATGGCCTGGCCGCGTTGCGCGTGGGTTATGGCTTGTCGACTCCGACAGTGGCTGATGTGCTCAATCGCGTTCGCCAGCCATTCAACGTCAACAGCCTGGCCCTGGCGGCGGCGTGTGCGGCGCTGGAGGATACCGATTACCTGGCCGAAAGCCGCCGTCTGAATGAGGCGGGCATGCAGCAGCTGGAAGCCGGCTTCCGGGAGCTGGGCCTGAGCTGGATCGCTTCCAGGGGCAACTTCATCGCGGTGGATGTCGGGCGGGTTGCCGCGCCGGTGTTCCAGGGGTTGTTGCGTGAAGGGGTGATCGTGCGTCCGGTGGCCAACTACGGCATGCCGAATCACCTGCGCGTGACCATTGGCCTGCCGGCTGAAAACACGCGTTTCCTCGAGGCTTTGGCCAAGGTTCTGGCTCGTGGTTGATGTCATTCCAGTGCAACCTGCGGTGCCTATGATCGGTCGCCTGGTGGTGGTCGGTCTGGGACTGATCGGCGGTTCCTTTGCCAAGGGCCTGCGTGAAAGTGGCGTATGCCGCGAGGTGGTCGGCGTCGATCTCGACCCGCAATCGCGCAAGCTGGCCGTTGAGCTGGGTGTGGTGGATCGCTGTGAAGAAGACCTGGCGCTGGCGTGCCAGGGCGCTGACGTGATCCAGCTGGCGGTACCGATTCTGGCCATGGAAAAGTTGCTGGCGATTCTGGCCGGCATGGATCTGGGGCAGGCGATCCTGACCGATGTCGGCAGCGCCAAGGGCAATGTGGTGCGAGCGGCGACCGAGGCTTTTGGCGGCATGCCGCCGCGCTTCGTCCCGGGGCATCCGATCGCCGGTTCCGAGCAGAGTGGGGTGGAGGCCGCCAATGGCCAGTTGTTCCGTCGCCACAAGGTGATCCTGACACCGCTGGAACAGACCGACCCGGCAGCGCTGGCGGTGGTCGACAAGCTCTGGCGAGAGCTGGGGGCCGATGTCGAGCATATGCAGGTCGAGCGCCACGATGAAGTGTTGGCGGCGACCAGTCATCTGCCGCACTTGCTGGCGTTCGGTCTGGTCGATTCGTTGGCCAAGCGCAGTGAAAATCTGGACATCTTCCGCTACGCTGCGGGCGGTTTCCGTGATTTCACGAGAATCGCCGGTAGTGACCCGGTCATGTGGCACGACATCTTCCTCGCCAATCGCGAAGCTGTCCTGCGCACACTCGATACATTTCGCAACGACCTCGACGCCTTGCGCGACGCGGTCGATGCAGGGGATGGGCACCAGTTGTTGGGCGTATTCACTCGCGCCCGGGTTGCTCGCGAGCATTTCAGTAAAATCCTGGCCCGTCGGGCCTATGTGGACGCTATGAACTCCAATAACCTGATTTTCCTGGCAAATCCTGGTGGCCGCCTGACTGGGCGGATTCGTGTACCAGGCGACAAGTCGATTTCTCACCGTTCGATCATGCTCGGCTCCCTGGCTGAAGGTACTACCGAAGTCGAAGGCTTCCTCGAGGGCGAGGACGCCCTGGCGACGCTGCAGGCTTTCCGTGACATGGGCGTGGTGATCGAAGGCCCGCACCATGGTCGCGTGACCATTCATGGCGTTGGCCTGCATGGCCTGAAGCCGGCTCCGGGACCGATCTATCTGGGCAACTCCGGCACCTCGATGCGTCTGCTGTCCGGCCTACTGGCTGCGCAGAGTTTCGATAGCGTGCTGACGGGTGATGCTTCGCTGTCCAAGCGTCCGATGAATCGCGTAGCCAATCCGCTGCGCGAGATGGGGGCGGTGATTGAAACTGCCGCGGAAGGGCGTCCGCCGATGACCATCCGTGGCGGTCACAAGCTCAAGGGCCTGACTTACACCATGCCAATGGCCAGTGCCCAGGTTAAGTCCTGCCTGCTGTTGGCTGGCCTGTACGCCGAGGGCAAGACCACGGTGACTGAGCCTGCGCCAACCCGTGATCACACCGAGCGCATGCTGCGTGGTTTCGGTTATCCGGTGGCGGTCGACGGCGCCACGGCCTCGGTCGAGTCCGGTGGCAAGCTGCAGGCGACCCATATCGAGGTGCCTGCGGATATCTCCTCGGCGGCCTTCTTCCTGGTGGCTGCGTCCATCGCCGAAGGTTCCGAGCTGGTGCTCGAGCACGTTGGCATTAACCCGACTCGTACCGGGGTAATCGATATCCTGCATCTGATGGGGGCTGATATCAGCCTGGAGAACCAGCGGGAAGTCGGCGGCGAACCGGTGGCGGACCTGCGTGTTCGCGCAGCGAAGCTCAAGGGGATCGATATTCCGGAAGAACTGGTCCCGTTGGCGATCGACGAATTCCCGGTGCTGTTCGTTGCCGCGGCCTGTGCCGAAGGGCGTACCGTGCTGCGTGGCGCTGAAGAGCTGCGGGTCAAGGAGTCCGACCGTATTCAAGTGATGGCGGATGGCCTGCTGGCCCTGGGCGTCAAGTGCGAGCCGACGCCGGACGGTATCATCATCGATGGCAGCCAGATTGGCGGCGGCGAAGTGCACGGGCATGGCGACCACCGTATTGCGATGGCCTTCAGCGTGGCCTCGCTGCGCGCCAATGCGCCAATCCGCATCCATGACTGCGCCAACGTTGCCACGTCCTTCCCGAACTTCCTCGCGTTGTGCGCGCAGGTCGGTATTCGCGTTGCTCAAGAGGCTCATTCGTGAACATCAAGGCGCCAGTCATCACCATCGATGGGCCAAGTGGCTCGGGCAAGGGCACTATCGCCGGGATTTTGGCCAAGCGCTTGGGTTGGTGTCTGCTGGATTCCGGTGCCTTGTACCGTTTGCTGGCTTTTGCTGCACGCAATCATGGTGTCGACCTGACCAATGAGGAATCGCTGAAACTGTTGGCGGCTCATTTGGATGTACAGTTCGTCGGCGCGACCGAAGGTCATTCGCAACGCATCATCCTGGAAGGTGATGACGTCACCGACGATTTGCGCAACGAGCAGGTGGGGGCCTGGGCGTCCCAGGTCGCGGCGCTGCCGGCCGTACGCGATGCGCTGCTGCAGCGTCAGCGGGCTTTTCAGGAGCCGCCGGGGCTGGTGGCCGATGGGCGTGACATGGGGACAGTGGTGTTTCCCGATGCACCCCTGAAGATATTCCTCACTGCAAGTGCCGAGGAGCGCGCGCGTCGCCGTTACTTGCAGTTGAAGGGAAAAGTCGATGGTGTTAGTCTGTCGAGTCTGCTAGATGAGATTCGTGCGCGCGATGAGCGTGACACCCAGCGAGCAGTCGCCCCGCTCAAACCGGCGGTTGACGCGATACAGCTGGATTCCACGGAGTTGTCCATCGAGCAGGTGTTGGAACGCATCTTGAGTGAAATCGCCATTCGCGATATCGCCGGGTGACCAAGGAGGAGCGCAGGGGACCAGTCATAGTCCTGCGGTCCTTCTTTTATATGAACGTAACCCACATTGTCTGGGATGTGGCAGATGGGCGTATTCTTCGCCCTTATCAACAGGAATTAAAATGAGCGAAAGCTTTGCGGAACTCTTTGAAGAAAGCCTAAAAACCCTGAACCTTCAGGCAGGCTCCATCATCACCGGTGTTATCGTCGACATCGACTACCAAGCGCGTTGGGTAACCGTTCACGCTGGTCTGAAGTCTGAAGCGCTGATCCCGCTTGAGCAGTTCTACAACGATGCTGGCGAACTGTCCATCAATGTTGGTGATGAAGTTCACGTTGCTCTGGATTCGGTTGAAGACGGCTTTGGTGAAACCAAGCTGTCCCGTGAAAAAGCCAAGCGCGCTGAATGCTGGATCGTTCTGGAAGCAGCCTTCGCAGCCGAAGAAGTGGTCAAGGGCGTTATCAACGGTAAGGTTAAAGGCGGCTTCACTGTCGACGTTAACGGCATCCGTGCGTTCCTGCCAGGTTCTCTGGTTGACGTCCGTCCAGTGCGCGACACCACGCACCTGGAAGGCAAAGAGCTCGAGTTTAAAGTCATCAAACTCGACCAGAAGCGCAACAACGTTGTCGTTTCCCGCCGTAGCGTCCTCGAAGCCGAGAACTCCGCTGAGCGTGAAGCTCTGCTGGAATCCCTGCAGGAAGGTCAGCAAGTCAAAGGTATCGTCAAAAACCTCACCGATTACGGCGCATTCGTCGATCTGGGTGGCGTCGATGGCCTGCTGCACATCACCGACATGGCTTGGAAGCGCATCAAGCATCCTTCCGAAATCGTCAACGTTGGCGACGAGATCGATGTCAAGGTTCTGAAGTACGATCGCGAGCGCAATCGTGTTTCCCTGGGCCTGAAGCAACTGGGCGAAGATCCATGGGTTGCTATCAAAGCCCGTTACCCAGAAAGCACTCGCGTTACCGCTCGTGTAACCAACCTGACCGACTACGGCTGCTTCGCTGAGCTGGAAGAAGGTGTTGAAGGTCTGGTGCACGTTTCGGAAATGGACTGGACCAACAAGAACATCCATCCTTCGAAAGTCGTACAAGTCGGCGACGAAGTGGAAGTTATGGTTCTGGACATCGACGAAGAGCGTCGTCGTATCTCCCTGGGCATCAAGCAGTGCAAATCTAACCCATGGGAAGATTTCTCTGGCCAGTTCAACAAGGGCGATAAAATCTCCGGCACCATCAAGTCGATCACCGATTTCGGTATCTTCATTGGTCTGGACGGTGGCATCGACGGTCTGGTTCACCTGTCCGACATCTCCTGGAACGAAGTGGGCGAAGAAGCCGTACGCCGCTTCAAGAAGGGCGACGAGCTGGACACCGTTATCCTGTCGGTTGACCCAGAGCGTGAGCGTATCTCCCTGGGTATCAAGCAACTGGAAAGCGATCCGTTCTCCGAGTACGTTCAAGAGAACGACAAGGGTGCAATCGTTAAGGGTGTAGTAAAAGAAGTTGACGCCAAAGGCGCCATCATCACCCTGGCCAACGATATCGAAGCTACTCTGAAAGCCTCCGAAATCAGCCGTGACCGCATCGAAGATGCTCGTAACGTCCTGAAAGAAGGCGAAGAAGTTGAAGCCAAGATCATCAGCGTTGACCGTAAGAGCCGTGTAATCCAGCTCTCGATCAAGTCGAAAGACGTTGAAGACGAGAAAGAAGCTATCCAGAGCCTGCGCGACAAGCCAGCTGCTTCGGATATCGCTGCTGGTCCTACCACTCTGGGCGACCTGCTGCGTGCACAGATGGAAAAGCAGAACTAAGTTCTGTCAGACCATAGAAAAAGGGCGACTTCGGTCGCCCTTTTTTGTGTCTGCGATTTGGGTTCTGGCTTGCATCTGTCAAGGGGGAAACCAATAGAGTCATTCGGGTGTCTATTTTCTTAAGCGGATCAATAACCTATTCAGGGCTAGGCTTGCTTGAGCTGAATGATGGTGGGGCGATTGCCCGGTGTAAGGAAGTAGATGAAAAATCTCATTGTGGTTTTTGCGGTTCTAGTCTTGGTGGGTTGTACGACCAACGCCAAGGTCCATGCAGTCCGTGGTGTCAGCGGCATCGAGATCGACTGCTCCGGTCTTGGGGCTGGATGGGACAAGTGCTACAGGCGCGCTGAGCGTGAATGCAAGGGGGATGGCTACAAAGTCATCACCAGATCCAGTGATGCCAAGGACGAGGAGGGTGACTATCCCTTTGGTTGGAATCCTGCGGGGTACCTCACGCGGACCATGCTTGTCATATGCCGCTAGTAGGATGGCGTGGAGGAAGGTCGAATTGCCGTTGGGTTTTCGTTCCGCGTGCTGTTGAATGCCTTTGCTTGTGGCGTTTTCGCAAGGTGGGAGATAAGTCAAGCTTGGGCTGTTCAAAATCCCCTGGTCGTGCTAAAACCTTTGAAGCGCTTATCTAGCTGCTTGAAAAAGAAGGGAAAAATATGACGAAGTCGGAGTTGATCGAACGAATTGTCACCCATCAAGGGCTGCTCTCATCCAAGGATGTGGAGCTGGCCATCAAGACCATGCTTGAGCAAATGTCCCAATGCCTGGCCACTGGCGATCGCATCGAGATCCGGGGGTTTGGTAGCTTTTCTCTGCACTACCGTGCACCGCGTGTAGGTCGCAACCCTAAAACCGGTCAGTCTGTTTGTCTCGACGGCAAGTTCGTTCCACATTTCAAACCGGGTAAAGAGCTTCGGGATCGTGTGAATGAAGATGAGGAGGCTGGGGTTTGAGGGCGTTGCCCCGAGGAGCTGTAGATGCGTAATTTGAGGCGTGTACTTCTTGTCGCGGCTGTTTTTCTGTTGCTGTTGATCATCCTGGCATTTGTGCTTGAGAATCAGCAATCCGTTTCCCTGCTGTTCCTTGGCTGGGGGGCGCCGCAGTTGCCTGTATCGCTTGTGGTCGTTGCCGCGTTGCTAGTGGGAATGCTGATTGGTCCCATTCTGGGTTGGTCCATTACTTGTATCGCAAGAGTACGTCGTAAACGCTTGGTCTGATTGCGACAAGCTAAGGATCTGCCTGAATTTTTTACGGACTGTTTGTCTAGATCCGTTAGTAAATCCTTCTTTAAACTGTAAAATGTTGTGCCTGTCCGAAAAGCTGGAGATTTCTTAAGGTATCCACTGGCGTGGACAGGATGCTTTTCGGGGGCTACGGCCGATACGGTAGCTCTGTATTCATGGATCGACAATGCTGAGTGTGCAGCTTTGTCAGAAACTCAAGGGTATGGTTTTCGCGTGAAAATTCTAGTAACCGGCGGCGCCGGGTTTATCGGTTCTGCAGTCATTCGCCATATCATCTCCAATACTACCGACTCCGTAGTAAACGTCGATAAACTTACTTATGCCGGTAACCTTGAGTCATTGGCAGAAGTCGCTCAGAACGAGCGTTATGTTTTCGAACATGTGGATATCTGTGATCGAGGTCAGATCGATCGTGTTCTAAACGAACACCAACCCGATGCGATCATGCATCTGGCGGCCGAATCTCACGTTGATCGGTCGATCGCCGGCCCTTCTGAGTTCGTCCAGACCAATATCATTGGTACTTATACGTTGTTAGAGGCTGCTCGCCAGTATTGGAGTGTTCTGGATGATGAGCGGAAAGTCAGCTTTCGCTTTCATCATATTTCTACTGACGAAGTTTACGGAGACCTTGAAGGTCCGGAAGACCTTTTCACCGAAAGTACTCCTTATCAGCCAAGCTCACCTTATTCGGCCAGTAAGGCCAGTTCCGATCATCTGGTTCGAGCCTGGAGCCGTACCTACGGACTGCCAACACTGGTCACCAACTGCTCAAACAACTACGGTCCTTGCCATTTTCCTGAGAAATTGATCCCGCTGATCATCCTCAATGCACTGGAAGGCAAGCCGCTGCCGGTCTACGGTAAAGGCAACCAGGTCCGTGACTGGCTCTACGTCGAAGACCACGCTCGCGCACTCTACAAGGTCGTGACCGAAGGCGTTATCGGCGAGACCTACAACATCGGCGGCCATAACGAGAAGCAAAATATCGAAGTGGTGCATACCCTTTGCGCACTGCTCGACGAACTGCGTCCAGACTCGGTTCATCGTCCACACGCTGGCCTGATAACTTACGTTCAGGATCGTCCGGGTCACGATCAGCGTTACGCAATCGACGCCAGCAAAATCCAGCGCGAGCTGGGTTGGACACCGAAAGAAACATTTGAAACCGGCATTCGCAAAACCGTCGAGTGGTACCTGAACAACACTGAGTGGGTAGCTCACGTGAAGAGCGGCAGCTACCAGCAATGGATTGATCAGAACTACACAGATCGTTCGGACAAGGCATGAAAATCCTTCTATTGGGAAAAAACGGTCAGGTGGGCTGGGAGTTACAACGCTCCCTTGCGCCACTTGGTGAGTTGATTGCTCTGGACCGTCACTTGGTCGATGGTTTGAGCGGCGATTTGTCTGACCTCAACGCACTGCGTGCGACGATTCGTCAGGTCAAACCCAACGTCATCGTCAACGCAGCGGCCTACACCGCGGTCGATAAGGCTGAATCCGAGACTGAACTGGCCGACCGCGTGAATGGTCAGGCGAGTCAGATCATGGCTGAAGAGGCAGCATCCTTAGGTGCCTGGCTCATTCACTATTCGACTGACTACGTGTTCAGTGGAGAAGGTCTGAAACCATGGCAAGAAGCAGATGCCGTCGCGCCGGTAAATCACTACGGCGCCAGCAAACTGGCCGGTGAGCAAGCGATTGCTGCTTCGGGCTGCAAGCACCTGATCTTCCGTACAAGCTGGGTCTATGGCGCTCGCGGCAACAACTTCGCCAAAACCATGCTACGTCTCGCCAAGGATCGCGAAACCCTGAACGTCATCGCTGACCAGACCGGCGCCCCGACGGGGGCAGACCTGATCGCCGATGTGACGGCGTTGGCCATTCAACAAGTGCTGCAGCACCCTGAGTTAGCGGGGCTGTATCACTTGGCGGCGGCTGGTGAAGTGTCCTGGCATGGTTATGCCAGTCATGTGATCGGTTTCGCCAAGGCTAATGGCGAAGAGCTAGCCGTTAAGGCAATCAATTCGATAGATACAGCCGATTACCCAACATCGGCGCGCCGCCCTCTGAACTCTCGGTTGAACACTCAGAAGCTGCGCGACAATTTTTCTCTACACTTGCCAGATTGGCGAAGTGGTGTCACTCGAATGCTTATGGAAGTCCTGAATAAATGACCACGACAAATCGTAAAGGCATCATCCTCGCAGGTGGTTCGGGCACTCGTCTGCATCCGTTGACCCTCGGCGTGTCCAAGCAGATGTTACCGATCTACGACAAACCGATGATCTTCTATCCGTTGTCGGTGCTGATGCTCGCCGGTATGCGCGAAATCCTGATTATCTCCACCCCTGAAGACCTGCCTTGCTTCCGCAAGTTACTGGGTGACGGTAACCTGTACGGCATCAAGCTGACTTATGCCGAGCAGCCTAGTCCGGACGGCCTGGCACAAGCCTTCATCATTGGCGAAGAGTTCATTGGTAAAGACCCTTGCTGCCTGATCCTGGGCGACAACATCTTCTACGGTCAGCACTTCTCCGATAATCTGCGCTCTGCCAGCACCCGGCAGCACGGAGCAACAGTCTTCGGCTATCACGTATCTGATCCCGAGCGTTTTGGTGTAGTCGAGTTCGACGCTGCCGGCCGCGCCTTGAGTATCGAAGAGAAGCCGCTGAATCCAAAATCCAGCTACGCGGTGACTGGCCTGTACTTCTACGACAACCAGGTCGTCGAGATCGCCAAGAACATCAAACCATCCCCGCGTGGCGAGCTGGAAATCACTGACGTTAACCGTGCATACCTCGAGCAGAAGACCCTCAACGTCGAGATGCTTGGTCGTGGTTTCGCCTGGCTGGATACCGGTACCCACGATTCGCTGCTGGAGGCCAGTCACTTCGTACATACCATCGAGCAGCGTCAAGGCCTGAAAGTGGCGTGCCTCGAAGAGATCGCTTATCACAACGGTTGGATCACTGCCGAGCAGTTGGGTGTTCAGGCCGATGCTCTGAAGAAAACGGGCTACGGTCAGTACCTGCAGAAACTCCTGGACTCGCCTTCCCACTGATTCGAAAGCTCAACCCTTTCGAACAGTAGCGTTTAACCAGTCCAGGCAGGAATGGCATGCCAGTAAAACATCCCAAAGTTGCGGTTTTGCTGGCTGCTTACAATGGTATGCAGTGGATCGAGGAGCAGTTGGCCTCGATCCTCGATCAGTCCGCTGTCGACGTAACCGTTTATATCAGTATTGATCCCTCCACTGACGGTACCGAAACTTGGTGTGCAGCCTATGCGGCTGAGCACTCTGAGATTTTGGTCTTGCCGACCGTCGGTAGTTTTGGCGGTGCCTCCCGCAACTTCTTCCGCCTCATCCGTGATGTTGCCTTTGAAGGTTATGACTTTGTCGCCTTTGCTGACCAGGATGATGTTTGGCATTCGAATAAACTCCAGCGTGCGACCCAGGCCATTCAAGTACGTCGCGTAGATGCCTACTCCAGTAATGTCACGGCCTTCTGGCCAGATGGCACCACTCATGTGCTGGATAAGGCGCAGCCTCAGGTCAAATGGGATTTTCTGTTCGAAGCGGCTGGACCTGGCTGTACCTATGTGATGAGCAAAGAACTCATGGACTCGCTAAAGGCTTCGATGCTCGTCAATTGGCAGCAGCTGCAAGATGTCAGCTTGCATGACTGGTATTGCTACGCCTTCGCGCGTAGCCATGGTTACCGTTGGCATATCGACTCTGAGCCGTCCATGGACTATCGCCAGCATGAGCGTAACCAGATAGGCGCCAATAAGGGCTTGAGCCCATTGATTGCCCGCTACAAAACCATTCATGACGGTTGGTGGTTCAATCAGGTTCAGTTGATTGTACTGTTGGTAGGGCTGGGGGCTGATCCTTTCGTGCAAACATGGCTGAAACTGCGCCGCAGACAACTCATGAAGCTTTCCTTCAGCGCCTGGCGTTGTCGGCGGCGAGTACGGGATAAAGTATTTTTCTTTTGTGTTTGCTGGGCTACCGCATTGATAGGGAAGAAAGCCAAATGACCGCCCCGAAGGTATTGGTCACTGGGGCAAGCGGGTTTGTTGGAGAGGCGTTAGTCTTCAGGCTGTTGGTGGACAAGAAGTTCAACCCGATTGCAGCTGCTCGCAGCGCCACTCGGTTGCACGGATTGTGTCCTGTGGTGCCATTCGATCTCTCCCGCGCTAAGATCCTGCCCGCACTCGATGATATTCAGGTAATTGTTCATGCCGCTGCCCGAGTTCATGTCATGAATGAAAACGCGGTGGATGCATTATCCGAGTTTCGCAAAGTGAACGTGGAAGGGACGCTCAAGTTGGCTCAATATGCTGTAGCGTCGGGAGTAAAACGCTTTATTTTCATCAGCTCGATCAAGGTCAACGGCGAAAGCACACTCCCGGGTAAGCCATTCAACGCTGATGATCATCCGAATCCGCAGGATCCTTATGGTATCTCCAAGTACGAAGCCGAAGAGGCCCTGAAGCAACTAGGCCGTGACACCGGTATGGAAGTGGTGATCATCCGTCCACCACTGGTCTACGGTCCGGGTGTGAAAGCTAACTTTCTGAGCATGTTGAGTTGGCTTAATAAAGAAATGCCTTTGCCTCTTGGCTCGGTTCGGAATCAGCGTAGCCTGGTAGCAATCGAAAACCTGATGAGTCTTATCGTTACTTGCATTGACCATCCCGCCGCGGCCAATCAGATCTTTCTAGTGAGCGACGGGGAAGACCTATCCACAACTCAACTGTTGTATCGTCTATCCAAAGCGTTAGGTAAACCTGCCCGACTCTTGCCTTTGCCTGAGTGGCTGTTGAAATTCGTAGCCTCAAGGCTGGGCAAACAAGCTGTTACTCAACGGATATGTGACTCGCTGCAAGTTGATATCAAAAAAAATCGCGAGCTACTGGGTTGGACGCCACTCATCAACATGGACAAAGCCATGCTTCAGACGGCTGACCATTATCTGGAAAAGCAAACGAAATGATTGTTTGGTGGCTGCTACTCGTGGTATTCGCTATTTCCTGGATATTGACGCTCGTCTTGCGTCGTTACGCCTTAGCGAAGAGTTTAATGGACATCCCTAACGAGCGAAGTTCTCATTCGGTCCCAACGCCGCGTGGTGGAGGGGTGGCCATTGTGGTCTCCCTTCTTCTGGCACTTCCTGTCCTTGCGGGACTTGATCTGTTAGCGCCGGCAGCCTTGTATGGTCTGTTTGGTTCGGGCCTGCTTATTGCAATTATTGGGTTCGCTGATGACCATGGGCATATCGCTGCCAGATGGCGATTGCTAGGGCATTTCATCGCAGCAGCTTGGGCACTATTCTGTCTTAACGGGCTTCCTCCGATTAATCTATTCGGCATGACCGTTGATTTGGGATGGTCCGGCAACATCCTGGCGTTGGTGTATTTGGTCTGGATGCTAAATCTATATAACTTCATGGACGGCATTGATGGATTGGCCAGTGTGGAGGCGATTAGCACTTGCCTTGGTATTAGTCTCGTTTATTGGTTCAGTGGAGATATTGGTCTGATTTGGACTCCTCTGGTATTGGCCGCATCCGTGATGGGATTCTTGTGCTGGAATTTTCCGCCGGCACGGATTTTTATGGGGGACGCGGGCAGTGGTTTTCTTGGAATAATAATCAGTGTTATGGCGATCTTGTCTGCATCCGTAAACGCTAATTTTTTGTGGAGTTGGTTAATAATTCTCGCTGTTTTTATAGTGGATGCGACTTGGACATTGATCGTGCGTTTAATACGAGGTGAAAAAATATATCAGGCTCACCGAACCCATGCTTATCAATATGCAGCGGAAAAACTCAAAAGCCACAAATTAGTGATAAACATGGTTGTTGTTATTAATATTATATGGCTGTTGCCCATGGCCGTGTTGGTTGGTATCGGGATTGTCGATGGTATTTTTGGGATTGTTGCTGCATATATGCCTATATTTGTTTTGGTTTATAAAATAAAGACAAGTTCTGAAAAAAGTATTGGTATGTATTAGGTTTGCTTTAGTTGAATACTTGTCTATCGTATCGATACTTGTCCATAAATCAAAATCACCTAAATTCCCCAGTGGAGTACTAGGGGTGTGACGATTTCGTTCTATATCTTCTGACTCTCGATCTATATCTTGTTAGTAAAATGCAGATAGCTCAAAGCAAACTCATTAGCAGCCCATCCCCTATCTTTACCAGAAATTTGGTGTTCCGGATAACCTGTTCAATCTTGTAGATTTTCAGATATACGAACACTGTACGAGCAGCGTCTGTCACGATAGTTGTCTTTCCGTTGCCTGGAGGGCTACTAAGGGTACATCTAAGTGTGCAGTGCATTTATGATCTGTGTCGCTTTTTTTTGCCATATTTACTCTCGGGAATCCTATACCAGTTCACCCAGTTCGTATTCAACTTCATATAGCGGGGCAGTGTAGGAGTATGCCTTTCAGCAGCCGATTTTTTTGATCACATGCAGCTCGAAAAAATTATGAAAATCATGAGTTACTTTCTTTGATGCAGAAGTCAAAAGTCAGTGTTATAGCCAATGAAATCCTCGCGGATATACTTTTCGCTCCAGTTGTCTAGGAGGTTTTGGACGTATTAACTATTAAGGCTTAGGCTGAAGTTGCGAACGACTGCCCCGACAGGTCGGTGAAACTGGTTTGGCTTACGCTTAGACGTAAATGCGATGGGGTCTTGAGTTAACTGCACTAGCGTTTCGATATGAATCCTGTGTCACTCATCATATGAGTGGTGAGCGGGAGATTGGTTGGCCGGAACGACCAAAGATTTTTTTCTACAAATAGAGCAGCAAGTGGTCGAAAAACTTGGCCACTATGATATTAGTCAGACAGGCCTGTTGTCGGTGTGCCTTTATCGATGACAGGCGGTACTTATGTCTGGATCAGTATTTCTCGCTGCTTGCAGACCCTATTCCCCATAGATGCAGCGTTCGCCGCAGCACGTACTTGCATCTCACAGATACGCTTGTGGTCGCCCTCATACTGACAATGGCTTGATGGATCAGTATACGAAGAAATTACGATGGTGCTGTGCGCGCTTGGGTTACTGGTGTGCTTTGGATATAGTTGGCGCCGTGGCGATATCGGTATTGACCAAGTCGTCGAGCAAGCTAGCCTGTTCTGACTTAATTACTTGTCACGCATGGTAAACCCAAGGCACTTGAGTGGTGCGATCTTGTGGGTTAGTTACCTGTCCTTCGTTTTGACGGGTGCATCAACTGTGCAGCCATAGCAGCTATAACATTCGACTCTTTAGATGGTCGAGATTCAAAGGCGAAGTCATGATGCCTATGGGTAACCATAGATTAGGCCAATGGCGCCGGCAGGCAGAGATGATTTCGCAGCGCGAGACGTAGCCAAGGTCAAAATGCTCTAGCTCAACTTTAGAGTTGTATCAGCACCGGGCCTAAGAAACCGTATCTTAATAAAAACGCCGTGATTGAATGGGGGCAATACAAGAGTCAGAGACGTCGCCGTTACCGGAACGTTGAAAGAAATAAGGACAGTTTGTAGTGTCAGGTGCACGAGTTAATTTATGTAGAAGGGGGGGAGAGCTCATGGCATGGGGCGCTTGGGGGGGGGCTTAATTAAAAGATTATTATAGGTTTCAGTGCTAGGCAAAGAAAGGCTCATTAGTAGATAGTCATATTGTGTCGATGCTGAGCTAAGGTTGTTATAAATAACTGTTCGGTTTTTTGGTGCACAATGACTATTGTATGGTCCAATGGTGGCGAAAGGAGTAAGTTATATAAAAGCTGCTGCACTAAGTAGTATTTATTAGTGCGGGGTACTTAACTATGATGTTTGGTATCCTGATCCAAGCCTCTGAGTTGAGGCCTGGATCGTTAGGTTGATTAATTTTTGGCTTTCAGTGAATACCATACCCAGCCATTTTCTTTGGCGGAAAAAACTAAGCTTGTATTCTTATTAAGAGCACTTTCATCACTGAGGGGGGCAGTCACAAGCATTGCTCCAGTTTTATTGAAGTCAAAGCTTTCAAGATTAACGACAATCTTCACGACATCTGGGCGTGGCGTTTCTATGTTGTAACTCTTTAGGTTTCCCGTATCTCCACCGGAGTAAGTCAAATGCTGGTATCTATTGTAAGTGTCTATTAAAGTACCATTCTGATCTAGGCGTGGCCATAGTGATTGTTGCGGATAATAAAATATTCCATTTGCTACAGCCGTTCCACTGGCGACTAAGTACATTGCAGGGGTCATGTTTTCTAAAACAAGCACCCTGTGGCTCTTGTTGTTTGAGTTTTCAGTTTTGGAGGTGTTGATAACGCTATTTGGCGCTATGTTGATAGGGTTGAAGGGGAATGTTGTCGATATGGAAAAAGCCAAACTTAATAGTATGTATGGTTTAAACTTTCCGATTGAAAGGAAGTAGCCGAGAGCAGTGATTAGCATAATTAAAGCTAGCATTAAACTCGAGTTAAATCCGGCTGTTATCGTATCGTTGAGGCTCTGGATAGATTTATAGGAAATGTAGGCCCATAAAAGAGCGCCTACAAACGAAATTATTTTAATGAGTTTCTCGTTTGCATGGTTTTTTGAATAACTATTGAGCATTAGCCCTGATAATAAGATAGAAGAAAGACCTAGTGCCAAGTCAGCCCTGTTAGCTGGCACTCGGCCCCAAAGTGAGTATTTTGCAAATTCTGTGGGAACACCAAAGAACATAAATATGAGTATAAAAATTATCGCAGCAGCTAATGCTGTTTCTAATGCGCTAATAGATTTTTGAAGTGTTCGGATACAGAAAATAACCGCTAAGGGTATAAGTAGATATGAGAAAGATGCTATTTCACTTTGGTTGCTATATGGGGAATCCAGTTTTTGGAGTGTAATGATGTTTGTGAATCCGCGCAGAAGTGATGGCAGTGACATGGTGCCACCTACAACAGTCGTCCGCTGTCCAGGATATACAGTATTCTCCATCGCTTGTATGGCTGTGCGTGCATCAATCCACCAAAGGCTTAGAATCATGCTTGCAATAATTAAAGCGACAAAAAAACTAAGCAGCGTAATAATGCTGAGATTTTTATATAGCCTGTCTCGAACTACGATGCCTACGGTCAATGCTATAAATATATATGCAAGTGATACTTGCCAGGGCGGATACAGTACAAAGACAAATCCGGCAAAAGAAATTCCTAGAAGACACGCAAGTGAGAGTTTTACATAGGGGTGGGGGCTGCGAAGTATTGCGACAGTACATACGAATATTAGACTGGGAAAAAATACGGCGTAAGCTGGCCAGTTTGACCACGCGACAACATATGGAGCTGTGCTGAATAAAAGTGAAATTAGGAAGCTAGATTTCCAGTTTCCTGGCATCAGAATGTTAATTACAGCCCATAATGCTAATAAGCATGAAAAAATAGGAAAGAGCCAATTCCACGACAAAGCTCTTTTTAGATCAAAAACAAAATATCCCCATGTAGCAGGTTTAGCAATTGCGGAAATATGTGCGACTGGTACACCGGTCATACCAACAATTAACATGTTTTGCCCATCTTCTCCATGATTAGTATTAATCACTGGATTGGCGGGAGTATGATTAAATTGTGCAATGGCTAAAGGCGTGAGTACTAGCCATTCATCACTTCGTATGCTCTGATCATTTCCTGAGATATTCGTGATTTCAGCTTTGATGTAGGGCGCTTGAGATAGCCCATATTTTAAAGAAGAACCTGTAACTCCAAGGCTTAAAAATAAAATGAAGACAAGAATCAAATAGCTGCCAAACAATGTGGCTGGTTCGAGTTTTTTTCCCGTTTTTGAGTTCAACCAGACTGTAATGCTCTCAGCTTTAAAAAAAGTTATGAGTGTAAAAATAAATGTAAGCGCAATGGTTAGCTTTATAGTTTTTGCTATATGCTTTCCTTTATTTGTGCTGCCGTCTATAAAAAGAAAGTTTGATGAGTTGTTAGGTTCTAGGGTCGCCGTTTTTCCAGTGTCAAGTTTTGCTAGTATGCGGACTGGATAGTTTCCGGCTTTTATATCGTCCGGAATACTAAATTTTAAGCGCCATCCTGATCGTAGCCAATCGTTGCGTTGTGTAACGTTAACAACATCCGGCCGTTCATATCTCTCAAACCCCCCATCATATACTTTATTATCCGCTAACCAAACGGAGATGGAGGAAACTTGTTGGGTTGCTTTGTCAGGGCCGGCCCAGCCCTGAGCAATTATTTGATTACCCTCTACAGAGATAAGGTCTGTTACGCCTTGGGCGCCATTAGCGTCATGCACTTCAGTTAGCGCATAGGAGTATGGGGTAAATAATGTTATGGAGGTTAGTAATATTATGCTAAATATGCTGTGAAATATTGTTTTGAGTGCTTCTTTATATGCGGTCATGAACCTGTCACACATTTGGTCGGTTTAAGGTTGTAGGTGTTATGCTTTAACAGCTATTACAATTCCACTGATTATTATAGCTACACCAACAAAGTATTGAGGTTGAAAGCGCTCTCCAAAAAATAGATGGCTGCCTATAGGGACTAGAACAAAAGCTAGAGCCATCAAGGGATATACTTTGCCTAGCTCGATTTTTTGAAGGACCCACACCCAAGCGATTGTCGTAATACCATATAATGCAAAGGCAAAAAATAATGTTATAAGTGTAGTTTGATCGAAAAAATTCCCGCTTTTTTGAAGGGATGATGCACTTAGTTTGAAAAGAATCTGACCTGCTGCGATGCCTAATACACAGATGAGAGCTATAAGATAAGTCATAAACTCACCGCTTGGTTTCGTTATTGTGAGTAGAGTATCGTTTTTTGATGTGTAATGGTCTCCTAGGGATGGATTGTATATCATGTCCAATGAATGCCAGAATAAGTTGTGTGCCCAGTATCACTGGTAATGCTGATAGCATTACGGTCCCTGCCGAAGTAGCAATGCCGGATTGAAATGAGCTAATCCAATGTGAAATGCCAAATAAGCTACCTAGAATAATCATGATTAAGCCAATAGGTAGTTCGAGTGAAGCCAGAGACATATCTCGGAGGTAGTAATTGTAGAAAATCCTCTTTCCCATGTTTCTCATGTGTTTTAAGAAAAATTCTCCAATAATTTTGGAAATCTTTAAGTTGCTTACCTCGTCGGCATACTTCGCATCCATGGGAATGTCGACCACCACAGCTCGCAATGTATTCAATCGAAAAAGTATGTCGGTTTCGAAAAAGTATCTGCGACTGATTTTTTTCATCGGTAAGTGTTTTGCAACATCTCTATGAATGGCTGTAAAACCATTCGTAGGATCAAATAAGTCCCAATAACCAGAAGAGAGTTTCGTCATGAACGATAATACAGCGTTGCCAAATAGACGTACCTTGGGCATCTGGCGGATTTCTTCTAAATCAAAAAAACGATTCCCTTTAGTATAGTCGGCCTCTCCATTAATGATAGGCGCTACAAAAGCTGGAATCAGGCTTGGATCCATTTGTCCATCACCGTCGACCTTTACGATGATATCCATATTTTCCAGAATAGCAGCGTTATATCCGGTCATTACTGCACCGCCCACGCCTTGATTTTCTACGCACCGTACAACAGTTACACGTTGGTCAGTGCAATTGCTTTCGACAAAGTCTCCAGAGGCTTCTGGGCAGCAGTCATCTACAACATAGATCTTATCGACCTCTTGAATCATCTCGTCTATGACGTTCAGGATATGCTTTTTCACCTTGTAGCAAGGGATTACAACCGCAATTTTCTGGTTTGAAATCATATGGTGTATACCATTAAGTTAGAGTGCTTGAGCATGATCGGTAGTATTAAATTTTTACTCTGGGGGGCCAAGCCAGTCCAAAGTCTTCATGGTCAAGTGTCAGGTTTGGGTTGTATGCATAATCATTTTGTATTTCTGGCCAGCGCGCTTGAATGTAAGTAACTTCTTTCATAAAGCGCTCTTTCTTCTCAGGCGTATCTTCGAGTCCACGTGTGGCAGATTCATGGTGATACATTTCAGCAAAAGGTGTCCACACATTGATATAGCCGGCTTCTTGTACACGTAGACAAAAATCCACATCGTTAAATGCGATTTTCAGATTTTCTTCGTCCAGACCGTTTACTTTATCAAATATTGATTTTTTAATAATTAAACAAGCGGCGGTGACTGCCGATAGTTCCTGTGTCAACGCTGCCCGGCAGAAGTAGCCGTAGTCTCCTTTAGGCAAGTATTTATGCGAGTGCCCTGCTACACCGCCAATACCCACAATAACTCCACCATGTTGCAGGCGATCATCTGGGTACCACAGACGAGCGCCTACGGCCCCTACATTCGGTTGTAGAGCAATAGACACCATCTCATCAAGCCATTCCGGTGTGATGATTTCAATGTCATTGTTGATCAGTCCGATCAGTTCTCCACGTGCTTGGCGTACAGCGCCATTATTGAGCGCCGAATAGTTGAAAGGACCGTCATCGCGTACGACGCGGATATTGTCTTCCCGATCTATTTCAGTAAAATATTTCAGAGACTCGGGGTCATCGGAACCGTTGTCGATAAGAATGATTTCGTAACTAGGATAGGTGGTCAGGGTCTTGATGCTGTCGATGCATTGCTTTACCAAGCTGTGGGCGTTACGGGTCGGTATAATCAAGCTGACCATTGGTAATTGTTCAGGCAATTGATAACGAACCCGATACATTCCCATCGGCAACAGTTCGGTTTTTCCAATGTTACCTTTGCGCTGCAAGTGCTCGTCTAGCGCTTTTACGCCAGCCAAGGCTGCATAAGGTTTCTCATCGCCAGCCATGGCTGTACTGCCAGCATGAATGCGCCAGTGATACAGCACGCGCGGGATGTGGATGATTTGCTCGCGCTCCAACTGCTCGATGCAGCGCAGTGCCAGGTCATAGTCTTGTGCGCCTTCGAACCCAGGGCGGAATTGGCCTACTTTGTCCATGAGATCTCGGCGGTAAACACCCAAGTGACAGATCATATTTTGCGACCGGAACAGGAATTCATTCCAGTCAGATTTGAAGTAGGGCGAGCTTCGCTTTCCGTCGGCGTCGATCTTGTCTTCATCGGAATAGATCAGGCCTACATCCGGATTCTCGATGATAGTTCGTGCAACCCAATAGAGTGCATGTTCAGGCAGGAGATCATCATTGTCCATTAGTGCAACATATTGCCCTGTAGCCACTTCAAGTGCAGAGTTGCTTGCGCGGGAAATATGTCCGTTTTCCTGGCGAAACACTACTTTTATGCGTTTATCATCTTTTGCCAGTGACTTAAGGTACTCAAGTACTTCCGGTTGAGTTGATGCGTCATCGGCAAGGCATAACTGCCAATTGGGATACAACTGGGACTTTACACTATCAACCGCTTCACGAAGCAAGTCGATAGGAGGGTTGTAAACTGGCATGACAATCGAAATTAAAGGCTTGTGGGCATACTTTCTAATTTCTTCACTGATGCGCCAACGACCATTGTCATCGATGGTGTCGTAGTACTCGACCCATCTCGTATAATCGTGACGATCCGGTACTTCGCGGGTTTCCTGTCCGACAAATGCAAAATCACTGGAACCATTCAACCAGCGAAGGCGAGCGATCAGTCCGGCAGTACCCTGAAGCTTCCAGACAGCCAAGGTTTTTTTGGCGGTGTTTTGAATGCCGCCGCCACGTCTGATAACAGAAGGCAGTAACCGAAGCATTTTACGCAAGCGGCGCATGATCAAGATGGATTTACGCAAAGGTGCTGTGAGCTTCCAGCTGGAAGAACTCTGCATGGCAATAATTTGTAAGTTCAGATTATGAATATGCGTATCTTTCTGAACTTGTTGTAGCGTGAGTTTGCTCTCCAGTGTTTGGATATGCAGAATCTTTTCTTTAAATACGTCTTCCGAAATGCTAGATGCTTGCTGCTTTTCTAGTTCTACGTTTTTTTGAGTTAATAATTCTAGTTGCTTTTGTGTTGATTGCTGCAGCTCTGCATATTTGACACTCACTGCTTCTAATTGTTGTTCCAATGGCTTTGTCAGTTCTGCGGCAAGCTCTTTTGATGATGTTTCACTAAGCATGGCGATCTCTTGAACGATTTGCTCGTCCATAAGTAATGTCAAGTCTATTTCCAGTGTTAGCTGTTCAAGGCTTTCCAATGTTTTAAGGTCGACAGGTAAGATAAGATACGGATCGCTGGTAATGGAGAGATACAGTACGCTCTTATCTGTACGTTTGAATTTTATAACTCCGGAGTGTGACTCGTGTTCACCTTGCCATAGCCAAACGGTTTGAGTGCCGTGGGCAATTTTCATTTGGTTGATAGAAAAAGATTGTCGAGTATCGATTGGGTCAAGTCGTATTACAGAGCTACCCAAGGCGATTTTCGCCAAGGAGAAAACTATTTTTTGGGTTCCGTTTTTTACTTCCTGGCTGATAGTTTTTTGCTCAGAGAATGTGTCTGATGCGTCACTGTAATAAAGAGTGGCGCGAGGTTGCTTCAGCTGAGATGTACCAAAGGTATAAATCGTTTTATCAGGAGACCAGTCGAGAAAGTTGTTAATATTACGGCCTGTCACTTTTTCCTGGAAGCGAGCTTCCTTAGTAATATAGCGGTCTAGGTCTTCAGGTGTAATATGTAGGTTCACGCTTTCCAGAAGTCGAATGATGAATGCTTGTCTGCTCAAGGTTGAGGCGCTGGTAGAAAGAGGGTTCGCGCACGCTAACAGAAGCAAGAGCGCGCGCATCAGTAGATGGCCAAGCTCTACACCCTCGGACATTTCCCATTCAACATCGATCAGAGAGGGATTGTCTTGATCATTAATAACAATATTATGGGGAACTGCATCGATGTACCGGCCTGGCAAGAGGTCCGTTACTTTTTCAAGGTCGTGATCGAACCCCTCTTTCGCCAGCAGTATTTTCAAGTATTTTAGATAAGATGTGATAAATAGACTGAAGCTGCTCACCGTCCAATCGGTAGTAGTGGCAATTTCCAAGAAGCCCAGGCTCAGGATTTTTCCTTTGGCATAGATATCTGTTGCCGGAAGTACGTACTTAAATGTTTTATCTTGTTCGGTGGGTGTTTCATTTCCCAAACGCCGATATTGGACTTCAATCCCTTGGTCCGTTTTTACAAATAGTGACTCCTTACAGTAAGCAGCTTTTCGGCCGGTACTGTAATGATAGGCGAGCGTTGTCTCTGCAATTGGAGTTGTTCCTGCGCAAGAAGCTGTTACCAGGAACGAGTTAGCCAGATCCATACCTAGATCATTGTCGATGACTACGGGCCAGGCCTTTTCTAGGTTGAAGTGCGTTATCTCTGGCAATTGCGGGTCTTTTTTTACGTTTTGCCATGCCAGTGCTGCGGCGTCGAATTCGTTTGACGTGAATCCTGCCTCAGTGATGATTGAGTTTGGCAGCTTGTAGTCCGGGCTTGGGGACAGGAACGTCGAGGACTTGAAGCCTGCTCGTTCGATCAACCGGATGAGCTCTTTACGGCCAAAGGTTTTAGGTTGTCCGGGAACGTATCGACCTTCGATGCCATACATTGGAACGCTGAGATGATCCTCCGGCGCCCCGGCGAAATATTTCAAACCTAGCTGGTTTTCGATGGCGATAAAAAGATGGCCATCGGGTTTGAGCAAGCTGCGAATGCGTTTGAGCATGGCATATGCTGGGTCGTCGTCAGCACTGAACATGCTGGCGTATTCCAGCACACCGATGAGTGTGATTGCATCGAATTGTTCATCGGTTTTGAAATCGTCAAAGCGTTCTGCGAGAACGGTTACGTTCTTCAGGCCACGGGTACGGCTCGCGGCAATAGCGGCACGCCGTGGGCTGCCTTCTAGGCTCAGCAGTTGGGCTCCGGATTCGCCGAGGAATCGGCTGATCGCACCACATCCTGCGCCGATTTCCAGGATCTTACCTTTGAGCAGGTGTTCGAAAGGGCGTAGGATATTTCCACGAGTGGGGCTTAGATGGTAAAGCGTCGCCCAATCGGTGCAATGTTGAGGTAGCTCTTCAGACAGGACAGACACATCCTCGGCATCGCGAATAATTGCGGAAAGTTTGTTTTCGGTAACGTCACCGTCGCTGTAAGCGATACCTTGATAATCGGAGCGTACCCATACACCGGTTTGTTCGTCGCGGGTATACCCGTAGCAATCAAGTTCAAACATTTTCAGTTACCAATTTGATTTCCATGGAGGCATCTAAATCTACCAAGCCCAGCACTTGTGGGGTGGGTGCTACGACAAAATGGATAGAGTCGTAGCGTCGATCGTGAGGCAAAATATCTTCACCGGACCTTGAGGCGACCCCTACGGAAATAAAGTAATCACCTGTTGCAAGTCGGTTAACGAACTTCAAGCAGGCTGTAGCCTGGGTACCTGCTGTACCAATCGTTTGACTCGATTCGCAATCCAGCAGATATGAATTGGTACCGTAAACCGTTACCCCTTCCTTGGTCTTTATGGTAAAGCCAAGAATCGGGCTGACGACTATATGGTTAAACTGTAACGCGAGGTTCAGTACGATTTCCTCACCCGATTCAATTGTATTTGGGTACTCGCGCCCTGCCGCACTCAAATGGAAGTCCTGCAAGATGGCGGCACCGTCTCCCCAGCGATACTCATGAGGGTTGTAACCCGCCCGACCCGCGTAAGCGTTCTCCTCGAAGCTGAGCTTTACGGCTTCAGCAGATTGGGCTGGCGTAGTCTGAGGTTCGGGTGATTCTTTTTTTTCCAGACGTTTTTCACGGCCAAAAAGAATATCCATGTAGCGATTGACCACTGGCCGAGACTCGCCGATCAGTTCGATTCTGCTTTGGTTGATCAGAATCGCACGAGAGCAGTGAGTGACTACCTGTTCGCTGGCATGGGTGACTAGCAAAATGCTGGTTCCGTTGTCTTTGAGCTGTCGCAGCCGTTCAAAGCACTTGGCCTGGAATCGGGCATCGCCAACGGAAAGGGCTTCATCCACGATCAGAATGTCTGGATCAACCTGTGCCTGCACTGCAAATGCCAGTCGCACGGCCATACCACTTGAATAAGCTTTAATGGGCTGATCGATGAATTCGCCGATATCAGCGAAGCCTGCGATCGCGTCGAAACGCTCGTTCACTTCTTCCCGAGTCAGGCCCAATACTGCTGCGTTGAGATAGATGTTCTCGCGACCTGTGAACTCTGGATTGAATCCGGAGCCAAGTTCAAGGAGTGCCGCAATACGCCCTTGGGTCTCGATCGAGCCAGTTGTAGGTGTCAGAGTGCCGCAGATGATTTGCAGGAGTGTGGATTTGCCTGAGCCGTTACGACCCACGATACCGACGGTTTCACCTTTTTTAACATCAAAGCTGATGTCACGTAGTGCCCAGAACTCCTTACCGTATGTCGTGACCTTGTCCCCCGCCCAACGTTGGAGGCGTGGCATGATGGCCTGCTTCAAGCGATCCCGGGGCTTCTCGTAGGTATAAAAACACTTGGAGATATTTTGTACGCTGATCGCGATATTGTCAGAGGACATCAGCGAATCCTTTTCGTGTTTTTTGGAAGAACCAGAAACCGATGATGGCGATTAGCGCGCCAACGACCATGGCAATGCCCAGGCTGTCCCACTGTGGTGGATGACCAAAAAGCAGAACATTACGACTCTCCTCGATTATGTACGTCAACGGATTCAGTTTGAGCCAAGGCTGATAGACCTCAGGTAGCGCAGCCACTGGGTATAGCACTGGAGACAGGAATAGTAGGACAGTGGTCAACACAGCGATCACTTGTCCTACATCCCGTAGGAAGACGCCCAACGATGCCAGCAACCAACTGAAGCCCAGAGTTGCCAAAAGCAGTGGCATAAGGACCAGGGGGAACAGCAATGCGGTCCATTGCATTGTGTGTGTAAGGATCACTTGGGCAATCAGGAGCACTACCAGGCTGATGCTGCTATGGAACAGGGCTGAGCCTAGAGCGATGATGGGTAGTATTTCTAAAGGGAAGACCACTTTTTTAACATAGTTGCCGTTTGTCAGGATTAGTGACGGGGCCCGGTTCGCACATTCGGCAAACAGGCCATGAACGATCATGCCAACAAAAAGCAAAATTGCGAAACCACCTTTGCCTGGATCCATGCCGACCCAACGAGCCTGGAAAATCTCGGAGAATACGAAGGTATATACCGCAAGCATCAAAACTGGATTGAAGAAGGACCATGCCAGGCCCATGACAGAACCACGATAACGACCGATCACCTCGCGTCTGGTCATTTGCACAATCAATTGCCGATTGTGCCAGAGGCTTTTCAGCAGGCTCAGTGGCCCGCTTGTTGGTGAGAGATGGGGGTTCATTAAGCAAACACCTCGGCGTTTTCGAGCAGGGCTGCAACCTGATCTTTTGCAGACAAAGTAGGAGGGGGTTCAAATGGCCACTCGATGCCGATGTCTGGATCGTTCCATGCCAGGCTGCGCTCATGGGTTGGGGCGTAATAGTCGGTGGTCTTGTATAGGAGTTCAGCATTTTCGGACAGCACGACAAAGCCGTGTGCGAAACCTTCCGGTACCCACAATTGATGTTTGTTTTCCGCGCTTAGGTGAGCGCCTACCCACTTGCCAAAGGTTGGTGAGCTTTGGCGTAGGTCTACAGCGACATCGAAGACTTCTCCTGCGGTTACGCGCACCAGCTTGCCTTGGGCCCGTTGTATCTGGTAGTGAAGGCCTCTGAGCACACCTTTGTCCGAGCGAGAATGATTGTCTTGAACAAATTGGATGTTGCGTCCCACTGCATCCTCAAAAACCTTTTGGTTGAAGCTTTCGTAGAAAAATCCGCGACTGTCACCGAAGACTTTTGGTTCGAATAGGATGACTTCCGGGATGCTAAGCGGTGTTGCTTTCATCGTTATAGGGTCTCTACCAGAAATGAGGCGTGGTCTTTTTCTATGGCCGTGAAGCAGTGGGAGGTGACAAGGCCCTCAAAAAACTGAAGGTTGGTCTTGCGCAGGCGAAAGGTACTTTCTGACGATGCAGGAAGGCTTGGCCTTGGCTGCATGCTGAGGGGACGATGAGCGGACAGACCTAATGAATGGCTTTGTCGTTGACTGGCTGGCAGTAAGGATCATTCCATCTCGCTTCATTTTGTTCCTTTTTGTTCCTTCGATGGCAATATTAGGCCGGTATGATAGGGGGCAGACGCTGGAAAGACGAATTTATAGCGTTGGCTGCTCAAAAATCGTGAGAGAGTTTCAACTTGGGCGGGGGGGCGACGGATCTGAGATTGACAAAAGCGATCAGCAAACGTTCCAGAGGCCACGGTGGGCTCTAAAGAAAATGCTATTCAGCTACCTATTTCTCAGATTTCGCATAGGGTAACCACCCTTCGCCTTTAGCGGTCGGCACCTTACCATATGTGAGTCATGGAGGCATCTAGGGGGGAGTCCGACGTCTGTCCGAGGCTTCTTGACTTTATAGTGGAAAGGCTCTTCAGATTTTATTCAGGCACGCAGCAAGAAAAAGACTGGCATTACCTTGTGGAGTCTGGCGGTAAATTCCCGACTTTTTCATAAGATACAGCCGGCGAATAAAGGAGCTTTGACGTGCTTGCTCAAACTGCTCCATTGCCAGCTGATTTTCTGGTGCAAGCTTCTGTTTGAAGCTGTTGAGGACAAGCAGGTTTTGAGTGCTCCACTCATTAAAACGCCCCGAGCACATTCTCCCCAGGCGAATCAGGCGATCCTTCAGGCTTGCATTAGCACCAATCAGATTGCCAGCGTGTTGACGATAGTCGAGGGTTGGGGTTGAGTCGTATATGACCTTTCCTCCACAGCCGCTGACCAAAAGGTAGGTCAGCCAGTCGTGCGCGACAATCGTGGCGTCGTCTGCTGTTTCAGCCAGCAACTCTCTTGTTTGGTGATTTATAAGCATAGTGTTTGCTCCCGCGATGCTTTGAACCAGAGCATTACCAAATTCAGGCGGGGCTAAAAACAGGGGAGAAAATCCAGTTACATGACCATCAGAAGAGACCAAACGTGTTCTGGAGCAATATAGGGCAGGAATGCCTTTTATGTGAGCCAGCTTGGCGATACTTCGTTCGAGCTTGTCCTTGAACCAAATGTCATCTTGGTCGCTGAATGCAAAGTAATCAGCAACGATGGATGAATTTTTGATGAGGGATAGAAAATTTTTTGCGAAGCCTTGGCGTGGGCCTTCTAGAATGATTAAGCGATCCTCCCCCAACTTCTGCTTGTAGCGATTGAGAATCGTTAGCGTTTCGTCGTTTGATCCATCGTCTGATGCATAGATGGCCCAGTTCTTATGGGTTTGCAGCATGAATGAGTCGAGCTGTTCGCCAAGGAACGTCGAGCCATTATAAGTGCAAAGTAAGATAGCTACTTTTGCACTGTGGGCCTCTGGAGTGCCGGTCTCATCGGGGAATGTATTCAAAGTCGGAGGGTGTGGCTGCGTGTTCATTTTCTAATCTCAAGCATTCGGGAGTCGGAACACCTCTCCAGCGGCTAAGCTTCTGGCTTTACTGAGTTCGACGAGGGTGCAGATTAAACGGGTGATTTTATGGCTCAGACACAATGTGTAAAACTTGGTATGCCCTGTTGGACTCATCATGCTAACTATTTTAGGAGGGAATTTCTAAAAAATCTGTTGGCTAGGCACTTATTGCCAAAAAAGTGATCTCACTAGGCTACTGAGGTTTCGGTTTGGTTTTTTAGGCTGACCGAGCACGGGTCGTTTTCTTGATTGTCATTCTAACGACGCGTCAAGAGCTAGTAGCCGGAATTTTTGTCAGTGGTATATCCCAAGGCTATGCTTTTGAACGCTTGCAGATGTGACATTGAGATTGTTCTGTACCATCTTGGATCTATTGGTTTCTGCTGCTTTTGGAGGTCATTTGAGATGTGTCGACCCTGTTCGTATGCGTACAATACAGTCGTGCTTTTAGATGAGGGAGCAGGGCATAGTGTTGGATGACGTTATGGATAGACTCCGGGCTTTTTTGGTTGGGTTGCCGCGCCGGAAAAAACGACTGATTCAGGTCTCAACTGACGTGGTGTTGGTTTGGGCAGCTCTGTGGTTGGCCTTTATCGTCCGTCTTGGAGTGGACGATATGTACAATCCACTCAAAGTCCACCTATGGCTCTTTGCTTTTGCACCAGTGGTTGCCATCCCTCTCTTCATACGCTTCGGCATGTATCGCGCCGTCATGCGCTATTTTGGTAATGATGCGCTTATTGCCATCATCAAGGCTGTCAGTCTTTCATCACTCATTTTGGCAGTCATTGTCTATTGGTACAGCAACCACTCGGCCGTAGTCCCTCGCTCCATCATCTTCAACTACTGGTGGTTAAGCCTCGTCATCATCGGCGGCCTACGTCTCTGCATGCGCCAGTATTTTATGGGCGACTGGTTCACCGCAGCCCAACACGTGCCGTTTACCAATCGCGACGATGGTCTGACCAAGGTCGCCATTTATGGTGCTGGCGTTGCAGGCAACCAGCTGGTTGCGGCGCTGCGCATGGGGCGGGTAATGCGTCCTGTGGCTTTTGTCGATGATGATCCGAGTATCGCGGATCGCTCCATTTCCGGTTTGCAGGTTTACAAGCCCAAACACATCCAGCAGATGATTGAAGTAACCGGTGCCCAGGAGATTCTCTTGGCATTGCCGTCGTCGACTCGTGCGCGACGTCGGGAAATTCTCAACCTGCTTGAGGGCTTTCCGCTCCATGTGCGTAGTGTTCCGAACTTCACCGATTTGGCCAGCGGGCGGGTGAAGGTCGACGATATTCAGGAAGTTGATATCGCAGACTTGCTGGGGCGCGACGCTGTACCTGCTCAGCCTGACTTGCTGGCCCGTTGTATCAAGGGCAAGACGGTTCTGGTGACCGGCGCAGGTGGTTCGATCGGGGCCGAACTCTGCCGGCAGATTTTTTCGTTGGGGCCGACCACGCTCCTGTTGTTCGATCACAGTGAGTTCAATCTCTACAACATCCTGTCGGAACTCGAGCAGCGTCTCTCCCGCGAGTCGTCGCCTGTTCGGTTGCTGCCCATTCTTGGCTCGATTCGCAATCCGCATAAGCTGCTGGATGTGATGAAGACCTGGAATGTCGATACGGTTTATCACGCGGCGGCTTACAAGCATGTGCCGATGGTCGAGCACAATATCGCCGAAGGCGTGCTGAACAACGTGATGGGAACGCTCAACACTGCTCAGGCCGCATTACAGGCCGGGGTCGCCAATTTCGTGCTGATTTCCACCGACAAGGCGGTGCGCCCAACCAATGTGATGGGGAGCACCAAACGTCTCGCTGAGTTGACCCTGCAGGCTCTAAGTCGTGAAATCGCCCCGGTGTTGTTTGGGGACAAAGCCAACGTATCGCGTGTCAACAAAACCCGTTTCACCATGGTGCGTTTTGGCAATGTGCTGGGGTCTTCAGGCTCGGTAATTCCGTTGTTTCATAGCCAGATCAAATCTGGCGGCCCACTGACCGTTACCCATCCAAAGATCACTCGTTACTTCATGACCATCCCCGAGGCGGCGCAACTGGTGATTCAGGCCGGTTCCATGGGGCAGGGCGGCGATGTGTTCGTGTTGGACATGGGCGAGCCGGTGAGGATTGTCGAGCTGGCCGAGAAGATGATTCACCTCTCCGGGTTGAGTATTCGTTCGGAGAGGAACCCCCAGGGCGACATCGCCATCGAGTTCACGGGCTTGCGCCCGGGCGAAAAGCTTTACGAAGAGTTACTGATTGGCGACAACGTTTCTGCCACTCAGCATCCGATGATCATGAGCGCCAATGAGGATCATCTGCCTTGGGACTTGCTGAAAGCCAAGCTGGCGGAATTGCTGGCGGCCGTTGAGCAGGATGACTATTCCAGGGTTCGACAACTGCTGCGCGAGACTGTCAGCGGTTACACCCCGGATGGCGATATTGTCGACTGGATTTACCAGCAGCGTCGCCTCGAACCCTGAGCTTACATACGTTGTAACCCAGTCACTTTTGACTTGCCCGTGGCACCGCCTAGGTTTGGAGAGCAGCTTTGGAAAAGCTGCTTTTCCTAATCGATGTGATGGAGTGTCACTTATGCGTATCACTTATTTCCCTTCTCTGGTCTTCGCTCTGATGGCCAGTCTTTCTTCCATTACCTACGCGGCACCTGCGGTCCATGCCGAGGCCAAGGCTCCGGCAGTGGCGCAGGTGGCCTCTTCGGAGCAAGCAGGCAAGATCGATCTGAACACTGCCGATGCAGCCGCCTTGCAGCGCGAGCTGCCCGGCGTTGGTGCGGTCAAGGCGCAGGCGATCGTTAAATATCGTGAGAGCAATGGACCTTTTACCTCGGTGGACGAACTGCTCGAGGTCAAGGGAATCGGCAAGGCGATTCTGGAAAGCAACCGGGAAAAATTGAAGGTCAACTGACGCTTCAATTCAGGCACCAGGCCGATCAGTGATCGGCCTGGTGTTTTTCGGGCCCATAGTGCGCAAAGCACCATAAGCAGGATTGCGCCATTCAATGTTGTCTATCGTCTCGATAGAATTATGATCGTAATATTTTATTGGATTATGACTATAATTAAATCGCTTCCCAAGCAGCGTATCAATTCCTTGTCTTTCCCTTCTCAAGCACTTTTCTGGAGAGCCGTTATGAACTCGATTTCCCCCAAGGGGCTGGCACTTGTCACCGGTGCTTCATCTGGCATCGGTGCGGTTTATGCCGAGCGGTTGGCCGCTCGTGGTTACGATCTGTTGCTGGTTGCACGAGATGAGCAGCGCCTGCAAACCGCGGCTACCCGGCTGCGGGCCGAGCACAAAGTGCAGGTTGAAGTGTTGAAAGCCGATCTGACGCTCAAGGCCGATGTGTTGAAGGTCGAGCAGCGTTTGCGTTCCGACTCGAGTATCAGTCTGTTGCTGAATAATGCCGGTGTCGCTGCCGACGGAAGCCTGGCCGTTGCCGATACGGATCGGCTGGAGGCGATGATTCAGCTCAATGTGATCGCGGTCACTCGTTTGGCTGCCGCTGCTGCCGCCAGCTTCTCGGCAGCGGGAAGAGGGGCGATCATCAATATCGCTTCGGTGGTGGCGCTGATTCCCGAGCGTTTTAATGCGACCTACAGTGCGACCAAGGCCTATGTCCTGAGCCTGACTCAGTCGCTTGCTGCGGAACTGGACGGTAAAGGCGTGCAGGTCCAGGCGGTATTGCCCGGGGTGACCCGTACCGAGATCTGGGAGCGTTCGGGCATCGACGCCCAGGGGATTCCAGCCGAAATGGTTATGGACGCCACCGAGATGGTGGATGCGGCTCTGGCCGGTTTTGATCAGGGTGAGTTGATCACCATCCCCTCGCTACCCGACTCGGCTGATTGGGACGACTTCGTGGCTGCGCGTTTTGCCCTGGGGCCCAACCTGTCGAAAAGCAGCGCGGCTGCTCGCTACAAATAACCGTGTCGAGGTCGGAGGGTGGTGCGGTTCACTCCGCCTGCCCATCCTGCTTTTTCAGATGCTCGCGTGTTACCTCCAGTATCCGTTTGGCCAGGTCGGGGTTCTCGACACTGCGTGACAGCACCAGGGCCCCGACCAGGGTCGACATGATCACCAGGCTCTGGTCGGCGGCATTTTCTCCTTCGAGATTGGCCTCTACCTGCGCGAGTCGGGCATTGAGCACTGCATCGGTGGTGGGACTGGCTTGCCCGCGCAGGCCCAGTTCCGAAGACATGGTGGGCAGCGGGCAGCCTTGACCGGGAGAGGTCTGATGCCACTCGGACAGGTAGCTGTCGATAAAGGCCTGCAGTGGCTGTTCCTGGGCAAACAGTGTGGCGCAGTGGGCATCAAGTTCTGCGGCCGCAGCCTGCAGGGCTTTTTCGACCAGATCATCCTTGGATTTGAAATGCGAGTAGAAACCGCCATGGGTCAGGCCCAGGGCTTTCATCAGTGGTTGCAGGCCTGTCGCACCGATACCGTCGCGCCGAAAGCGCTCGGCGGCTTCCTTGATGATGCGTTGATGGGTTTGGGCTTTATGGTCTTGCGAGTAACGCATCGGGGAAGTCTCCACAGCTAGGGAGTCATCTTACCCAAGGTTGACGGGAGGGGGATTGCACTTTTAACCCCAGAAACCTCATTTTCCCTACTGAATGACTAGAAAGTCATGGTTTGCCGGCGAGCCCAGTATCAGTTGGCATAAATAGTGATTGTTGAATATCCATAGATTGTTCAACAATCGCAAGGCGATATTCATGAGCAACGTATTGTCCCTGGCTGACCAGATAACCCTGGAGTTACGTGCCGATATCATCGGCGGTCGCCTGTTGCCGGGCATGGCCCTGGTGGAAGGCGATCTGGTGTCCACCTACAACGCCTCGCGCAACACCATCCGCGAGGCCTTGCATCGTCTGGGGCAGGAAGGCCTGACGCGCTACGCACGCAACAAGGGCGTCACGGTGCGACAGTTGGGGATTGATGAGGTGCGTGACCTGTTCCAGGTGCGTCGTACCCTGGAGTTACAGGCCATTGCCTCCAGCAAACCGTTGCGCGACTACCAGTCCGATCGAATGCTCGAGGCTATCGAGGCCAGCGAACTCGCCCGCGAGCGCGAGGACTGGCGCTCGGTAGGTACCCACAGCCTGGCGTTTCATCAACACATCGTCGGGCTGATGCGCAGCCCCTTGTTCGACGAGTTCTTCACCAACGTCGTGGCGCAGCTGCGCCTGGTGTTCTGTGCCGCCCCTGACGAGCAGCGTTTCCAGTCCCCCTGGTTGGCCCGGGACCGGCAGATCCATGACTTGCTCGCCGATGGCGACAAGCAGGCCGCCGGCGAGACCCTGGCGGTTTACCTGGACGATTCCGAACGGCTGCTGCTCGACATTCTCAGCCACTCTTCCCGCCACTGATCGAGGGTTTCAACCATGTACAAGGACTATCCCGCGGCTTATCAGGTCAGCAAAGGCTCGGCCCTGCAGGTGGACACGGCCTTTTATGAGCGGGTCCGCGACAGCAAGGACCAACGCACCTTGATCGAGCAATTCGAGGTACCGATCCGCACCGGGCGGGCCTGGCATGTGCCGGCCGGACATGTGTTCCGGGTGACCACGCCGGCCGGCCCACAGGTCGGGGACTTCAACGTCTGGAATGCCAACGATCCGCGGGAGCGTTTGTGGGCGGCGCGTACCCGGCAGTTGCAGGGCGCGCATGTCAGTACCCACGATCGGCTGTGGTCGAACCTGCCGTTCCTGCGGCCGCTGGTGACCATTACCGATGACAGCCTGGCCGGTTACGGCATCGACGAGCATGGCGGGCGTTTGCACGACCTGCTCGGCACGCGCTGCGATCCCTACGTGAACCGCATGCTCACCGGGGAGGACTTCCATCACCATTGCCACTCCAACCTCACGCGCGCGGTCCTGCCCCACGGCCTGACCGAGTTCGATGTGCACGACGTGCTGAACATCTTCCAGTGCACCGGGCTCAATCACGACGACATGTATTTCATGAAGGCCTGTCCTGCGCAGAAGGGCGATTACCTGGAGTTCTTTGCCGAAATCGATCTGTTGTGTGCGCTGTCGACCTGCCCGGGCGGCGACCTGTCGTTGCCCATGTGGGGGCCGGAGGCCCAGGACCCGCTCAGTGTCTGCCGGCCATTGGGCGTGGAAATCTATCGGCTCGACGAGGCGTTGCTCGAAGGCTGGAGCCAGCCAGAGCGGGCTGCCTACAAAGGCTTGCATGGCCTGCAGATCACCAAGGCAGCCTGGGAGAAATAATGCCGTTGAGGAAATAAAAAGCCCCGCCATTGTGTGAAGGGCGGGGCTGTTCGATCGGGTTATCCAGTCAGCGGTCCTGCGCGTCCTTGGCGTCCGCTTCCGCGTTGCGCTCAGCAACGCGCTTGCGTTGCTCATCGGTCAGTTCCACCTTGTTGGCGGTGTCGCGCAACATCATCAGACCGCCGACGATCGAGCCGATTGCAACGATCAGAATCAACCAGGCATACCAGGGCATAGGGCTCTCCTTGAGGGCATACCGGCGGGCGAGGAGTTTCGCCCGTCAAGCTGCCATACCACTTCGAGTTACAGCGTTTCGCAGTGGTTCCATTGTAGGCCCGATCTGCCCCGGTAACCTCTCTTGCATCAATCTTCCGTGCGGCTACGCAAGCCAATGACAGAGGCATGCTACTCACTCAGAGCCCGGTCAGCATCGCATCCGCTGGCGCATTGGCACGCAGTTGTGCGGTCAGTTGGAAGTAGACGAAACCGGCGGCCATGAAACCGAGGAAGATCAGGCCGATCAGGCTGTTGAACCAGGCCATGGCCACCAGGCAGACCACGGCCAGCGCCAGGGCAATGGCCGGGACCAGCGGGTAGCCCGGGGCGCGAAAGGTGCGTTCCAGGTGCGGCTCGACTTTGCGCAGCTTGAACAGACTGAGCATGCTCATGATGTACATCACGATGGCGCCGAATACGGCCATGGTGATCATCGCCGCGGTCAGGGTCATGCCGCCCAGGTTGATCAGGCCATCGCTGTAGATGGCGGCGATGCCGATCAGGCCGCCGGCGATGATGGCGCGGTGTGGCGTCTGGAAGCGCGACAGCTTGGCCAGCGACGCCGGCAGATAGCCGGCGCGGGCGAGGGCGAAGAACTGCCGCGAGTAGCCAAGAATGATGCCGTGGAAGCTCGCCACCAGGCCGAACAGGCCGATCCATACCAGCATGTGCAGCCAGCCGGAGTTGTCCCCGACCACGGCTTTCATGGCCTGGGGCAGCGGGTCGTTGATGTTCGACAGGGTGCGCCAGTCGCCCACGCCGCCGGCGAAGAACATCACGCCCATGGCCAGCAGCACCAGGGTCAGAATGCCGCTGATGTAGGCCTTGGGGATGGTGCGTTTCGGATCCTTGGCTTCCTCGGCGGCCATGGCTGCGCCTTCGATGGCGAGGAAGAACCAGATGGCGAATGGAATCGCCGCGAACATCCCGGCAATCGCCGGCGCGCCGAAGGTGTCCGAACCCGCCCAGCCGTTGAGGGCGAAGTTGCTGAAGCTGAAGGCCGGCGCGACCACGCCCATGAACACCAGCAGTTCCGCCACCGCCAGTACGCAGACCACCAGCTCGAAGGTGGCGGCGAGTTTGACCCCGAGAATGTTCAGTCCCATGAACACGATATAGGCACCGACCGCCGCATGCTTCGGGTCCAGGGCGGGGAACTGCACATTCAGGTAGGCACCGATCGCCAGGGCGATGGCCGGTGGCGCGAAGACGAATTCGATCAGGGTCGCCAGTCCGGCGATCAGCCCGCCTTTTTCACCAAAGGCCCGGCGGCTGTAGGCAAAGGGCCCGCCGGCATGGGGAATGGCGGTGGTCAGCTCGGTGAAGCTGAAGATGAAACAGGTGTACATGGCCGCGACCATCAGTGAGGTCAGCAGAAAGCCCAGGGTGCCGGCGACACCCCAGCCATAACTCCAGCCGAAGTACTCCCCGGAGATCACCAGCCCGACCGCGATCCCCCATAAATGCAGCGTGCCCAGCGTTGGTTTGAGTTGTGTGTTCATGCGTGGCTCCCGGAACGGAAAGAAGTGCTCGAGGTTGCTCACTGCACCGCTCATGCCAGAGCGAAAACGGGCGTCGTAAAGCGCCAGAAGCTGTCGTATCGAGGATGTTTCCAGTTGTTTCTGGGCTGAAGGTGTCTGGATTGGTGCACAGCCGTGCAACAGAGAAGGGCGGCGTCCGGGCATGTTCTTTCATGGATTGTGCCTGCCGTTGCAGCAAGACTTCCCGCGATGGCTGCCGTCTCCTCCCCAGGTCACGCCGATTGCCGGTGTAAATCCCGCGTAAAGCCTTTCTTTACGCTTTCTTTATGCGCCGCCCACGCCCTCGATCTCGTTCCTTTACAGCCTCCCTGCGGACAATGCCCCACACGCGGCGATTGCCGTACGACGGAGAGATTCCATGAGCGTTCTGGACGGGGTGTCCCTGCTGCTGGCAGTGGGGCTGTTCATTTATCTGCTGGTTGCGCTGTTGCGCGCGGATCGGAACTAGGAGCGGCTATGCACAGTTATGACTATTGGCTGATCCTCGGCTTCTTTGCCCTGGTGCTGCTGCCAGCGCCTTTCCTGGGGCGGTTCTACTACAAGGTGATGGAGGGCCAGCGTACCTGGCTGACGCCGCTGTTGGGGTCGGTGGAGCGCGCCTGTTACCGGCTTTCGGGCGTCGATGCGCAGAGCGAGCAGAGCTGGCAGAAGTACACCCTGGCCTTGCTTGCGTTCAACCTGGCCGGCTTTCTGTTGCTGTTCACGATTCTGCTGTTCCAGGACCATTTGCCGCTCAACCCGCAGAACCTGCCGGGGCAGGAGTGGACGCTGGCGTTCAACACCGCGGTCAGCTTCATGACCAACACCAACTGGCAGTCCTACAGCGGTGAAGCCTCGCTGAGCTACCTGAGCCAGATGATCGGCCTGACCGTGCAGAACTTTGTCAGCGCCGCCACCGGCCTGGCCGTGCTGGTTGCCCTGTGCCGCGGCATCGGCCGGCGCTCGGCGCAGACCCTGGGCAACTTCTGGGTCGACATGACCCGCGCCACCCTCTACGGCCTGCTGCCGCTGTGCCTGCTGCTGGCATTGTTCCTGGTCTGGCAGGGCGTACCACAAACCTTCGCCCAGTATGTCCACGCCGTGACCTTGCAAGGCGTCGATCAGGTGATTCCACTGGGCCCGGCCGCCAGCCAGATCGCCATCAAGCAACTGGGCACCAACGGCGGGGGCTTCTTTGGCGTCAACTCGGCGCATCCGTTCGAGAACCCGACGGCCTGGAGCAACCTGTTCGAGGTGGCCTCGATCATCCTGATCCCGGTCGCCCTGGTGTTCACCTTCGGCCACTACGTCAAGGACCTGCGCCAGAGCCGGGCGATCATCGCCTGCATGCTGGCGCTGTTCCTGATCGGCGGCGCGACTTCGCTGTGGGCCGAGTACCAGCCCAACCCGACCCTGAACAATGTCGCGGTCGAGCAGACCGCGCCGCTCGAGGGCAAGGAAGCGCGCTTCGGTACCACCGCCACCGTGCTCTGGTCGGTGACCACCACCGCGGCCTCCAACGGTTCGGTCAACGGCATGCATGACAGCCTCAGCCCGCTGAGCGGCATGGTCGCGCTGATCAACATGATGGTCGGCGAAGTGATCTTCGGCGGCGTCGGCGCGGGCCTCTACGGCATGTTGCTGAACGTGCTGATCGCGGTGTTCCTCGCCGGCCTGATGATCGGGCGCACCCCGGAATACCTGGGCAAGAAGCTGCAGGCCAAGGAAGTGCAATTGCTGGTGGTGACGCTGATGGTGATGCCGGTCGGCGTGCTGGTACTGAGTGCTATCGCCGCGAGCCTGCCGGGGCCGGTGGCAGCTGTGAGCAACCCCGGTGCCCATGGTTTCAGCCAGTTGCTGTACGCCTACACCTCGGCCAGCGCCAACAACGGTTCGGCCTTCGCCGGCCTGGGCGCCAATACCCCGTTCCACAACCTGATGCTGGGCTTGGGCATGTTGATCGGCCGCTTCGGCTACATCCTGCCGGTGCTGGCCCTGGCTGGCAGCCTGGCGCTGAAAAAGACCGCGCCGATCGGCCAGAACAGCTTCCCGACCCATGGCCCGCTGTTTGTCACGCTGCTGACCATGACCATTTTGCTGGTGGGCGGGCTGACCTTTTTGCCGACCCTGGCGCTGGGCCCGATTGCCGACCACTTGAGCTTGGCTGCCTTTGGAATGAAGGGCTGAGGACTTAATGATGAATATGCCTGTTCCTGCCTCCAAGAAGGCTGTAACTGAAAAAATGCCCGGCGCTAAAACCGTGGCCTCGAAACACACGACCGACGAGCAACAGAAAACCTCGATCGCAGCCCTGTGGCGTCCGGCGCTGGTACAGGCCTTCGTCAAGCTCGACCCGCGCCAGCTGCAACGTTCGCCAGTGATGCTGGTGGTCGAGCTGACCGCGATCCTGACCACAGTACTGTGCCTTGTGCCGGACACTGCGGTGCCAACCTTCGTCGCCGCGCAGATCGCTCTCTGGCTGTGGTTCACCGTGCTGTTCGCCAACTTCGCCGAAGCGCTGGCCGAAGGGCGTGGCAAGGCCCGCGCCGACAGCCTCAAGGCCGGCAGCGAAGGCCTGAGTGCACGCCTGAAGAAAGCCGATGGCAGCTTCCAGGTGATCCCTGCCGCCAATCTGCGCAAAGGCGACGTGGTGCGTGTAGAGGCCGGGGAAATGATCCCCGGTGACGGTGAAGTCATCGAAGGCATTGCCGCGGTCAACGAAGCGGCGATCACCGGCGAGTCGGCACCGGTCATTCGCGAGTCCGGCGGCGATCGCTCGGCCGTGACCGGCAATACGCGCCTGGTGTCCGACTGGTTGCTGGTGCGCATTACCAGCAATCCGGGCGAATCGACCCTCGACCGCATGATCGCCCTGGTGGAAGGCGCCAAGCGCCAGAAGACCCCCAACGAAGTGGCCCTGGACATCCTGCTGATCGGCCTGACCCTGATCTTTCTGATTGTGGTCGTGACCCTGCAGCCGTTCGCTCACTTCGCCAATGGCAGCCTGCCGCTGGTGTTCCTGGTGGCGTTGCTGGTGACCCTGATTCCGACCACCATCGGTGGCTTGCTGTCGGCCATCGGGATCGCCGGGATGGACCGCCTGGTACGGCTGAACGTGATCGCCAAATCCGGTCGCGCGGTGGAAGCGGCGGGTGACGTGCATGTGCTGTTGCTGGACAAGACCGGCACCATCACCTTCGGCAACCGTCGTTGCGCGGCCATCCACTCGGCGCCTGGGGTCAACCACCAGGAAATGGCCGAGGCCACCTTGCTGGCCTCGCTGGCGGACGACACGGCGGAAGGCAAGTCCATCGTCGAATACCTGCGCGGGCTTTATCCACAGCCCGAGCCGGGCGCCGATGCGCTGACCGCCGTGCCGTTCAGTGCTGAAACCCGGCTGTCTGGTGTCGACTATCAGGGGCGGGTCTATCGCAAGGGCGCGGTGGATTCGGTACTGGCTTTCGTCGGTCTGCAACGTGGCGACCTGGCTCCGGCGTTGTCCCGGGAAATCGACAAGATCGCCCAGAGTGGCGGCACGCCGTTGCTGGTGTGCGCCGAGGGCAAGCTGCTTGGCGCCATTCACCTCAAGGACGTGGTCAAGCCCGGTATCCGCGAGCGTTTCGCCGAGCTGCGCAAGCTGGGGATCCGCACTGTGATGGTGACCGGCGATAACCCGCTGACCGCCGCCGCCATTGCTGCGGAGGCCGGGGTGGACGACGTGCTGGCCGAAGCCACGCCGGAGAAAAAGCTGGCGCGCATTCGCCACGAACAGAACGACGGCCGCCTGGTCGCCATGTGCGGCGACGGCGCCAACGACGCCCCGGCGCTGGCCCAGGCCGACGTCGGCATGGCGATGAACGATGGCACCCAGGCGGCGCGCGAAGCGGCGAACATGGTCGACCTCGACAGCGACCCGACCAAGCTGCTGGACGTGGTGCAGATCGGCAAGGAGCTGCTGGTGACCCGTGGCGCCCTGACCACCTTTTCCATTGCCAACGACATCGCCAAGTACTTCGCAATCCTGCCGGCGCTGTTCGCGGCGATTTATCCACAGCTCGGCGTGCTCAACGTCATGCAACTGAGCAGCCCGCAGAGCGCGATCCTCTCGGCGATCGTGTTCAACGCCCTGATCATTGTCGTGTTGATTCCGCTGGCCCTGCGCGGGGTGCGGGTGCAGGCGGCCAGCGCGGCCCATCTGCTGCGCCGCAACCTGCTGATCTATGGCCTGGGCGGGATCCTGGTGCCGTTCCTGGGCATCAAGTTGATCGACATGCTGCTGACGGCTTTGCACCTGGTGTAACCGCATCCCTGGAGGCGCGAGCCTACTGGCGAGGCGGTGTCACTGATGCACCGCCAGCAGGCCGGCTCCTGCAGCGTTTGGGGTGAACTTGTTAACCGAATCGAGGATTTGATGATGTCCACTGTATTGCGTCCGGCCCTGAGCCTGATTGTGTTGATGACCCTGATCACGGGCGTGGCCTATCCGCTGGTGGTCACCGGCGTGGCCCAGGTGGCGTTCCCGAAACAGGCCAATGGCAGCCTGGTGCTCGATGGCGTGGGCCAGGTCCGTGGTTCGGCCCTGATCGCCCAGGACTTCAGCGGCGACAGCTGGTTCCACCCGCGTCCATCGGCCGGGGCCTTTGCCACGGTGTCCAGCAGTGCGAGCAACCTGGCGCCGAGCAACCCGGCGCTGGCCACCCGTGTGATCGACGACGCCAACAAGCTGGTGGTACCAGGGCAGGGGCCGGTACCGCTGGCGTTGCTGACGACTTCGGGCAGCGGCCTGGATCCGCACTTGCCACCGGCGGCGATTAACTATCAACTGGCGCGGGTCGCGGCGGCGCGTAACCTGCCGGTCGCCACGCTGCAGCAACTGGTGGACGCTCATGTCGAGCAGCCTCTGGTCGGCCCGCCGGTGGTGAATGTGCTGGCCTTGAACATGGCGCTGGAAAAGCTCGCCCTGTAGCCAGCTGCTACAAGTCTGTATGTCGATGATTTGAGTCCAGAGAGAAAAATGCATGAGTGATTCCGGCCGCGCCGATGCCCTGTTAGCCGATCTGTCCCACGACGGCCGCGGCCGGCTCAAGGTTTTCCTCGGCGCCGCGCCGGGCGTCGGCAAGACCTACGCCATGTTGCAGGCGGCGCACACGCAATTGCGCCAGGGGGTGAAGGTTTTGGCCGGGGTGGTTGAAACCCATGGCCGGGCGGAAACCGAAGCCTTGCTCGGCGGTTTGCCGCAACAGCCGCTGGTGCGTTCCGAATACCGCGGGGTGATGCTCGAAGAGATGGACCTCGACGGTTTGCTCAAGGCCAGACCCAAGCTGGTACTGGTGGACGAGCTGGCCCACACCAACGCCCCAGGCAGCCGGCACGCCAAGCGCTGGCAGGATATCCAGGAGTTGCTGGCGGCCGGTATCGACGTCTTCACCACGGTCAACGTGCAGCACCTGGAAAGCCTCAACGATCAGGTTCGCGGCATTACCGGGGTGCAGGTCCGCGAAACCTTGCCCGACTGGGTGCTGCAGGAAGCCTACGAATTGCTGCTGGTGGACTTGCCACCACGAGAACTGCTGGAGCGCCTGCGCGAAGGCAAGGTGTATGTGCCGGAGCAGGCCCGCGCGGCGATCGATGCGTTCTTCACCCAGACCAACCTCACGGCGCTGCGCGAGTTGGCGATGCAGGCCGCGGCGGCGCAGGTCGACGACGACCTGGCCCAGGGTTATCGCAAGCTCGGGCAGGCCGCGCCAGCGGTGCGCGGGCGCTTGCTGGTAGGGGTCGACGGCGATGCCCAGGCCGAGCGCCTGGTGCGCCATGCCAGCCATGTCGCCCGGCGGCGGCATCTGCCCTGGAGCCTGGTGCATGTGGATAACGGCCGAGTTCCCGACGAGCAATCCCGCCAGCGCCTGCAAAGCGCCCAGCAACTGGCCGAGCGCCTCGGTGGCGAGGTGGTCCTGCTGCGGGCCGGCGAGGTGGCGAAAACCCTGATCCAGCATGCCGCGGAGCGGCGCGCCAGCCTGGTGCTGGTGGGGCAGTCACGCAAGCGCCTGCGTCGCCGTTTGTTCGGTGGCGGTCTGGCGGCGCGCCTGCTGCGCAACGCCCAGGGTCTGGAAATCAACGTGCTCGACAGCGAGGATGAACCCGGCCAGCCGCGCCTGCGGGTGGAACGTTCGCTGGTCTGGTTCGACTACGCCCTGGCGGTGTTGGCGACAATCCTGGCGTCGGGGCTGTCGTGGGCAGTGGCGAGTGTGCTGGCGTTGCCGAATATCTCCCTGGTGTTCCTCGCCGCGGTGCTGCTGGTGGCAGTACGCAGCAGTCTCGGGCCGGCGCTGGTGTGTGCGGCCCTGTCATTCCTGACATACGATTTCCTGTTCATTCCACCGACGTTCTCCTTCGCCATCCAGCGCGAGGAAGACGTGCTGACGCTGCTGTTCTTCCTGTTGATGGCGGCCCTGACCGGCAACCTGGCGGCGCGCCAGCGTCGGCAATTGCAGGCATTGCGCGATACCCAGGAAGAAACCAGCGAGCTGCTGGACCTGTCGCGCAAACTCACCGCCGCTACCGACCGGCAGGCGGTGGTCAGTGCCGCGGCGCAGCATCTCAATGGCTGGAAGGAATTGCAGCTGTGCCTGCTCAATCGCGACGGGCAGGGTGGCTGGAAGGTCGAGACGGGCGGGCCCTTGCAGTTTTCCGAGTCCGAGCGGGCTGCCGCCGACTGGGCCTGGCAACACGATCAACCGGCGGGGATGGGCACTGGAACCCTGCCGTTCGGCCGCTGGTGGTGGTGGCCGTTATCCGTCGATGAAGGTCCGCTGGGTTTGCTCGGGGTCTGCCCGAAGGAGGGCGAGGAACTCAACGCTCAGCGTCGACGCCTGTTGAGCGCCTTGAGCCAGCCCCTGGCCCAGGCCTTGGCCCGGGCACAGTTGGCCGAGGACCTGGAAGCGGCGCGCCTGCACGGCGAAACCGAGCAGTTGCGCAGTGCGCTGCTGGCCTCGGTGTCCCATGACTTGCGCACGCCGCTGACCTCGATGCGCGGCAGCATCGACAGCCTGCTGGCGCTGGGGGAGGCGATCCCCCTGGAAGACCGGCGTGAACTGCTCGAAGGCACGCGTGATGAGGCCGAGCGCCTGGATCGCTACATTCAGAATCTGCTGGACATGACCCGTCTCGGGCATGGGTCATTGAAGCTGGCGCGGGACTGGGTAGCGCCAGCCGATATCGTTGGCAGTGCGCTGAATCGCCTGCGGGTGGTGCTGGCGCCGCTGCGGGTCAGCACCGACCTGCCGGCCGAACTGCCGTTGCTTTTCGTGCATGCGGCGCTGATCGAACAGGCGCTGATCAATGTCCTGGAAAACGCTGCGCGTTTTTCGCCAGCCAACGGCCGCTTGCAACTGAGCGTCGGGACCAGCGACACCGAGTTGCTGTTTGCCGTGAGCGACGAAGGGCCGGGTATTCCGGTGGAGGATCGCCCGCGGATTTTCGACATGTTCTACACCGCCGCACGCGGCGATCGCGGCGGGCAGGGTACCGGCCTGGGGCTGGCGATCTGTCAGGGCATGGTCGGTGCCCATGGTGGGCGCATTACGGTGGGCGAGGGGATCGAGGGGCGTGGCACCTGCATCACCCTGTGCCTGCCGCTGCAGGCGCAACCCGAGCTTGAAGGAGAGGCCTGAGTGCCGGTAAAAAGCGTCAACCCAACGAGGCCAGGAGGGCCGCCCATGTTCTTTACAATCTACAGCGACGCCTGCGCTACTCTTGCGCCACTTATTTGCCTTGAACCGAAACCATGAGCCAGACCGCGACCATCCTGGTCATCGATGACGAACCGCAGATCCGCAAATTCCTGCGCATCAGCCTGGTGTCCCAGGGCTACAAAGTGCTTGAAGCCGGCACCGGCAACGAAGGCCTGGCCCAGGCGGCGTTGAACAAGCCGGACCTGCTGGTACTCGACCTCGGCCTGCCGGACATGGACGGCCAGCAGGTGCTGCGCGAGTTTCGCGAGTGGTCGGGTGTACCGGTGCTGGTGTTGTCGGTGCGGGCCAGCGAAGGGCAGAAGGTCGAAGCGCTGGACGGTGGCGCCAACGACTATGTGACCAAGCCCTTTGGCATCCAGGAGTTCCTGGCGCGTATTCGTGCCTTGTTGCGCCAGGCGCCCGTCGGCGAAGCGCAGGAAGCGGCCTTGAATTTCGGCCCGCTGACCGTGGACCTGGCGTATCGCCGTGTATTGCTCGACGGTGCCGAAGTGGCGCTGACGCGCAAGGAATACGCTGTGTTGGCGCAACTGGCGCGGCACCCGGGCCGGGTGATCACCCAGCAGCAACTGCTCAAGGATATCTGGGGGCCGACGCACACTGAGGACAGTCACTACCTGCGTATCGTGGTCGGCCATCTGCGGCAGAAGCTGGCGGACGATCCGACCCGGCCACGCTTTATCGTGACCGAGGCTGGCGTGGGGTACCGGTTACTGGGGGCGGAGGAGTGAGCGGGCTCGCGGCCCTCTTTCAATTCAGCTCGTTCTCGTAGCGGTCCAGGGTGTCGCTGGCAATCTCCCGTCCCAGTGCGATCAGCTCCGGAGCCTTGTAGAACTCGAAGAAGCGGCACACCCGCTTGGGCACGTTGATCAGGATGTCCGGCGGGTAGCCGGCGATCTTGTACTGCGCCAGCGAGGTCTGCATCACCTCGAAGCTCTGGTTGATCAGGTCCAGCAGGGACGCGGGGCCGACGTTATCGATAATGAACGAGCCGGTGGCCGATTTCGGGGCGCCGTCGGTTTCCGGAGCCGCGGCCGGTTGCTGGGCCTCGGGCTCGGCGGATTCGATCCAGGGGTTGCCGATGTCGGCCGCCTCGCTGCGCAGGGCTTCCTGTTCGAGCAGCAGCAGTTGTTCGGCTTGCTTGCGGCGAAAGGGCAGGTGCGAGCCCAGGGAGTTGATCAGGCTGTCGAAGCGGCTCTTGAAGGCGGCGGGGCGCTGGATCACCGGCAACTGGTAACGACGCTGGTTGGTCGAGTTGAGGTTGACGGCGATGATCAGGTCGCAGTGGCTGGAGACCACCGGGACGATCGGTAGCGGGTTGAGCAGGCCGCCGTCCACCAGCATGCGGTTGCCTTGCATGACCGGGGTGAACAGGCTGGGGATCGCCGCCGAAGCCCGCATGGCCTGGTGCAGGCAGCCTTCCTGGAACCAGATTTCCTGCTGGTTGGTCAGATCGGTGGCCACAGCGGTGTAAGGGATGCGCAGGTCTTCGATATTGATTTCGCCGACGATCTTGCGGATCTGGCCGAATACTTTCTCTCCGCGTATCGCCCCCAGGCGAAAGCTGACGTCTACCAGCCGCAGCACATCCAGATAGTCCAGGCTTTCGATCCAGCTGCGGTAGTCGTCCAGTTTGCCGGCGGCGTAGATGCCACCGACCACGGCCCCCATGGAACAACCTGCGACACAGGCAATGTCGTAACCACGTCTTTCGATTTCTTCAATCACCCCGATGTGGGCGTAACCCCGGGCACCACCAGAGCCCAGGACCAGTGCGACACGCTTCTTCATGACCCGATCCTTCGCCAGACAGGTTTCCACAATGCACCCATCGAGGGTTTCGGTTCAATCACTGATGCCTGCCCGGGCCTTGGGCAAAGGGATTTTTCCACTGTCTTGCCGCATGAGGTTATGCTCGCGCGACTATATTTTCCCTTGACGGGCCAAGGCACTTTTAGCGGCGGCGATCGTCTTAGGTTCACGATTTTTTTTTTGTTCAAGACTGTTTCCCCCCTACTTTGAGGTGTCATTGATGAAAGCCTGGATCTGTCTGCCGTTGATTGCATTGGTACTTGGTGGTTGTGCTGGCAAGACCGCCTATCGCGACAGCTGCGGTACGCAACTGGATGCGGCCTGGCATGAACTGGATCTGGCCAAGGCCGAAGGTTTTGCGGGAACGGTCAGTTATTCCAAAGCCCTGTCGCTGCTGACCGGGGCCAAGACCCAGCAGCAATTCGAAGCCTTCGAGGGCTGCACCAGAAAAGCCGAGAAGGCCCGTTTCTATATTCGTGAGTCGCGCGCCGGCCGCTGATCGCAAGGTCGCCGTTTGCCGCTAGACTGAAGAGCGCTCTTCAGTTTCCGTCTCGCAGGCGCCTTGGTCGCGCCTGCCAGTCATGCCAGGGCCCGGCCGCAGTCTTTGTGCTGCGGGCCGGGTCATTCGTTTCGGGAGTCAATGATGTCTGCCTTGGTTGATCAGTTGGTGGCTCAGGTGTTGGGGCTGGAGGTGCGCTTGCTGGCGTGCCAGGCGCGTTTGCAGGCGGTGACCGACCCCGAGGCGCTGCACGATCTGCGTACCACGGTGCGCCGCTTGCGCAGCCTGTTGCGAGCACTGCGTGGTTTGCCCGGTGTCGAGCAACTGGAAGCGGCCGCCTCGGCGGTCGGGCAATTGACAACACCGTTACGCGACCGCGAGGTCCTGGCCGCGTACCTGCATCAGCATGACTACCATCAGGCCGCGGAGCGCCGCACCACGGGCCTGGCGGACGAGTATCGGACGGTGGCGACAGGCGCTGAACTCAAGCAATTGCTGCTGGTGCTGGATGCCTTCCCACGCTTCCTGCGGGCGGCGCAACATCAGGAACTGTTGCGCGGTTTGCGCAAGCGCATTGAAAAGCGCCTGGCCAAGCAATGGAAAGCACTGGACCAGGCCCTGCATGACCCGGCTCATGACCGGCACCGTTTACGCCTGCTGATCAAACGTGTGCGCTACGCCGCCGAGGCTTACCCCGAACTTGCCGAACTGTCGCCCAAGGCGGTCTCGCATTTGAAGGCTGCACAGGGCGCGCTGGGCGACTGGCATGATTGCTGGCAATGGCTAGCCCAGGCCGAACGGCAGGCGGACCTGTTGCCTTGTGTTCCGGTCTGGCACGCCACCATGCACAAGGCCGAAGCCCGTGCCGATCGGGTACTCGACAAGCTGAGCTCTGCCTGCTTCCGGAGCTGAAAGGCGTCTGGCGGCTTATCTGTCAGTCTTTTTGGCGGGAATAAGTGCTTTACCCTTATGCGCTGCTGGTTAAGATCCTCGAATCTTTCCTTTGACCAGAGGTGTTCATGCGCTTTTCCGATTTGCTCGATGCCGTCCGCCAACATCCGTTGGAACTGTCGATTCCAACCGAGTGGGCGCAGGGGCGGGCCAGTTTCGGCGGATTGGTAGCGGCTTTGCAGTATGAAACCATGCGCGTAAAAGTCCCCGCCGAGCGTCCGGTGCGTTCGTTGGCGATCACCTTTGTCGGTCCGGTCACCCCCGATGTGCCGGTCAGCTTTGAAGTCGAGGTGCTGCGCGAGGGCAAGGCCGTCAGCCAGGTGCTGGGGCGTGCGGTGCAGGACGGTCAGGTGGTGACTCTGGTGCAGGGTAGTTTTGGTGCCTCTCGGCCGTCCGAGGTGGCGGTTGTCGCCGAGGAAGCGCCTGCCATGAAACATTGGGATGAATGCCCGGAGCTGCCTTACGTCAAGGATGTGACGCCGGAGTTCATGCGCCATCTGGCAATGCGCTGGAGCATCGGTGGCATGCCGTTCACCGGCAACAAGTCGCGAGACATGGGCGGCTGGGTGCGCCTGCGTGGCGACGTGAAGGAAGAACCCCTGACCGAAGCGCATATCCTTGCATTGGTGGACGCCTGGCCGCCGGCCCTGTTGCCGCATCTGACCAGTGTCGTTCCCGGCAGCACCCTGACCTGGACCATTGAATTCGTGCAGCCGCTGCTGGCGCTGAGCACCCTGGACTGGTGCAAGTACCGGGTGCATATCGAGCATGCCCGTGATGGTTATGGCCATGCGGCCGCGGCACTCTGGAGCGCGGAAGGTCAGTTGATCGCACTCAGCCGGCAGACGGTAACCATCTTCGGCTGACACCCTCTCAATGCCGGTGGCGTTCGCGCCAGGCACGCCACCAGGCGCCGCTGAGAACGAAGCGTGGAAAGGTCACGAATTGTTCCACCAGCAGGCGCTGGACTGCATCTTTACGGTCACTGAACGGTTCGGCGGCTTGCGCCTCCAGGCTGTGGCCGTGGCGCTGCAGGCCCAAGGCTGCAATCAGGCCAACCACGCCGATGGCGACGTTGGTGAAGCTCAAGCCGAATACCCCTGAAACCAGCAACAGGAAGCCGACGATGAACAGCGGCACCGCAATCAGGTGCAACACCAGGTTGGTCGGGTTGCGGTGGTTATGCGGGTAGGAGCGCCATTGCCAGGCGGGGAGGTTGGGGTGACGTTTACCCATGACGGTGATCCTTGATTCGTAGAAAGCTATGTATCAAGGATAGGTCTCGCGTGGGGCTTCGGCGAATCAAGGCTGGCTATGGGGGCGATAGCTTGGCAAGGGTTTCGCCGCGGCAGGGAGGCTGATCCTGCCGCAACGAAACTCGCGGTTTTAAAGTTTCAACTGACCGATGGCCTTGCTCAACTCTCCGGCCAGGGTCGCCAGTTCGTTGCTGGTGGTCGCCGAGTCGACGGTCTGTTGCACGGTGTTTTCGGTGACGTCGCGAATACTCACCACGGCGCGATTCATTTCTTCCGCCACCTGGCTTTGCTGCTCGGCCGCCACTGCAATCTGGGTATTGCTTTCACGCATCTGCGCTACGGCCGCGGTGATTTCCGCCAGCGCTGCGCCGGCTTCCTGTGCCTGCTGCACGCAATCGTCTGCCTTGAACGAGCTTTCCTGCATGAAGTCCACCGCGTCGCGGGTGCCGGCCTGCAGGGCGGAGACCATCCGGGTGATTTCGTCGGTGGAGGTCTGCACCCGTTTGGCGAGGTTGCGTACTTCATCGGCGACCACCGCAAACCCCCGGCCCATTTCACCGGCGCGCGCCGCTTCGATCGCGGCGTTGAGCGCCAGCAGGTTGGTCTGTTCGGCGATGCTGTGGATCACGTTGACCACGCCATTGATCTTCTGACTGTCCTCGGCCAGTCGCTGGATCATCTCGGCAGTCTGTTGCACACCGGTGGAGAGCCCGGCGATGGACTTCTGCACGCGTCCCACCACTTCCTGGCCACTGCCGGCCAGGGCGTCGGCGGCCTGGGAGCGATCCCGGGTAGCACCGGCGTGCTGGGCGATGTGATAGACGGTGGCGGACATTTCGTTGATCGCCGTCGCGGCCTGATCGGTTTCGCTTTGCTGGCCCAGCATGCCGTGACGCACATCGTTCATGCTCGACGCCAGGCGCGCGGCGCCGATATCCAGTTGCCGGGCAGTGTTGGCGACGGTGTTGACCACCCGCTGGTAACCGGCCTGCATCGCGTTGAAGGCATTGGCCATCTGGCCGACCTCATCGGTGCACGACAGCGGCACGCGCGCCGACAGGTCGCCGGTTTTCTCCACATGCAGCATCACATCCTTGAGGGTGTTCAGTTGGCTGAGCAGGAAACGGATCAACAGTTGCGAAGCACCGAGCATCGCCAGCATCAGAATGAACACGGCCACCGCGTATTGGCTGAAGCGTTCGCTGAACACCTGTTGCAGGCTTGGCCCATGAGCAAGCACCGCAACCCGTTGGCTATCGGCCCGGGACAGCACGTACGCGCCGATCAGCGGGTTTTCGCCGAACAGCGGCATTTCATCGAAGGCCACCCACCCATTGGCGTTGCTCAACTCTGGCAGGGAGCGTTGGTCGAGGCTGGGGATCTGGCCGGCAGCAAAGCCCAGCAGGTTTTCAGCATTGGGTAGCGCTTGTCCGGAGGGCCATGCACCGAGCAGGTTGGCCTGGGCCCTGGCGTTGTTTTGTGAGGCCTGGCTACGCGCGTGTTGCTCCAGCTGGACGGCGTACAGGACCAGTAGCAGGGTGGTCACGAAGGCGACTGCATTGACCGCCCAGAACTTGTATTTCAGTGAGATATTGCTGAGCCAGGCACCCATGGAAGGTCTTCTCTGATTAAGCGGAACAGTATTGGCAAGGTGCCATTATTGTGCCGCTATGCAGAGCGTCAAATCTTGATATGCGTCAAGCAATCTCGGGCAAGGCGAAGAAGGCTCGGGCGCTGGCGGTACTGTGGGATGCCAGCTCTTCCTGGCTCTCTCCGCGATGCAGGGCCACCTCGCGCAATACCTCTGTCAGGTAGGCCGGTTCGTTGCGACCGTTCTTCGGTTTGGGGCGCAGGCTGCGCGGCAATAGATAGGGGGCGTCGCTTTCGAGCATCAGGCGGCCGCGGGGAATCTCTCGTACCAGAGGGTGCAAGTGAGTGCCGCGGCGTTCGTCGCAGATCCACCCGGTGATGCCAATGTGCAGATCGAGGTCCAGGTAGTTGAACAGCGCGCGCTGTTCACCGGTGAAGCAATGCACCACCGCAGCCGGCAAGCGGTCTCGGAAATCGCGGACTATTTCCAGCAGGCGCTGGCTGGCGTCGCGCTCGTGGAGGAAGACCGGCAGTTGCAGTTCAACGGCCAGGGCCAAGTGTTCCTCCAGTACTTTTTCCTGTTGCGGGCGAGGGGAGAAGTCCCGATTGAAGTCCAGGCCACATTCGCCCACGGCTTTGACGCTGCTTTCCTTGAGCAGGCTGCGCAGGCGCTGGGCACTGTCGGCATTCCAGTCGCTGGCGCAATGCGGATGAATACCGGCGGTAGAGAACAGTTGGCGGCCGCTTTCGTCCAGTTGCCGCGACAGCTCGAGCGCCTGTTCGCTGCCTTCGACGCTGGTGCCGGTGAGCACCAATTGGCAGACACCGGCGGCATAGGCTCGGTCCAGTACTGCGCGATGTTTTTCGGCGAAACTCGGGTTGGTCAGGTTGACGCCGATATCGATGAGTTGCATGGTGCTATCTCCGCCTGCGGCCGGAAAGCATATCAGAGCTGTAGATTTATAAGAAAAGCCAAGAACTACAACGAGTTGGAGCTGTCTCTTGATGCCGGGAGAAAGGCCGCGGTTGGTTTGCCCGCCGAGGTTGTGCCAGTCTTTCGCATCTTGTCGGCGCTCTAGGCGCTCTGTTTCTGTCGCCCGATTTTTCGCCAGTGCTCGAAAACTCGGACAGTATTCTTCCCGGAGAGCGGATGACGCGACCCTCGGTTTTGCTAGCGTTGTGCTTGTCGTTGCTGCTGCCCTTGCCGGCGGTCGCGCGCTTGGCCGGCCCTCCGGAAGCCGCCGTAGCGGGCAAGGTCCGCGACCTGGCGGAAATTCGTAGCAGCCGAGTCCTGCGGGTGCTGGTCAACCAGAGTCGCAACAGCTCCGGTGAAGTCCAGGGCCAGGCCATCGGCGTCGAATACCACCGCCTGCGCGCCTTTGAGCAGTACCTCAATGGTCATGCCCGCGACGGGCAGGAAATCAGCCTCAAGATCATCCCCAAAGCCAAGGATCAATTGCTCGGTGCGTTGCAGCGCGGTGAGGGCGACCTGGTCGCTCCGGGAGAGTTGCTGGAGGCGCTGCCGGGGCAAGCGGTAAGCCCCAGTGAGCCGGTCGCCAGCAACGTGCCGTTGCTGCTGGTGGGAATCAAGGGTGAGCGGCGCTACACCCGACTTGAACAACTCTCCGGCAAGACCCTGGCGCTGACCACAGGCAGCGCCGCCGGGGAGGTGGTGAGCCAGATCAATCAGAAGCTGGCGCTGCATAAGCTGGCGCCGATCAAGGTCGAGTGGGTCGATCCGAGCCTGGCAGTCGAAGATGTCCTGGAAATGGTCCAGGGCGGGATCTTTCACCTGACCATCGTCGAGAAACCCATTGCCGAGCGCTGGGGCAAGGTCCTGCCGAAGCTGCGTTTCGATCGGCAACTGGTCATCAGCGAGCCAGGCGAGGAGCACTGGTTCGTGCGGCGCGACGCCTCGATGCTGCGGGCGAGCATCGATCGTTTCCTGAAGGTCTACAAGGCGCCGGCGGATCAGGACGTTGCCTTCTTGCGTATCTATCGGCGCCTGTATCAGGTGCATAACCCTTTGACCCGGGCCGACCGCCAGCGCCTGGAAAAGCTGCGCCCGGTATTACAGAAGCATGCCGATGCGCAGAGCATGGACTGGTTGAACCTGGCGGCCCTGGCCTTCAAGGAGTCGTCGTTGCAACCCACTGCCAGGAGCGGCAGCGGCCCAACCGGCCTGATGCAGATCACCCCGTCAGCCGCCCAGCGGGTAGGGGTCAATAACATTCAGACCCTCGATAACAATGTGCTGGCCGGAGCCAAGTACCTGGCGTTGATCCGGCGCAAGTTCTTCTCCAGCCCCAAGCTCAACGAGCGCGAGCGCATGGCGTTCGTCTTGGCGGCCTACAACATGGGGCCGGAGCGTGTGCAGGGTATGCGCACCGAAGCCCGGCGGCGCGGGCTGAACCCCAATCAGTGGTTTTTCCAGGTCGAGCGCATTGCCATGGAACAGGTCGGAATGGGCGCCGTCAGCTATGTTAATAGCGTCAACAAATACTATTTGGCGTTTGACCGGGAACGCGAATCGTTGGAGCCGCAAGCGCGTAAGGTCGTCTCACGAAAGCAATCGAAAAAATAGATTGTTATCTTGCTATTTTTGCACTTTTAACATGAATTTTTATGATTAATATAACGACCCAATACCCAACACCACAAAGGACTACACAGCATGAGCACACTGATCAAAACCGTACTGAGCACCCGTGCAGGCTATGGCCTGACTGTCCTGCGAGTTTTTGTCGGCATCATTTTCGCCGCACACGGCGCGCAAAAGCTTTTTGGCCTGTTTGGCGGTTACGGATTGGCAGGGACGGCACAGTGGATGGAGAGCATCGGCCTGGCGCCGGGGCATTTGATGGCGTTGCTGGCGGGCGGTACCGAGTTCTTTGGCGGTCTGGCGCTGATTATCGGTCTGTTGGCACGTCCTGCCGCACTGGGGTTGAGCTTCACCTTGCTGGTGGCGATTTTCTCCGTACACATCAGCAATGGCCTGTTCATGGCGAACAATGGTTATGAGTTCGCCCTGGCTCTGCTCGGCGGCACCATTGCGGTTCTGATCGAAGGCGCGGGCAAATTGTCACTCGATGCCGCGATTGCCAAGTAACTTCCGGCAAACACTCAAAGGCCCGCTTGTAGCGGGCCTTTTTCGTTGCTGATTTCGTTGTGGGGGATTCTTGACACTACCCGGTCGGCTTCTCTAGGATTATTGCCCATGCGCCGATTTAAACAGCTACTTGCGGGGCGCCAGGTGATTCGGAATATCACCGATAGAAGCTCTACAGGCTTCGAAATACCGCTAAAGCGCTGGTTCGGTGTTGCCTCTCACCTGCCCGGCAGAAAATTGAGGCAGAGACACGACACGATGAATGCACTCCACCCTCCCGTACGTCTTGCGCCAATCACGGCGAATCTTGTTCAGCGCAATCCAAAAATTCTTCTTGGCGGCACACACCAGCCGACACTGCTGCGTTATCTCGATGGCTGGCCACGTCGCAGCACAGGCCCTTCAGCCTTTCTGATCCAGTTCATTGAAGATGGCGAGTCCCTGGCACGTTTTGCCAACGACAGTTTTGACCTTGCGGTGATACAGGCCCCCAGTGCGGAAAATGCCGCCGAAGTCATCCGACATCTGACCCGCGTGGCTCGACAGGGGCTGATCACCCGCAGGTAAGTAGCGTAGGGGATCAATCCGGCTGTCGAGGTGGGTGTTTCCTGAGGCTTCTGAGTCCTGGCTGAAGGCTCCATCGATATCAGGGCTTCAAACGACGGAGTTGCGTTTGGCCAGCTCCGCCAGTGCTACCAGATTGGAAACGTTGAACCGTTTTAGCAGCCTGACCTTGTAGGTACTCACCGTCTTGTGGCTGATCAGCAGCGCATCCGCGATTTTCTGATTATTCAGGCCGCTTGCCAGCAGTTTCAGGACGGTGATTTCCCGGTCGGTCAGTTGGGCAATCAAGACACTTTCCTGGCAGGCGGCGTTTGTATTCTGTTGCAAGGTGCTGATCGTATCTTCGGGGAAGTAGCTATACCCCGATAGGATGGCTTTTACCGCATTAGCCAGTTCGTTCAGGTTATCGTTCTTGCACAGGAAGCCGGCTGCACCGGCCTGCAAACAGCGCAAGGCGAAATTCTTGGAGTTGCTGGAGGTCAGCACCAGCGTCTTTATCGGCAGTCCAGCGGACTTTATGTGGGAAATAACGGAAAACCCGTCGAGGTTGGGTATGTTCAAGTCCAGGATGAGCAGGTCCGGAAGATGCTTGCGTACCAACTGGACAGCGTCCGCGCCATTGTCCGCTTCGGCGACGATGTTGTGTTCATGAGGCTCCAGAACGGTTCTTATTGCGAGTCGAATCAACGGATGGTCGTCGACGATGATGATACTTCCCATGCAAGGCATCTCAATATTTAGGTGGAGGGTGCTTTTCGTATTTTATCCGAGCACTCTGAAAACTAAATCAGACGAATCTGATAGTTGTCATTGAGTGTCTAAGTTATGGTTGAGCACAGTTTTAATCTGGAAAAGACTAGCTCTCCATGCACGTTATTATCTTTAGACCGGCCCAGCTTAAAGGCTCCTGGTTATTTAATCTGCTTTTGCGTCTTGATCGTTTCATTTATTGGTTTGCCCCTTCTCTGGCTATGTTGACGGGGGCAGCTGGCATCGCGTTGTGTTTTCTAGCCTGGCAGCAGCAACTGATATTGACAGGGGTAGGTGGAGCACTCCTGATACTGATGGCAGCAGGAATAACCATGCTCTGGTCGAATTATGAGTGGTGGCTGTTTAAGCTCAGCCCGCAGAAAGGGTTGAATATTCCTCTTAAGTAAAATCTGAGCTGAAATATTGATGCAGTAATTTTATCTGTCATGTTTTTAAGATATTTCAATGTGACTCTCGTCGCTGTGTGATTCGGCGGCTTGTCGACGGTATCGGATAGTTCTACTTGAGGATCGGAAATGTCTGGTTTCCGGGTAGGTGTTGTAAGGTGTATTTTTTGCTCCTTGCGATATATATAACGGAGCCTGAGCCAGTGATGCTGCTACGAACTATTTCCATTAAAAATGCAGAGCAGGAAGTGCTGAACGGTGCGGTGCTCTGTAGCTTTGCAATTCCTATGCTGAGCCATAATTTTCTTGCTTATAGCTTGAATGAGGGGGCTGAAGTTGGAGAGTCGCGAGTTTATCTGGCGATGCTAAATAAGGCGGGGAAGAGTTATTCACTGAGCTCGATTGAGGCCGAGGAAGATTGGCGTCAGGTTATTCAAGTCTTCAAGGATATAGTCACCCATGCGAGCCTGCCTGAGGGGCGACAGCAAGGTGCTGGTAGTAGTACCGATATTCCTTACCATCTGATTGACCTTAAGGATTGTGTGATACCGACAGGAAACCTATCGGATCATCGTTCACTCACCATCAAGAAAAATCTGGTGATGAAGCTTATCTCGTCAGAAGCCTCGGTTGCTTGCCTGCCTGCAATTGACAGCGCTGAACTCGGAGTTCCTGCGCTCGATGCCTATATTTTGATGACTTCTCAATCTACTCCTGCTGCACAGGCTGTCGCGGAGTGTATAGAAGATGAGGTTTCTGATTCGAATGAGCATTGCTCGCCAGGAAGCGTTGAGGATCTTGGAGGCGATGCACTCGATGGTGCTCCATCCGGGTTCGCTTCGATTGGAAATCCAGAAGAGCTCTCTCAAAAAACAGAAGAAGCTGAGACTGAAGTAGAGAAGGTTCTTACTGATGTTTCATTATTTACCGAGAGTTTTCAACACGATATGACTGAAATGCTGACTGCGAATACCGAAAAATATGTCGACTCCTCTGAAAGTGATGCTCCCTTGTCTGGCCATTTGACGCCTGAGGTTGTCGCTGACCACTCTGCCAACTCGGAGGCCGACATTGGAAGCCTGTCCCAAGGTATACAGAGCACATTGGCTGGCTTGGCGGAGGTGGTTCGCGATTTGGCCTCGGAGGAAGAGATGAAGTTAATCCAGAGTGATGAGTTCGACCTGTCGATATCTGACAGTGTTCCAACTTTGATGGATAGGCAGGTTCAGGCTACCGCAGATATTGATCAATCCGCTCAAGTTGCTGGGGATGTAACACAGGATGAGGTGGCTGATTGCCCAATTCCCTTAGAGAGCTCATTGGATGAAGCACAGTTTCTGATGGCGACGCTTCCTGAGGCTGAAACTGCGCTTCAGGGGGCGGATACCGATCATCTACTTCTTGATGTGGAAAGCACTTTGTCGAATCTTGCACTTATGGCGCAGGAGTTGACGCAGCAAAAATTGGTTGCGGTGAAACAACAGGAAGCTTTGGAGCTTTTGAAGGAACAGTTGCAAGAGCGAGAGCGTAAACTTCATGAAAAAGATGAGCACCTGCGCCAGCTACAAAGTCAGCTTCAGCAAGAGAAGATCGCGATCGATAAGTCCGCTGAGCATAATTCCCGAGTGATTGCGGAACGCAGTGCTGCGCTTCAACAGCTGGCTGAAAGTGTTGAGTCCAGAGAGCGAAGTGTTGCCCGGCGTTCTGAACTAATGCAGCTTGAGCAGCAACGTCTTGATGAAATTTCCGCTAAGCAAAGTATCCGCGCAGCCGAACTGGAAAAGAGAGACATCGGAATCCAGCAAAAAAATGCAGAGCTGGTAGAAAGGTTAACGCAGTTGTCCAGCACCCGTAAGAAACTCAGCAATATTGTAAAAGGCTTCAATGAGACGGTGACCTTCAATAATAGCCTGCATAGCATATCCAGTACATTGCTCAGCGATGATGAGTAAAGCGCTTCTGCTGGAATTACAGTTCTCTTTTTTAGTGTGTTGGGTATTTCAATAAAGCCGTATTTGACCTGTGTGAAAAGGCGGATAGTGCAGTCAAACGGCGCAAACTGGAGAGGACTGATGGGGCGTATCCGGGTTTAGATATGTGCATTCTGATGTGGATTCGCACGTGGGTTTGATGCCCTATTGACCAAGCGCGACCGCTTTTTCGTACAACGCCCAAGCGGTAGTGTTATCGGCTTGTTCATTCTGGATAGGGTATCCCCGTGAGGAGGTGTGCTGCAGGTGGGTTTATCTCGCCTAGCATTGGTTCTCAAGGTCTCGATTCAACCATAATGCTGAACTGGCTCATAAGGCTCTGCATGGGGGATTTAACCAATTGAGTACCAAGCTCATTACGCAGGAAGGTTTCGAGGCTCTGAAAAACGAGCTGGATTACCTGTGGCGGGAGAAGCGTCCGGATGTGACGCAGAAAGTCACCTGGGCGGCCTCCCTGGGGGACAGGAGTGAAAATGCGGACTATCAATACAACAAGAAACTCCTGAGGGAAATTGACCGTCGGGTTCGCTACTTGCGCAAGCGACTCGAAGACATGAAGGTCGTGTCGTATTCGCCGGAGCAGGAGGGCCGGGTGTTCTTCGGCGCCTGGGTCGATATCGAGAACGAAGAGGGCGAAACCAAGCGCTTCCGTATCGTCGGTTATGACGAGATATACGGGCAGAAGGATTACATCTCCATCGATTCGCCCATGGCCCGGGCACTCTTGAAGAAAGAAGTCGGCGACGAGGCGATAGTGCAGACGCCCGGCGGAGAAATGTGCTGGTGGATCAATCAGATCGAATACGTGAAATGACCTGCCTGCGAGGGGCTTACCCCTCGCGAAGTACTGTCAGCGGGCTGGCATTCAATGCCCGGCGCGTTCCATAGACACCGGCACCTCCGATCAGCAGAGCTCCGATAATGGGCAGGAGCAGCAGCCAGGGATGTGGATGCCAGGGCAGGTCGAAGGCAAAGCGATAGAGCACCAGGCTCACCAATTCCGATCCCAATGCGGCCAGTAGCCCGCTGACGGCTCCCAGCAGCCCGAACTCGATACGCCGGGCCTTGACCAGTAATTGTCGTTCCGCCCCCAGCGCCCGTAGCAGGGCGCCCTGACGAATACGCTCGTCCAGGGTGGCCTGCAGTCCGGAAAACAGCACGGCCATGCCGGCGGCGAGTACGAACAACAGCACGTATTCCACGGCCAGGGTGACCTGGGCCAGGATGCTGCGCAGTTGTTCGAGCAAGGCCTCCACTTGCAGGATGGTCACTGCCGGGAAGGCCCTGGACAGCTCGACCACCTGCTGGTCGTGGCCCGCAGCCAGATAGAAGCTGGTCAGGTAAGTGGCAGGCAAATCCCGCAGCGTGCCCGGCTGAAAGATCATGAAAAAGTTGGGCTGGAAATTGTCCCAGTTGATTTCCCGCAGGCTGGTCACCCTGGCCTCGCGATTGACTCCGCCGACGCTGAACGTCATCTGGTCGCCAAGTTTGAGTTTCAGGCTTTCGGCCACTTGGGCCTCGACCGAGACGCCAGGCAAATCCCCTTCGGGCTGTTGCGCCCACCACGAGCCGCTGGTGATCTTATTGCCTTCTGGCAGATCCGCGGCCCAGGTCAGGCTCAAGTCCCGCTGTACGGCGCGGTCGCCACTGGAGTCCTTGCTGACGATTTCCCGGACCGGTTCGCCGTTGATGCTGATCAGCCGCCCTGGTACTACCGGGTACAGCGGCGCGGAAGGGGCGGAAAGCGCCACCAGCTTGTCGGTGAAGGCCTGCTTGTCCGCGGGCAGGATATTCAGGGCGAAATAGTTCGGCGCGTTTTTGGGCAACTGGTTTTGCCAGGTGTCGAGCAGTTCTCCACGCAACAGCGCAATCAGGGCCATCGATAGCAGGATCAAGCCGAAGGCCAGGGATTGTCCGGCAGCGGCCAAGGGATGCCGCAGTAACTGGCCCAAACCCAGGCGCCATGGCAGCGACGCCTTGGCCAGCAAGCGACGCAGACTTTGCAGGGCCAGCAGCAGTAATCCACCCAGAACCAGGGCGGCAATGACGCCGCCACCGAGCAAGGCGAAGGTCAAGAGCAGATCCAGGCTCAGGCGCCACATGATCAGGCCCAGGGCCAGCAGGGCGGCGCCATAAACCATCCAGGTGCTTGGGGGGATCGGCAGCAGGTCACGACGCAACACCCGCAAGGGCGGGACACGCCCCAGCGCCGCCAAGGGCGGCAGGGCGAACCCCCCAAGCGCCACCAGGCCGGTACCGATACCGGCGACGGCGGGGAGCAATCCGCCGGGAGGCACATCGGTTGGTAGCAGGTCATGCAGCAGATAAAACAGCCCAAGCTGGGCGAGCCAGCCGAGCAGCGCACCGACGATGCTGGCCAGGATGCCGAGCAGGGCCAGTTGCAAGGTGAACAGCAGCATGGTTTCCCGGCGGGACAAGCCCAGGCAGCGCAGCAGCGCGCTGGCGTCGAAGCGGCGGGAGGCGAAGCGCGCGGCGGACAGGGCAACTGCCACGCCTGCCAGCAGCACCGCCACCAGGCTGGCCATGTTCAAGTAGCGTTCCGCCTTGCCCAGGGCTCCGCCGATCTGGCGGTTGCCATCTCGGGCATCCTGCAGGCGCTGATTGGCCGCCAGGCCAGGCTTGATCAATTGGCGATAGGTTTCCAGGGCGCTTCCCGGGCCGCGCCAGAGTTCCTTGTAACTGACCCGGCTGCCGGGTTGCACCACGCCGGTGGCGTTCAGGTCGCTCAGGTTGATCAGTACCCTGGGTGTCAGGCTATAGAAGTTGCCGGCGCGATCCGGTTCGTAAGTCAGTACCCGGCTCAGGCGCAGGGTTTTCATCCCGACGTCGATGCTGTCGCCGATTTTCAGGTCCAGCGCGGTCAACAATCGGGCTTCGACCCAGGCTTCGCCTGGTTGTGGACCGCCGCCGATTTCTTCCGCCGCGTAAGGGGCCGGGGCACTTTTCAGTTGACCGCGCAGCGGGTAGGCGTCGTCCGCGGCCTTGATACTGGACAGCTGGATGCCATTGTCGGTGGCGATCACACTGGAGAACTCCACCACCTGCGCATGTTGCAGGCCCAGTTCCCGGCCGCTTTGGATCTGTTCGGTCCTTGCCGGAGAGCTGCTTTCCAGCAGCAGGTCCGCGCCGAGAAACTCCGTGGCGCGCAGCAGCATCGCGCCGTTGAGACGCGCGCCGAAATAGCCGATGGCAGTGCTGGCGGCTACCGCCACTACCAGGGCGAAGAACAATACCCGCAGTTCTCCGGCGCGGGCGTCGCGCAGAAGTTGGCGAATGGCAAGGCTGAACAGGCGCAACAGCGGCAGGCGTGCCATCAAGGCTCCAGGGGGGCGACCAGCAGGCCGGCTTCAAGGCGGATCAGGCGCCGGCAACGATGGGCCAGGCGTTCATCGTGAGTGACCAGGACCAGCGTCGTGCCGCTTTCCTTGTTCAGATCGAACAGCAGGTCGCTGATGCGCTCACCGGTGTGGCTGTCGAGGTTGCCGGTCGGCTCGTCGGCGAACAGCACGTCAGGCTCGGCGGCGAAGGCGCGGGCGATGGCTACCCGCTGTTGTTCGCCACCGGAGAGCTGGCGAGGCGAGTGGCTCAGGCGTTGCCCGAGCCCGACGCGCTGGAGCAGTTCGGTCGCACGCTCGCGGGCATCACGGCGGCCATCCAGCTCCAGGGGCAACATCACGTTCTCCAGGGCATTGAGGCTGTCGAGCAGTTGGAACGACTGGAAGACGAAGCCCACATGCTCGGCGCGGATTCGGGCGCGCTGGTCTTCGTCCAATGTGCCCAGGCTGCGGCCGGCCAGGGTGACCTCGCCGCTGCTGGGCAGGTCGAGCCCGGCCAGCAGGCCGAGCAGGGTGGATTTTCCGGAGCCGGAACTGCCGACGATGGCCAGGCTGTCGCCTTTGTTCAGTTCCAGGCTGAGTTCGTGCAGGATGGTCAGTTCACCTTCCGCGCTGGGAACCACTTTGCTAAGGTTCCGCGCAGTGAGAATGCTTGCGCCCATGGAGAATCCGATGCGTGTGTGGTTTTTGAGTGCTGGCCTGGCCTTGATGTGCATGGCCCAGAACGCAGCGGCGGGTACAGTCCTGATCGTTGGCGATAGTATCAGCGCGGCTTTCGGCCTGGATACCCGGCAGGGGTGGGTGGCATTGCTCGAGCAGCGGCTCAAGAGCGAAGGTTTCGACGATAAGGTGGTCAATGCTTCCATCAGCGGCGACACCAGTGCAGGTGGCCAGGCGCGGCTGCCGGCGCTGCTTGCAGAGCACAAGCCGGAGCTGGTGATTCTCGAATTGGGCGGCAACGATGGCCTGCGCGGGCAACTGCCCACGCAATTGCAACAAAATCTTGCTTCGATGATCGACAGCTCCAAGGCCAGTGGTGCCAAGGTGCTGTTGCTTGGCATGCAGCTGCCACCCAATTACGGCGTGCGCTACACCCAGGCGTTTGCCGAGGTGTACCGCAAGCTCGCGAATGAAAAAAACGTGGCGCTGGTGCCGTTTTTTCTGGAAGGGGTCGGCGGTAATCCCGAGCTGATGCAGGCTGATGGCATCCACCCTGCGGTCGCTGCTCAGGGCAAGTTGCTGGAAAATGTCTGGCCGACGCTAAAACCGCTGCTTTGACGCTTTTCTACCGGCAGTGTTTCGGCTAATGTGGCGCCCCCGATTTGGAGCCCCCGATGCCGCGTCCCGCCTGGTCCCTGTTTGCCTACCAACTGATCGAGCCTGACGAACAGCTCGACCTGTTCGCCTGCCAGGAAGTCCGGGTGCATCTGGTGACGCGTCAGCTGGAGTTGGGCGGCTCAGCCGATCGCACGTTGTGCGGCACCTTGCTGCCTGCGCAACCGCGCTGGTCGAGTGTCGACCGGACCATTTTCCAGGACCAGCGCCTGTGTCCGTTGTGCCGGGCAATCCTCGAATCGCAAAAGCGCGGCACGCCGCCGATCTGGCCAGAGTTGCGTTTCGAGCTGTAAGGCAGCAAGTTCTCGCCCGGCCCCCTTCTTGCGTTGATGCAGCTGTCGCTCCCGCAGCCACGGGGGCGGGTGTACAATCACTTTTTTACTCGTTGATCATGCGAAGGATTTTCCGGATGTTGCCGCGCTTTCCTGTCGTCACCCGTTGCCTGACGCTTGCCGCCTTCTGTGTGGCTGGCCCCGTTGCCGCATTGGAACTGCCTCTACCTCCACCGGGCGAAGATATCGTCGGTCAGGTACAGGTGATCAAGGCCAAGTACGAAGACACCTTTGCCGACCTGGGCACGACCTACGACCTGGGCTATTACGAGATGGTCGCGGCCAACCCGGGAGTCGATCCCTGGTTGCCGGGCGCAGGCACCGAAGTGGTGTTGCCGACGCGCTTCATTCTGCCGCCGGGACCTCGTGAAGGCATCGTGATCAACCTCGCCGAATATCGCCTCTACTACTACCCGAAAGGGCGGAACGTGGTGTACACCTTCCCCCTGGGTATCGGCCGGGAAGGTTGGGGGTCGCCGATCGCCCATACCAGCATCGTCGCCAAGACTCCGAATCCGACCTGGACGCCGCCTGCCTCGATCAAGGCCGAGCACGCGGCTGACGGTGACCCACTGCCGAACGTGGTGCCGGCGGGGCCGGACAACCCGTTGGGACCATTCAAGTTTACCCTGGGCACGCCGGGCTACCTGATCCACGGTTCGAACAAGAAGTTCGGTATCGGCATGCGAACCAGCCACGGCTGCTTCCGGATGTTCAACAACAACGTCCTGGAAATGGCCAGCATGGTGCCGGTGGGGACATCGGTGCGCATCCTCAACGATCCGTACAAGTTCGGTATCAGCGCTGGCAAAGTTTATCTGGAGGCTCATACGCCGCTCGATGACAAGGGCAATCCGTCGGTCGTGGACAAACACACCGCGGTGATCAACGCCTTGCTCAAGCGTGAAGACCTGGCCAATAACCTGCGGATGAATTGGGATGTAGTGCGCGACGTGGTGGCGGCCGAAGATGGTTTGCCAGTAGAGATCGCCATACCGACCAATGCACCGGTGGTATCGGCGGTGCCTATCGATATGCAGCAGTAACGGCTGGAACAGCAACCCGTCGATGCTTCAGGGTGTCGACGGGTTTTTTATTGCCACAAGAAAATCCGGGCAATAAAAAAGCCGACCCAATAAATGGGTCGGCTCGATAACAATCCCAAGGGATTATTACTTGCGGCTAGCTTTTTCCAGCATACGCAGAGCGCGCTCGTTAGCTTCGTCAGCAGTCTGTTGTGCTTTTTGAGCAGCAGCCAGAGCTTCATCAGCTTTACGGTAGGCTTCGTCTGCACGAGCCTGGGCACGAGCTGCTGCGTCTTCAGTTGCAGTCAGACGAGCTTCGGTTTCTTTGGATACGCTGCTGCAACCGGTAGCCAGAACTGCGGCCAGAGCCAGAGCAGAGAATTTCAGAACGTTGTTCATCGTGTTCCCCTTCAAGGACTTTCTATTAAGTAGCTATCTCATCCGAGTGATGAAATGGCCGGCGTACATACTACCCATTACTTGTAGTAAGTAAACTGACGTAGCGCAAGAAGCAAAAAAAATTCTAGGCGTTGAATCTTTTTCGAGCAACTTTTTATCGATCTGTATAAAAAATACGCAACCTTGTCACCCTGTTGGGAGCTTGCGCTTGTTAAGCGCATCTGCCGCAGAGTCCCTTTGCATGGCGCTCGAGGAGTGTAGGCTAAAGTCTATCTATATCGATTCGTCTACACTTTTGTTCAGAATCTGTGGGGCGCCTCACGCATCTTTGTCCATGTTGAGGTGACTTTAAATGGGTGGGCTCGTCTTAAATCTCAACATCCGGCGATGTTCAGGTTGTTGATCATCAGGTGGTTGGATCGAGTGCTTTGCATGTATCCGGGAACAGGTCCGGGGGGAAGCATCGACACTAAACTGGCCTGATGCCGGTAGCTTGAATGCAAGCGTCCCTTGAGCATTGGTGCCAATGGTGCCTACTATTTGAAACGTGCTCGGTCATGCGAGAGCGGCAAGCTCTGCTCGGTGTCCAGACAGGCACGGGGTGGCGTAGTTGTTCCTTCGCCGGAAAAACATCGGTAAGGTAGGGGTCAGAATCCAAGACCCGCGAGGAGTAGTGATGAGCGAGGCGTTGTCCATCCACCATGACCAGGCTGGTCATCAATTCGAGACCAATGTGGACGGTCATCGTGCCTACCTGACCTATATGGACCTGGGTAAGCAGACCCTGGATATTTATCGGACGTTCGTGCCTAACGCGCTGCGCGGCCGTGGTATTGCTGCGGCACTGACCGAGCAGGCGTTGGAATATGCTGATCGCATGGGGTACACGGTGATTCCGTCGTGCTCATATGTGGAGCGCTACATGGAGCGCCATCAGCGCCACGCCGCGAAACTCTGAGCGGGGACACCAAAAAAAACGCCGGGCTTGGCCCGGCGTTTTTGTGTCTGCGATACGGGATCAGGTGCGAACCCGTTTAGGCAGGACGTCCTTGAGCTTGGCGTGCATGCTGCGCAAGGTTTTCTCGGTGTTTTCCCAATCGATGCAGGCATCGGTGATCGACACGCCGTATTGCAGTTCGGCCAGGTCCTTGGGAATGGCCTGGCAGCCCCAGTTCAGATGGCTTTCGACCATCAGACCGATGATCGACTGGTTGCCTTCGAGAATCTGGTTGGCCACGTTCTCCATTACCAGTGGCTGCAAGGCCGGATCCTTGTTGGAGTTGGCGTGGCTGCAGTCGACCATGATGTTCGGCTTGATCTTCGCCTTGTTCAGCGCCTGCTCGCAGAGGGCGACACTGACCGAGTCATAGTTCGGCTTGCCATTGCCACCGCGCAGAACCACGTGACCGTAGGCATTGCCCTTGGTGGTGACGATGGATACGCCACCTTCCTGGTTGATGCCGAGGAAACGGTGAGGGCTGGAAACCGATTGCAGGGCATTGATGGCAACGGTCAGGCCGCCGTCGGTGCCGTTCTTGAAACCTACTGCCGAAGACAGGCCGGAAGCCATCTCGCGGTGGGTCTGGGATTCGGTGGTACGCGCACCGATCGCCGACCAGCTGATCAGGTCCTGCAGGTATTGCGGGGAGATCGGGTCCAGCGCTTCGGTGGCGGTTGGCAGGCCCATCTCGGCCAGGTCCAGCAGCAGCTGGCGACCGATGTGCAGACCGTCCTGGATCTTGAACGAGTCGTCCAGGTACGGGTCGTTGATCAAGCCTTTCCAGCCAACGGTGGTCCGTGGTTTCTCGAAGTACACGCGCATCACCAGGTAAAGGGTGTCGGAGACTTCGGCGGCCAGGACTTTCAGGCGCTCGGCATACTCGTGGGCAGCCTTGATGTCGTGGATCGAGCAAGGGCCGATGACGACGAACAGACGGTGGTCGGTGCCGTCGAGAATATTGCGGATCACTTCGCGACCCTTGGTCACGGTGCGCAGGGCGGCGTCGCTCAGCGGAATGTCGCGCTTGAGCTGGTCGGGAGTGATCAGGGTTTCGTTGGAGGCGACGTTAAGGTCGTTGATCGGTAAATCAGCCATCGTGTTACTCGTCAGGTCACGGGTGCCGGCCGCCAGCGATCCCCGCGCGGCGGTGCACAGCGGATTTAAGCGCGTCGGGGAGCCGAACCTTAGCGCGTTACACCGGGGCTCGACAATGGGCAGAGGCGGGTTTAATCCAGCGCTGGCTGCATAAAAGCCTGATGAACCCGGTCGTGGGAGAACTCGGCGGCGTGCTGTTCGACCCATTGCTGGGCCAGGGTTTCGATCTGTCGCTGCTCGGCCTGGGGCTCATGCAGGTGGCAGTAGTGGGCGATCTGGCACACCTGCTCACTCATTCGGGCACGGAACAGGGTCTGTTCGTCGATGAAGGCGATCCCCACCAGGTAGCCACGCTTGCGTCGCAGGCACCAGGCCACATAGCCGTTGTAGCGGGCGTTTTCACCCAGAGTGGGCATGCAGATTTCCAGTGCAGTGCCGCGGCGCCAGGCGCGGTGATAATTGCAAGCCATGCCGCCGAGGCTGATAGTGTGCAACCGTTGACGCGAAATGCATGCGTGCTTGCGTAAGGTCAGCTCAACCGGAACATCGTCAGGATGAGGAATGAAACGTCCCATGAACGCGGACTCCGAGTGTCGGCTATGTGACATTGTTTCCCCCAGTATAGTGGTCGAATTGGAGCTGACTGATTTCGATATCGATCAGCGGCTGTTGGCGATGAGCGGTGTTTCGCTGGTGATATTCACCAGCGTCGGCTGCGCCAGTTGTCGCTGGGCCCGGCAGCAGTTGCCCGGCTTCGATCTGCCGATCGAGCGGTTGTGCTGGATCGATGCGGGAAACAATGGCGGCGCGGTCGAGCGTTATCAGGTGTTTCACTTGCCGGCACTGTTCGTGGTGCGCGACGGTGAGTTTTATGGGGCCTTGCAGTCGCGCCTGACACCTGGCGAGCTCGGCGAGCGACTGGCACAGGCGCTGAATCGAATTCCAGAGGAGTTGCCTTGATGGAAGCAGTCCACACGCCGCGAATCGGCATTATCGGTACCGGAGCGATCGGTGGTTTCTACGGGATGCTGCTGGCGCGAGCCGGCCTGGATGTGCATTTCCTGCTGCGCAGCGAATTCGCCGCGGTCACCGAGCGGGGTTTGCAACTGCATAGCGCGGTGCATGGTGAGCTGACCCTGAACCCGGTCCAGGCCTATGCCAGTGCCGAAGACATGCCGCCCTGCGATTGGCTGCTGGTGGGAGCCAAGACCACCAGCAACGCCGAGTTGGCTCCGGCGATTCTTTGTGCGGCGGCTCCCGGCGCCAAGGTGCTGTTACTGCAGAATGGCCTGGATGTGGAGGACGGCTTGCGCGACCTGCTTCCCGACTCGCTGCATCTGTTGGGCGGCCTGTGTTTTATCTGCGTGCACCGTGCCGGGCCCGGGGTGATCGAGCATCAGGCGCTGGGCGCGGTGAACCTGGGGTATCACAGTGGCCCGGCCGCGCAGGACGAATCGCAGCGCCAGGCAATAGTGGAAGAGGGCGCCGCGCTATTCCGCAAGGCCAGTATTGATTCCCAGGCCATGGCCAACCTGCAGCAGGCGCGCTGGCAGAAACTGGTGTGGAACGTGCCGTACAACGGTTTGTCGGTATTGCTCAACGCCAGCACCACGCCGCTGATGGCCGATGCCGACAGCCGCGAGCTGATTCAGGCCTTGATGCGTGAAGTGGTGCAAGGCGCCCTGGCCTGTGGCCACAGCATGCCGGACGGCTATGCTGAGCACTTGTTCAAGGTGACCGAAAGCATGCCGGACTATTGGCCGAGCATGTACCACGACTACCGGCACAAGCGAGCGCTGGAGTTGTCGGCCATCTACGCCGCGCCATTGGCCGCGGCCAGGGCAGCGGGATGCGAGCTGCCGAAAATGGAAGCCTTGTATCGGGCGTTGAGTTTTATCGACCGGCATAACGGTTGATCGCAGCATCGGGGGGGGAAGCGATATGGCAAAGGGCTTGGGCGGCAAACTGGTGGTGGCGATTTCGTCACGGGCCCTGTTCGATCTCAGCGAAAGCCATAAGGTCTATCTGGCTGAGGGGGTCGAGGCCTACCGCAAGTATCAGATCGATCACGAGGAGGAATCCCTCGAACCGGGCGATGCTTTTCCCCTGGTGAAAAAACTCTTGAGCCTCAATGCCAGCCTCGGCCGGGCGCGGGTCGAGGTGGTGCTGGTGTCGCGTAACAGTGCCGACACGGGGCTGCGGGTCTTCAACTCGATCCAGCATTACGGCCTGGATATTTCCCGGGCCGCTTTTGTCGGTGGCCGTAGCCCTTATCCTTATCTCGCGGCTTTCGGCTGCGACCTGTTTCTTTCCACCCACGCCGAAGATGTGCGCAGTGCACTGGACGCCGGGTTTGCCGCGGCGACCATTCTTTCCGGTGGCGCCCGGCGAGCCGCCAGCGCCGAACTACGGATCGCCTTCGACGGCGACGCCGTGCTGTTTTCCGATGAGTCGGAGCGGGTCTATCAGCTCGGTGGCCTGGAAGCCTTCCAGGCCAAGGAGCGCGAGTCCGCCCGCGAGCCGTTGCGCGGGGGGCCGTTCAAAGGCTTCCTCGCCGCGCTCAATCTGCTGCAGCGCGAGTTCCCCGACGATGATTGTCCGATCCGTACCGCCTTGGTGACGGCACGTTCGGCACCGGCCCATGAGCGGGTTATTCGGACCTTGCGCGAATGGGATATTCGCCTGGACGAATCGTTGTTCCTGGGCGGTCTGGAGAAGGCTGCCTTTCTCGAAGCCTTCGCCGCCGATGTGTTCTTCGACGATCAGGCGGGCCATTGCGAACTGGCTCGCGAAGTGGTCGCCACCGGCCATGTGCCCCATGGCATCAGCAACGAAACCAAGGTTTAGCTCAATGTTCACGGGCTTGCGCGGGACGTCGTAGTCGCCTTGGCACTGCTAAGCTGAATCAATCTCCGCCATATTGGCAGTCGAGGAGGTCATATGATTCGTTCGATGCTGTATGCCACTGACCTCGGTCTGTATGCGCCCTATGTGATGCAACATGCCCTGGAGCTGGCTCGAACATTCAATGCCGACTTGCACGTGGTTCATGCGGTGGAGCCCATGGGGCTGTTTGCCGAATCGGTGTTGCAGAGTTATCTCGACGAGCAAGCCCTGAATGAGTTTCACAGTCAGGGCCTGAGCACGGTGATGGCGAATATCGAGCAACGGGTACTCGACAGCTTTCGCGAAGAGTTGGGGGAGGGCATGCAGGATCTCGCGCTGATTCAGTCGGTCCGGGTCTTTCAGGGGGACCCCTCGCAAGTCATTCTCGAACAGGCGTCGAAACTCTCTGTGGATTTGTTGATCGTAGGAAGTCACAGCCATGGGGCGGGTGGTGAAACCCCATTGGGCAGGACGGCCGCCAGGGTACTGCAACTGGCCAAGGTTCCGGTTTACCTGGTGCCCTTGGTGCAGCGTCGACGGTTCGGAGATATCTGACGCGGCTATTGGAATTTTCTTAAGAAAAGTTCTAGATTTATTCTTCGAACCATTAATATAGTTATATACCGTCGCTGATGCCCGTGGCGTCTACCTGCTTTGAGGGATTCATATGAAGCTTCAACAATTGCGCTACATCTGGGAAGTGGCGCACCACGACCTCAACGTCTCTGCTACAGCCCAAAGCCTTTATACGTCGCAACCGGGTATCAGCAAGCAGATTCGCCTGCTCGAGGACGAGCTGGGGGTCGAGGTATTCGCTCGTAGCGGCAAGCACCTGACTCGCGTCACCCCGGCTGGCGAACGCATCATCACTACCGCTGGCGAGATCCTGCGCAAGGTCGAAAGCATCAAGCAGATCGCCCAGGAATTCTCCAACGAGAAGAAGGGCACCCTGTCGATCGCCACCACCCACACCCAGGCCCGTTATGCCTTGCCGCCGGTGATCAGCAGCTTCATCAAGCAGTACCCGGATGTGGCGTTGCACATGCATCAGGGTTCGCCGATGCAGATCGCCGAAATGGCCGCCGATGGCACCGTCGACTTCGCCATCGCCACCGAAGCGCTGGAGCTGTTCGGTGACCTGGTGATGATGCCGTGCTACCGCTGGAACCGCTGCGTGGTGGTACCGCAGGGCCACCCGCTGACCAAGCTGCCGAAGTTGACCCTGGAAACCCTCGCCGAATACCCGATCGTGACTTACGTGTTCGGTTTCACCGGCCGTTCCAAGCTCGACGAAGCCTTCAGCCATCGCGGTCTGACGCCGAAGGTGGTGTTCACCGCCGCCGACGCCGACGTGATCAAGACTTACGTACGCCTGGGCCTGGGTGTGGGCATCGTCGCCAAGATGGCGGTCGATACCAAGCTTGATAGTGACCTGGTGGTACTGGATGCCAGCGAGCTGTTCGAGTCGAGCATCACCAAGATCGGTTTCCGCCGTGGCACTTTCCTGCGTGGCTTCATGTGTGACTTCATCGAGAAGTTCGCGCCGCACCTGACGCGCGAAGTGATGGCCAAGGCCATTCAGTGCCACAACAAGCAGGAACTCGAAGAGCTGTTCGACGGCGTCGAACTGCCTGTCCACTAAGTCGTCGGGCTCACTTGACCTCGGTGACCGCGAACTGTTGCCGAGCGCCCGCGACGACGATCTCCAGCTCATCCCCCTCGAACTTGCCCAGCAGGCCTTTGCCCAGCGGTGAACGAGGGGTGATGACGGTCACCGGTTGCCCCACCACCTCGACCTTCAGCCCCGCCCCATCCGGCGCCAGGAACAGCCATTGTTCGTGGCCGTTTTCGTCTTCGAGGCCCAGCAGCGCGCCGACCTGGATACCAACCTGCTCGTCGTACGGGCGCAGGGTCAGGTTCTGGCAGAGCGCCAGCGCCTGCCGGATTTCCTCGACGCGCCTGGCCTGGCCGGCGGCGAGATAGGACGCCTCCAGCCCCAGGGTGTCGTACTTGTTTTCGGCAATGTTCTCTTCGTGGGTCGCCGCCTCATAGGCGGTCTGCGCCGCACGCTGGGCGATCTCCAGATCGCCGCGGAGCTTGTCGAGAATCAGTTGGTGGACAGTAGGCTTGTGCATGGTCAGGTTCAGGCTCAATCGCAGAATTGCAGGACGTTGGCCCGGCTCTTTTCGCTCGGCGCCGTCTGGTCCTGTTGCAACCAGAACTGGCATTTCGGGTTGGACTGGTTGCGCAGGTTGCTGCGTGCATTATCCAGTGCCTGCTGTTGTTCGTTCTTGCGCAGGTTTTCCTGGTATTGCTCGAACATGCGGTTGGAGGCGGCCGACTCCGTGCTGGGCGGTTTTGTCAGCTGTTGCACGGCCTGGGCGACGGGCGCCAATTGCTGGTCGAACAGAAAACGCCAGGCCAGCCAGCAGGTCAGGGCGATTGCCAGAAAACCCAGCCACAATCCCAGGGCAATACTGCCGCTGAGCTGAAGTGCGTTTACGCTGATACGTAATGATCGACGGGGTGTCGGGCGATAGGGCATGGCAGCCTCCTGGCAGGCGGTGTCGGCAAGCCGTGATTGTCGCACGAAGATTATCGGCATTGGCTCTTCTGTCTGTGGCGATTTATGCGGACAATCGGCGCTTTTGCCAAACGGAGCCCGGAATGAAAGCCTCCTGGGATATTTTCTGCAGCGTCGTCGATAACTACGGCGATATCGGCGTGACCTGGCGGCTGGCCCGGCAACTGGTGGCCGAGCATCAGTGCGCGGTGCGGCTGTGGGTGGATGACCTGCGGGCCTTCGAGCGTTTGTGTCCACCGATCGATGTCGCCTTGCCTCAGCAATGGCAGGAGGGCGTCGATGTGCGCCACTGGCCGGCCGAGTGGTCGCCGGTGGCGGCTGCGGATGTGGTGATCGCGGCCTTTGCCTGCCAGTTGCCACCGGCTTATATGGAGGCGATGGCCGAACGGGAACATACCCCTTTGTGGCTGAACCTCGATTACCTCAGCGCCGAAGCCTGGGTGACCGGCTGCCACGGTCTGCCCTCGGTGAAGTTCAAGGGCGTGCAGAAGTACTTCTTTTTCCCTGGCTTTCAGGCCGGTACCGGCGGCTTGCTGCGCGAGGCGGGGTTGTTGGAGCGACGCAGGGCATTTCAGCAGGATCCGCGGGCTCGGCAACATTTCCTTGAAGGACTGGGCGTCTTTGCCGCACCCGACGCCCGCCTGATGTCGCTATTCGCCTATGAGAACGCCGGTCTGGCCAGTTGGCTGGACGCGCTGGCTGCCGACTCGCGGGCTACCCATCTGCTGGTTCCCGAAGGTCGGATCCTTGGTGACGTGCAACACTGGCTGGGTGTCGAGGCACTGGCGGCGGGTGCGGTGCAGGTCCGTGGGGCGTTGACGGTGCAGGTGCTGCCATTCGTCCGACAGGAGGAATACGACCAGCTCCTGTGGGCCTGCGATTTCAACGCGGTACGCGGCGAGGACTCGTTCGTGCGCGCACAGTGGACCGGCCGGCCGATGCTCTGGCACATTTATCAACAGGACGAAGACATCCACCTGGACAAGCTCGATGCCTTTCTCGAGCTTTATACACAGGGGCTGTCGCCAGAGGCCAAGGCGGCGCTGATCGACCTGTGGCGGGCCTGGAATGCCGGGGGCGAGATGGCACAGGCCTGGAAAAAACTGCTGGAACACTGGCCGGAAGTGACCGCTCACGCCGAAAAGTGGTGTCTGGAACAGGGCTCACAGCCCGATCTTGCTGCGGCGCTGGTGCAGTTTTACCTAAATTGGATATGATACGCGGCCTAGATTTTTGTAAATCCCATCCAAATTCGGATATTCGCAATGAAAACTGGTAAAGAACTCAAACCCGGTACCGTGATCCGTATCGACAACGATCCTTGGCTGGTTCAGAAAGCTGAATTCACCAAGTCCGGTCGTAACAGCGCGATCATGAAGACCAAACTGAAGAACCTGCTGACCGGTTACAAGACCGAAACCGTTTACGGTGCGGACGACAAACTGGACGACGTGATTCTGGATCGCAAAGAAGCGACCCTGTCGTTCATCAGCGGTGACACTTACACGTTCATGGACACCACCGACTACACCATGTACGAGCTGAACGCCGAAGACATCGAAGCCGTTCTGCCGTTCATCGAAGAAGGCATGACCGACGTTTGCGAAGCCGTGTTCTTCGAAGACCGTCTGGTTTCCGTTGACCTGCCGACCACCATCGTGCGCCAGGTTGACTACACCGAAGGTTCCGCTCGCGGCGACACTTCGGGCAAGGTGATGAAGCCTGCCAAACTGAAGAACGGTACCGAGCTGTCGGTTGCTGACTTTATCGAAATCGGCGACATGATCGAGATCGATACTCGCGAAGGCGGTTCCTACAAAGGCCGCGCCAAGGTTTAAGCTTCTGCTTGAATTCTCGCGTACGAAAAAGCCCGACCATCGAGTCGGGCTTTTTTGTGGCCGAAGATCAGTGACAGCCTTACTTCAGGTGTTGCTTGAGCTCTTCACTGGCCTGCAGCAGCGCCGAGCGCACTGCGGGTACCTGGCTGACCACGTTGAGCAGGCCATAGTCATGGATCATCCCGTTGTAGCGCACCGAGGTCACGGTCACGCCGGCTTCGTCCAGCTTGCGGGCATAGGCTTCGCCTTCGTCGCGCAGCACATCGGCACCGGCCGTCTGGATCAGCGCGGGCGGCAGGCCCTTGAGCTGGGCGCTGGTGGCGCGCAGCGGCGAGGCGTAGATCTCGTTACGCTGCCGGGCGTCGGTGGTGTAGTTGTCCCAGAACCACTTCATCATGTTTTTGCTGAGGAAGTGCCCCTCGGCATACTGGTTGTACGACGCCGTCTCGAAATTCGCGTCGGTCACCGGCCACAGCAGTAGCTGGAACCGAATCGCCGGCGTGCCCTTGTCCTTGGCCATCAGGCTGACCACGGCCGCCATGTTGCCGCCGACGCTGTTGCCGGCAACCGCCAGGCGCTTGCCGTCGACGTTGATTTCCTGGCCATGCTCGGCCACCCACTTGGTTGCCGCGTAAGCCTGATTGATCGCCACCGGGTAATGAGCTTCCGGAGACGGCGTGTAATTGACGAACACCGCCGCCGCCCCGGAGCCCACCACCAGGTCCCGCACCAGCCGTTCATGGGTCGGGAAGTCGCCCAGCACCCAGCCGCCGCCGTGGAAAAACATAAACACCGGCAACGTGCCTTTCACCCCGGCCGGCCTGACGATGGTCAGGCTGATGTCTTGGCCGTCGACCTTGATGGTCTTCTGGCTGACATCCGCCTTGGGCAGCGTCAGCTTGACCCCGGCCTGGGCACCGACCAGCACGGCCCGGGCCTCTTTTGGCGTCATCTGTTCCATCGGCTTGCCGCTGCCGGCGTTCAAGGCGTCGAGGAACGCCTGGGTGTTGTGTTCGACCCCGCCTTCGGCGAAGGCCGTGTTGATGGACAGGGCGAGAAGGCTACCGGTCAAGACCTTGCTGAAAGTGTTCATGTTCGTCTCCTGGGCGGTGCGGGCGCTGGTGCGCAGTTGGGTTAGACAGTCACGTGCAGACGTACGTCGACGTTGCCGCGGGTGGCGTTGGAGTAAGGGCAGACCTGGTGAGCCGCTTCGACCAGGGATTGCGCATCGCTCTGTTCAAGACCTGGCAGGCTGATGTGCAGGTCGATGTCCAGGCCGAAGCCGCCAGGAATCTGGCCGATGCCGACATGGGCGGTGATCGAGGCGTTGTCCGGGATCTTGCGTTTGCTCTGGCTGGCGACGAATTTCAGGGCGCCGATAAAGCAGGCGGAGTAGCCGGCGGCGAAGAGTTGTTCAGGGTTGGTCGCCTGGCCGCCGGCACCACCGAGTTCTTTGGGGGTGGAGAGTTTGACGTCGAGGATGTTGTCGCTGGAGACGGCGCGACCATCACGGCCACCGGTTGCGGTTGCGACTGCGGTATAGAGAGTTTGCATGGTGTGAGCCTCTTGGGTTTCGAATTTTTGCGCTAAATGTTTGCGCGCTAAGTAAGTGCGAAATAAATGTATCGCTCAAATATTTAGTGCGCAAGACAATTTTTTGAAAAAAACTCGAAAATGCTTGCCAGAAGCCCATATCTTTTAGCTAAGCGAATGATTTAAATAATATTTTTATCGAGAAATTTTTTCGTCGATACGCTGGTGGCGGCATCGAAATAGAGAGGATCGCGAGCAAGCGCTGCTGCAGGAGGGGCAGGCGTGCTCGCGAGAGCGCGGTTAAAGGCTGTCTTGCAGATGGCCGCGCAGGTTCAGCAGGTCGGCCTGCAGTTTGCGCAGCTGTTCCAGGGTCAGGCCGCTGGCGCCGAGGATGCATTGGGGAACGCCGCGCGCCCGGTCATACAGGGCCCGGCCTTGCTCGGTCAGCTCGATGATCACCACCCGTTCGTCTTCGCGGCTGCGGGTACGGCTCAGCAATCCCTCGGCCTCCAGGCGCTTGAGCAAGGGCGTCAATGAACCGGGATCGGTCAGCAGGCGGCTGCTGATTTCGCCGACGGTCAGGCCGTCCTGCTCCCAGAGCACCATCATCGCCAGGTACTGGGGATAAGTCAGGCCCAGCTCCTGCAGCAGCGGTTTATAGACTTTGGTCATCAGCAGCGAAGTCGAGTGCAGGGCGAAGCACAACTGGTTATCCAGCAGCAGATCGTCGCATTTTTCCGGGGTGGAGCCTTTGGTGTTCATGGTCGGGCCTTGATCGATACTCGCCCTGAATCTAGCGGGCGAATCTTTAATGCGCCAGATAATTCTCGCCGGCTCTCAGCCCATGGCGCTCTGCAGGGCCAGATCCCATGGCGGAATCGGGCTGAAGCGAGTCTTCAGGTATTCCAGCAACAGACGGCTGCGGGCGTTGGTGTGCTGTTCCAGGCGCAAGGCATAGATACCGGCGCTTTCCGGTTTGGGCAGGCCGGTTTCGCAGAACAGCGGCAATAGCTCCCCGCGCAACAGGTATTCGCTGGCCAGCCAGGTCGGCAGGTGGGCGATGCCCAGCCCGGCCAGGGCTCCGGACAACAGGGCCTCGGCATTGTTGGCGCTCAGGCGGATGCGTTGTGGGCGGTGAGTCTGCAATTGCCCGTCCAGTTCGAAGCGCCAGGCGAACAGCGGAGCCAGGCCGTCCCAGTCCAGGCCATCATGCTGACTCAGCTCGGCGGGATGGACCGGAGTGCCGCGAAGCTTGAGGTAGGCCGGGCTGGCACAGGCGATGCGCACGATGCTCGCCAGCGAGGTCGCCACCATGCGGGTATCGACCCTTTGCCCGGCGCGCAGCACCAGGTCGACCTTGCCCAGGTGCGAGCCCTGCATGTCGACGAAGCTGTCGATCAGGTGCAACTGCACATCCAGCCCCGGATAGAGCATCAGGAAATCGGCGATGGCCGGCGCCAGGTGTCGCCGGCCGAACGCCGCGGGCGCGTCGATGCGGATCAGGCCTTCCGGCGCATGGCTCAAGGACACGGCTTCCGCCCGGGCCAGTTGCAGTTCGGCGACGATGCGCCGGGCGCGTTCGGCGAAGGCCTGGCCAGCCGCCGTCGCCACCACCGCGTGGGTGGTGCGCATGAACAGCTTGCTGCCGACCGCGTTTTCCAGGCTGTCGATACGCCGGGCCACCGCCGAAGGGGTCAAGGGATGCCGGCGCGCGGCGGCGGAAAAACTCCCGGCTTCCAGGACATCGAGAAACAGGCCGAGCTGGTCGGTGAGGGCGTTGGGGTTCATGGCGGGCATTTGCCTGTGCGAAATTGGCAAAGCCATTGTGCGTTGCTGTGCGTTTCCGCACCAGAGCCGACTGCGTAGCATGCAAGGCCTGAGGTGAGGAGAGCGGCGGTGATCGATTTAGCGATGTATGTGGTGTTGGGCGCGGCGCTGGGCACGGTGGGCGGCTTGTTCGGGATCGGCGGCGGCCTTATCGCGATTCCGGTGCTGGGTGTGCTGTTCGGGCTGGACCAGCAGATCGCCCAGGGCACGGCGTTGGTGATGGTGGTTCCTAACGTGATGCTCGCGTTGTGGCGCTATCACCAGCGCAACCGGATCGAGGCGCGGCATGCGCTGCCATTGGCCTTGATGGGTTTCTGTTTTGCCTGGCTCGGTTCGATCTGGGCGGTGGGCATCGATGCCCAGGTCATGCGGATCGGCTTCGTCGCGTTCCTGGTGGCCTTGTCGGCCTACAACCTGCTGCGCATGTTCCTGGCCAATGTCCCGGCTTCGGCGCAGATGCGTTACCCCTGGCCGTGGCTCGGTGTGCTGGGTGCAGCTTCCGGAACCATGGGCGGGCTGTTTGGGGTCGGTGGCGCGGTGGTTGCCACGCCGGTGCTGACCAGCGTGTTCGGCACCACCCAGGTGGTCGCCCAGGGGTTGTCGCTGGCCCTGGCCTTGCCCAGCACCGGGGTAACGCTGGTGACCTACGGAGTGCATCAGGAAGTGGACTGGATGATCGGTCTGCCGCTGGCGGCGGGTGGTCTGCTGAGCATCAGTTGGGGGGTGAAAATCGCCCACGCGCTGCCCGAGCGAATGCTGCGCGGGCTGTTCTGCGGTTTCCTGGTGGTCTGTGCGGTGATGCTCGCCTTTAAAGTTTGAAGCCTTCAACTATGTGCTCGGCCAGGCATTCGGTGATGGGCGAGGGCGTGTTGAGGTTGCGCACCAGCATGATGCTGGCTTCGGGCAGCTGGGGCAGGTCTTCGGCGGCGCCCAGGATGCGCATGTCCGGGGTGATCAGGCTTTCCAGTTGCGCGGTGATCGCCAGGCCGGCGCTGACCACGGCCATCAGTGCCGACAGGCTGGAGCTGTTATAGGCAATGCGATAGTCGCGCCCGGCGGCGTCCAGCGCATTGCAGGCCCACTGTCTGCAGAAGCAATCGCTGTTGAACATCGCCAGGGGCAGCGGCGTCTGTTCGTGGGGACAGAAGCCCTGGGCCTCGGCCCAGACGAAACGCTCCTTGCGCAGCAACTGGCCGATTTCGCTGCCCGGCTCGCGTGTGACGATGGACAGGTCCAGGTCCTGGCGCAGCAACAATTGCTTGGACGACTCGCAATGCACTTCGATCTGGATCAAAGGGTAAGCCTGGGCAAAACGCGACAGGATCCCCGGTAGAAAACGCATCACGTAATCGTCCGGCGTACCGATGCGCACGGTGCCGACCATGTGCGGCTCGCGCAGGGTATTGAACACCTCGCTGTGCAGTTTCAGGATGCGCCGCGCGTAACCCAGCAGCACCTGGCCTTCGGCGGTCAGGCGCACTTGCCGGCCCTCACGCTGGAACAGCTGGCGTTGCAGCACATCTTCCTCGAGCCGCTTCATCTGCATGCTCACCGCGGACTGGGTGCGATTGACCTGCTCCCCGGCCTTGGTGAAACCGCCCTGATCGGCGATGGCGACGAAGGTGCGCAGGACCTCGGTATCAATGCTTGGGTAGCTGGACAATTCATCAAACTCCGAGATGTATTGCATAAGAAACATTCGTTGGATTGATCTTAGCCCCGGGTGGAGACTTGAGCCATCCCCACTGGAGGGCAAGACGATGAAAGGTCAAAAAGGTTTTGTACTGGCTCACCGATTTGCATGGCATGGCATTTCCGTGCGGCATCTGCTGCAGAGGATTGTCCGCTGGCATGAGCTGCACCGTGAACGGATCATGCTGGCCTGCATGAGTGACGAAGCGCTGAAGGATATCGGCCTCAGTCGCGCGGATGTGGAACGGGAGACCGTGCGGCCGTTCTGGGACGATCCGATGCACAAGTGAATGTCAAAGCGCTACACAAGCCACTTCTCACTGAGGTAGTTTGCGGGCAGACAAGGAGATTGCCATGCCCGCAGAACTGTCCTTTTCCCTCAAGCAAGCTCGGCGTCTGGCGCTGGCCGCCCAAGGTTTTTCCGGGCGGGCGCTGCCTGCGACGATCAGGCCGGCACAGGTCAATCGCCTGATCGCGCGCCTGGGCATCCTGCAGATCGATTCGGTCAACGCCCTGGTGCGTTCGCACTACCTGCCGCTGTTTTCCCGCCTTGGCGACTATCCCGCGCAACTGCTGGACCAGGCCGCCTGGAGCCAGGGCCGGCAACGCACGTTGTTCGAGTACTGGGGGCACGAAGCCTCGTTGCTGCCGCTGTCGCTGTACCCACTGATGCGCTGGCGCATGCAGCGGGCCAGCCAGGGGCAGGGGATCTACCAGCAGTTGGCGCGTTTCGGCCAGGAGCAGCAGGCGACTATCCGCCGGGTCCTGGCCGCGGTCGAGGAACAGGGCGCCCTCGGCGCGGGCAGCCTGTCTACCCGCGAGGAACGCGCCGGCCCTTGGTGGGACTGGAGCGCGGAGAAGCACGCGCTGGAATGGCTGTTCGCCGCCGGTGAGGTGACGGTCGCCGGTCGGCGTGGATTCGAGCGTTTGTACGACTTGCCGGAGCGGGTGATTCCTTCGAGCATCCTGCAACATTCGCCGCTCAGCGAGGCTGACGCCCAGCGCGGTTTGCTGTTGCATGCCGCCAGTGCCTTGGGCGTGGCCACCGAGAAGGATCTGCGCGATTACTTCCGCCTGGAACCGGCAGACAGCCGGGCACGCCTGGCGGAGTTGCTGGAAGGCGGCGAGTTGCTGGCCTGCGAGGTGGAAGGCTGGAAGCAAGCGGCCTATTGCCTGCCGCAGGTGAAGGTGCCGCGTAGCGTGCCGGCCAGTGCCTTGCTTTCTCCCTTCGATTCGCTGATCTGGGAGCGCAGCCGCACCGAGCGCCTGTTCGATTTCCGCTATCGGCTGGAGATCTACACGCCGCAGCACAAGCGGGTGTATGGCTATTACGTGTTGCCGTTTTTGCACCACGAACGGATCGCCGCCCGGGTCGACCTGCGGGCAGAAAGGGCGCAGGGACGCCTGGCGGTGCATGCCGTACATGAGGAAGAGCAGGGGCTGGACGAGCAGGGCATGCAGGCGCTGGCGAGCAACTTGCGGGATATGGCCAATTGGTTGGGGCTGGCCGACGTCCAGCTCAATTGCCCGAGGGCCAGCGCCCAGCGCTTGCGAGGGTTTCTTTGAAGCGCGTCGATCATCCAGCAGCGTTTCCTGGATGATCGAGCGCTACAGGTTCAACGCTTGACCTGTTTCAAGGTCTCGGCAATCAGGAACGCCAGCTCCAGCGACTGATCGGCGTTCATCCGTGGGTCGCAATGGGTGTGGTAGCGATCCGACAAGGCATCTTCGGTAATCGGCCGCGCGCCACCGATGCACTCGGTGACGTTCTGCCCGGTCATCTCGATGTGGATACCGCCGGCATAACTGCCCTCGGCTTCGTGGACCTGGAAGAACTGCTTCACCTCATTGAGGATCTGCGCGAAATCCCGGGTCTTGTAACCGCTGCTGGCCTTGATGGTGTTGCCATGCATCGGGTCGGAGCTCCACAGCACCTTCTTGCCTTCGCTTTCCACCGCGCGGATCAACTGCGGCAGATGGTCGCCGACCTTGTTCACACCCATGCGCACGATCAGGTTCAGGCGGCCCGGATCGTTGTCCGGGTTGAGGATGTCGATCAGGCGGATCAGCTCCTCGGTGTTCATGCTCGGGCCGACCTTGACCCCGATCGGGTTATTCACCCCACGCAGGAATTCGACGTGGGCGCCGTCGAGCTGGCGGGTACGGTCGCCGATCCACAGCATGTGCGCCGAGCAGTCGTAATAGTCGTTGGTCAGGCTGTCGCGACGGACGAAGGCTTCTTCATAGTTCAGCAGCAGCGCCTCGTGGGCGGTGAAGAAACTGGTCTCGCGCAACTGCGGCGAGCTGTCCATGCCGCAGGCGCGCATGAAGGCCAGGGTTTCGTCGATGCGGTCGGCCAGCTGGCTGTACTTCTCGGCCAGGGCGGAGTTGGCGATGAAGTCCAGGTTCCATTTGTGCACCTGGTGCAGATCGGCAAAACCGCCCTGGGCAAAGGCGCGCAGCAGGTTCAGGGTGGCGGTGGCCTGGTGATAGGACTGCAGCAGGCGGTCCGGGTCCGGCACCCGGCTTTTTGCGTCAAAGCCGATGCCGTTGACGATATCGCCGCGGTAGGCCGGCAGGGTCACGCCATTGATGGTTTCGTCATTGGCCGAGCGCGGCTTGGCGAACTGGCCGGCCATGCGCCCGACCTTGACCACCGGGCAGCCGGCGGCGAAGGTCATGACGATCGCCATCTGCAGCAGGACCTTGAAGGTGTCGCGGATCTTCGCCGCGGAGAACTCGGCGAAGCTCTCGGCGCAATCGCCGCCCTGCAGCAGAAAGGCGCGGCCCTGGGTCACCTCGGCAAACTGGCGGCGCAGCTCGCGGGCTTCGCCGGCAAACACCAGCGGCGGGTAGCTGGCCAGGGTCTGCTCGACCTGCAACAGGTGGGCGGCGTCGGGGTAGGCGGGTTGTTGCTGGATCGGCAGGGCGCGCCAGCTGTCAGGACTCCAGGGTTGGCTCATCACGGACTCGGGTGTTTTTTAAGGTCGGACAGGCATGTTATCAGCAATTAGTGCGTGACCTGTTCCCGCTGGTTCGCGGACAATCGCGCCTTTCCCGCTCGGCGCCGAGCGGCCGGTTTATCGCGACGGCGAGGTTGAGCCCCGTCGCGGCTAGGAGAAGAGATGACTGAGGAGCGCGTCGAGCGCCTGCTCGCCGAAGTGCATGATGAGTTCGGCATGATTCGGGTACTGGAAGTGGCGGATTACCGCTTCCTCGAATTTGGTGATGCCATCGAGCAGAGCTGCGTGTTTACCGCCGACCCGAGCTGGCTGGAGTACGACTACACCCGGGCCATGCTGATCGGTGCGCTGTGCCATGAACAGCCCGAGAGTGCGCTGTTTCTCGGCCTGGGCGCTGGCACCCTGACCCAGGCCTGCCTCAAGTTCTTGCCGCTGGAAGATGTCGAGGCCATCGAGTTGCGCCCCGACGTACCGCGCCTGGCCATCGAGTACCTGGGGCTGGATGACGATCCGCGTCTCTATATCCGGGTCGGCGATGCGCTCGAACTGCTGGACAGCGCCGAGTCGGCGGACCTGATTTTCGTCGACCTGTATACCGACGTCGGACCGGGCGTCGGGCACCTGGCCTGGGGCTTCCTGGAAAACTGCCAGAAGCGCCTCAACCCGGGCGGCTGGCTGGTGATCAACCAGTGGGCCACCGACGATGGCAAGCCACTGGGGGCGGCCTTGCTGCGTGGGCTTTACCACCGGCATTACTGGGAGCTGCCGGTGAAGGAGGGCAACGTGATTCTGATCGTGCCGTCCGACCTGGACCAGGATCTGGACATGGACGGCCTGAGCGCCCGGGCCGAGGCGCTGGCGCCGCGCCTGGGCTATTCGTTGCAGTCGTTGATCAAGTGCATTCGGCCGGCGACCTGAGTCGGTTGGCCGAGCGCATCTGTAGGAGCGAGGCTTGCCCGCGATAAGGCCTCACATTTGGCAACTGCCTGAAGCGTTCAACACCCCTTGAACACCCCCGGCCGCTTCTCGACCATCGCTCGTACACCTTCCTTGGCGTCCTCGCTGTTCAATAGCTTCTTCACCAGCGGCGGCAGCCCCTGCGCCGCCGCGCTTTCCCCTTCGAGCCGGGCTTGCCGGGCCGACATCAGGGTCGCCTGAACCCCCAGCGGCGCCTGGCTGGCGATCCGTTCGGCGAGGGCCAGGGCGCGGGGCAGCAGGTCTTCGCTGGCCATGACTTCTTGCACCAGCCCCAGGCGCAGGGCTTCATGGGCGTCGAATTCGTCGCCGGTGAGCAACCAGCGCATGGCGTTGCCCCAGCCGGCGATCTGATGCAGGCGCAGGGTGGCGCCGCCGAACGGAAAGATGCCGCGTTGCACTTCCAGCTGGGCGAAGCGGGTATTGCTGGCGCACAGGTTGATATCCGCCGCCAGCATCAGCTCGATGCCTATGGTCAGGCAGTAGCCCTGCACCGCGACTATCACCGGTTTGCTGACCCGTGGCCCGGCGAAGACGCCCCAGGGATCGCAACCGCCGGCCGGCGCCTGCCAGCCTTTGGCGAGCTTGGCCCCGACGTTGGCCAGGTCCAGCCCCGCGGTGAAGTGCTCGCCATGGCCGAACACCACGGCGACGCGGGCTTCGGCACAGGCCTCGAACTCGCCATAGGCCAGGCTGAGTTGATCGAGCAACTGCAGGTCGAAGGCGTTGCGCTTGGCGACCCGGTCCAGGCCGATGAGGAAGAGATGACCACGTTGTTCACGGCTGACGCGACTGCAACTGGGCTGGCTCATGGGGCATTTCCTCGGACGGTAAAGAGTGTCTCGGACCGACGGTATCGGCCGGCAAGATGAACCGTTTAAGCGTCATCCCCCGACAGGCGTGGGCCTGTGCAAAATAGACCTTTGCCGGATTATCCGCAAAGCCTGTGACAACTAGGTATTCAGCGGGTTTTTCCGATAAAAAAAACTCCCTTTTTTGAGTAATTCCGGTATAGTGCGCGCCGGCCTTTAACCGGGCCTCGTTTAGGTGATGCAATTCCCCGAAGTCAGCTTCGGCTGCTTGTCCGCTGCGCGGACTATCCTTGACGTTCATTTCTTTCAATCGTTTTCGCAAATCCCCGCCGACAAAGCTGCCAGGGTGACTCTTGAGTCTTACACGGCATGCGCAGCTTTGGAGCATGGGTCTTTGCGGATGCACTTAGAGGCAGACCCATGACCCAGGAAATCGGCGGCTTCGCCGCTCTTGAACTTCATCCCAATATTGTCGCTGCAGTAGTCGCTACCGGCTATGAAGAGCCTTCGGCCATTCAGCAGCAGTCGATCCCGATCATCCTCGCCGGTCACGATATGATTGGCCAGGCGCAAACCGGTACCGGTAAGACCGCCGCGTTCGCCCTGCCTATCCTGCACCGCATTGATCCGTCCAAGCGCGAGCCGCAAGCTCTGATCCTGGCCCCAACCCGTGAGTTGGCGCTGCAAGTTGCAACCGCTTTCGAAACCTACGCCAAGCAAATGCCGGGCGTAACTGTTGTGGCTGTCTACGGCGGCGCGCCGATGGGCCCACAACTGAAAGCAATCCGTAATGGCGCACAGATCGTTGTCGCCACTCCGGGCCGTCTGTGCGACCACCTGCGTCGCGACGAAAAAGTCCTGGCGACCGTGAACCACCTGGTTCTCGACGAAGCCGACGAAATGCTCAAGCTGGGCTTCATGGATGACCTGGAAGTGATCTTCAAGGCCATGCCGGAAACCCGCCAGACTGTACTGTTCTCGGCCACCTTGCCGCAGTCGATCCGTGCGATCGCCGAGCGTCACCTGAAGGACCCGAAACACGTCAAGATTCAGAGCAAGACCCAGACCGTCACCGCGATCGAACAGGCTCACCTGTTGGTTCACGCTGACCAGAAGACTTCTGCCGTTCTCAGCCTGCTGGAAGTGGAAGATTTCGACGCCCTGATCATGTTCGTGCGCACCAAGCAAGCGACCCTGGACCTGGCCAGTGCCCTGGAAGCCAAAGGCTACAAGGCCGCTGCGCTGAACGGCGACATCGCCCAGAACCAGCGTGAGCGCGTGATCGACTCCCTCAAGGATGGTCGCCTGGACATCGTTGTGGCGACCGACGTTGCCGCCCGTGGCCTGGACGTACCGCGCATCACCCACGTATTCAACGTGGACATGCCGTACGACCCGGAATCCTACGTGCACCGTATCGGCCGTACCGGCCGTGCCGGTCGCGAAGGTCGTGCGCTGCTGCTGGTGACTCCACGCGAGCGCCGCATGCTGCAAGTGATCGAGCGTGTAACCGGTCAGAAGGTGGCCGAGGTTCGTCTGCCGGACGCCCAAGCCGTTCTCGATGCGCGCATCAAGAAGCTGACCAACAGCCTGTCGCCGCTGGTGGCTGACGCTGAATCGACCCACGGTGATCTGCTCGATCGCCTGACCGCCGATATCGGTTGCAGCCCGCGTGCCCTGGCCGCGGCCCTGCTGCGCAAGGCCACCAACGGTCAGGCGCTGAACCTGGCAGCGATCGAGAAGGAACGCCCACTGGTGCCGAACAGCGCGCCACGTGGCGACCGTCCCGAGCGTTCCGGCGATCGTCCTGATCGCGGCGAGCGTGAGCGTCGTGCACCGATGCCTCTGGCTGAAGGTCGTGCCCGTTGCCGTACCGCGCTGGGCGCGCGTGACGGTATCGCGGCCAAGAACCTGCTGGGCGCCATCCTCAACGAAGGCGGCCTGGCCCGCGAAGCCATCGGTCGCATCCAGGTGCGTGACAGCTTCAGCCTGGTCGAGCTGCCGGAGGAAGGTCTGGAGCGTCTGCTGACCAAACTGAAGGACACTCGCGTGGCCGGCAAGCAGCTGAAGCTGCGTCGTTATCGCGAAGACTGATCGGCGTTGAGCTGATCGGTTGAACGAAAAAATCCCCGCCTGGTGCGGGGATTTTTTTGCCTGGTGTTTTGATCCGGTAGGGCTCGCCAGGCTTCATGCCCGACAGTGGCATCAACCGAAGCGATAGATATCCATGCCCAGCGCGCCCATGGTGAAGCCTTGATGGGCGATGCTGAAGTCGCCGCCGGCGCCTCTGGCGAAATACAGCGGCAGCAGGTGTTCATCGCTGGGATGGCTGCGCACGGCATTCGGTGCCTGGCGACGGTAATCGTGCAGCGCGGCTTCGTCGTTGGCGGCGAGTTTCTCGATCATCCAGTCGCGAAAAGCCTTGGCCCAGGGCTCGACGCTTTCCGGGCCGGCGTGCCAGTCCAGTTCGCGCAGGTTGTGGGTAATGCTGCCCGAGCCGATCAATAGCACCCCTTGTTGTCGCAGGCTGGACAGGGCATGGCCGACCTGAGTCTGCAAGGCCGGGCCCATTCGGCTGGGCAGGGAAACCTGGACCACCGGAATGTCCGCCTGTGGGTACATCAGCGACAGCGGCACCCAGACCCCATGGTCGAACGGGCGCTGGTCGTCGAGCTGCGCCGGCAGGCCGTCGGCCCTGAGCAGCTGTGCCACCTGTTCCGCCAGTTCAGGCTGGCCGGGGGCCGGGTATTGCACGGCGAACAGCGCCGCGGGGAAACCACCGAAGTCATGCCAGGTTTGCGGTTGCGGGTTGCTACTGACCCGCAGGTCCTGGCTTTCCCAGTGGGCCGATACCACCACTATGGCCTTGGGACGTGGCAGCTCGGCGGCCAGGCGGGTGAGGGCCGGGCCGCTGGCGCCGGGTTCCAGGGCAAGCATCGGCGATCCGTGGGAGATAAACAGGCTAGGGAGCATGAATAAGGTCCTGAGCGTTAAGATGCACCATCTTTAATCAGATCATTGATCTAAATCTAATATAAGTTTTTGTGGTTTTTGATCGAATTTCAGGGTGATTTATGCAGCCGGAGTTTTGGCACAAACGCTGGGAACAGAATCAGATCGGCTTCCATTTGTCCGAGGTTAATCCTTATCTGCAACGCTACTGGCCCCAACTGGAGCTGGCGCCGGGTTCGCGGGTGCTGGTGCCGCTGTGCGGCAAGAGCCTGGACCTGAGCTGGCTGGCCAGCCAGGGGCATCAGGTGCTGGGTATCGAGTTGTCGGAGAAGGCCATCCAGGACTTTTTCAGCGAACAGCAGTTGCAGCCGCAGGTCAGCCTTCGAAGTGGGTTCAAGGTCTATGAGTACGGTCCGATCCAGCTCTGGTGCGGCGACTTTTTTGCCCTGCAGGCCACGGATGTCGCCGACTGCCAGGCGTTGTACGACCGGGCGGCGTTGATCGCCTTGCCGCCGGAGATGCGCGAGCGGTATGCGGCGCATTTGCAGTCCATCCTGCCCCAGGGCTGCCAGGGGCTGCTGGTCACCCTGGATTACGACCAGGCGCTGATGGCGGGGCCACCTTTCGCCGTGCTCGATGACGAGGTCAAGGCCTTGCTCGGTAAACGCTGGCAGCTGCGGGTCGAGGAGGAGCGGGACATTCTTGGCGAGAGCTGGAAGTTTCTCCAGGGCGGCGTGACCCGCCTCGAAGAGCGGGTCTATCGCTTGCTGGCACGCTGAGTTCCGGTTTCCACAGGCAATAAAAAAGGGCGACCTGGGTCGCCCTTTTTTGTGTTGCGCCAGCATTATCCGCGACGACGACTCAGTGCGTCGATACGCTCTTCCAGCGGCGGGTGGCTCATGAACATGCGAGCCAGGCCTTGCTTGAGGCCACCGTTGATGCCGAAGGCATTCAGGGTGTCGGGCATGTGCACCGGCAGGCCCTGTTCCGAGCGCAGGCGTTGCAGGGCGCCGATCATTGCCGCGGTACCGGCCAGTTGCGCGCCGGCTTCGTCGGCACGGAATTCGCGCTTGCGCGAGAACCACATGACGATGGCGCTGGCCAGGATGCCCAGGACCAGTTCGGCGAAGATGGTCGCGATGTAGTAGGCGATACCCTGGCCTTCTTCGTTCTTGAAAATCACCTTGTCGACGAAGTTGCCGATGATGCGCGCGAAGAACATCACGAAGGTGTTCACCACGCCCTGGATCAGCGCCAGGGTAACCATGTCGCCGTTGGCCACGTGACCGATCTCGTGGGCCAGCACGGCTTTCACTTCATCGGGCGAGAAGCGCTCGAGCAGGCCCTGGCTCACCGCGACCAGTGCGTCGTTCTTGTTCCAGCCGGTGGCGAAGGCGTTGGCCTCGTAGGCCGGGAAAATACCGACTTCTGGCATCTTGATCCCGGCTTCGCGGGACAGTTGCTCGACGGTTTGCAGCAGCCATTGCTCATGACGAGTACGAGGCTGGGTAATGATCTGGGTGCTGGTGCTCATTTTCGCCATCCACTTGGAGATGAACAGCGAGAACAGGGAACCGGCGAAACCAAAGACCGCACAGAAAACCAGCAGCTGATTGAGGTTGAGATCAACCCCATTGGCCGCCATGAACCCGTTGAAGCCGAAAAGGCTCAGGGTGATGCTGGCAATCAGCACGACCGCCAGGTTAGTGGCCAAGAACAGCAGGATGCGCATCATGGTTGTAGAAATCTCCTCATGCTAAAGATGTAGCGTTCTGCGGGGTATATAAGGTGCGGCACCGGCCTATTCAACCGGGTGACTATTTCAAACTGTGTCCTGCAGGCTGATTTTAGACGCTTGCATGAGCTTTCTGTCGCAGGTGGGGAAGGCACCGAAAGCTGACCAGCGCTTCAGAGGCGTGTTACCACTGGGCACGAGGTGCAAGGCAAAGATACAGAAGGGTAGGCGCAGCAGGGAGTACAGAAGTGTTGCTGAATTAATCGCAGTGCGACCCGGGGCGGTCGCACTGCGTCGCAAGGCTTACTGGCGATACGACTTGAGGAAGCTGCCGATACGGCCGATCGCCTGTTCCAGGTCATCGACCCGCGGCAATGTCACGACACGGAAGTGGTCCGGCCATGGCCAGTTGAAGGCGGTGCCCTGAACCACCAGCAGTTTCTCCGAGAGCAGCAGGTCCAGGACGAACTTCTCATCGTTGTGGATCGGGCAGACTTTCGGGTCGATTTTCGGGAAGGCGTACAGCGCGCCCATGGGCTTGACGCAGCTGACGCCGGGGATGTCGTTGAGCAGTTCCCAGGTGCGGTTGCGCTGTTCCAGCAGGCGGCCCGGCGGCAGCACCAGGTCGTTGATGCTCTGGTAGCCACCCAGCGCCGTTTGAATGGCGTGCTGGCTCGGCACGTTGGCGCACAGGCGCATGTTGGCCAGCATGTCGATGCCTTCGATGTAGCTCTGGGCGTGGTGCTTGGGACCGGAAATGGCCACCCAGCCGGAACGGAAACCGGCCACCCGGTAGGACTTGGACAGGCCGTTGAAGGTCAGGCACAGCAGGTCCGGCGCCAGGGAGGCGGTGCAGACGTGCACGGCGTCATCGTAGAGGATCTTGTCGTAGATCTCGTCGGAGAACACCACCAGGTTGTGCTGGCGCGCCAGTTCGAGCATCTCCAGCAACACTTCCTTGGGGTATACCGCGCCGGTCGGGTTGTTCGGGTTGATGATCACCAGGGCCTTGGTGTTCGGGGTGATCTTGGCCTTGATGTCGGCGATGTCCGGCCACCAGTTGGCCTGCTCGTCGCACAGGTAGTGCACCGGGTTGCCGCCGGCCAGGCTCACGGCCGCGGTCCACAGCGGGTAGTCCGGGGCCGGTACCAGCACTTCGTCACCGTTGTTGAGCAGGGCCTGCATGGCCATGACGATCAGTTCGGAAACGCCGTTGCCCAGGTAGATGTCTTCGATGCCGACGCCTTCCACCTGCTTTTGCTGGTAGTACTGCATGACTGCCTTGCGGGCGCTGAACAGGCCCTTGGAGTCGCTGTAGCCCTGTGCGGTCGGCAGGTTGCGGATCACGTCCTGGAGAATTTCGTCCGGCGCTTCGAAACCAAAAGGCGCCGGGTTGCCGATGTTCAGCTTGAGGATGCGATGGCCTTCCTCTTCCAGGCGTTTGGCGTGCTTGAGCACTGGGCCGCGAATGTCATAACAGACGTTGGCGAGCTTGTTCGATTTGCTGACCTGCATGGCGATGTGTTCCCGAAAATGAACGATCCAGACGGTGAGTGAGCTACCGTACTGGGAATCCTGCGTTTGCACACAGGCCTGAAGCCTGGGTTCGCGGCGGCAAAATCCGTTTGAACCCGTGTAACACGGCTGCCAGACTGGCGTCTAACGAGGCGCAATCATACGTGCCGCCCGATCCGTGGAAAAGATACAGATCGGGCTTTTTCAGTTGCAGAGGAAGGACCATGGAAAAGCTGGAAAAAACCCTTGAAGAATGGCGTGCCATGCTCGATCCGGAGCAGTACAACGTCTGCCGCCTCAAAGGCACCGAACGGCCGTTCTCGGGCAAGTACAACGCCACCAAGACCGACGGTGTGTATCACTGCATCTGCTGCAATGCGCCACTGTTCGACTCCAAGGCCAAATTCGACTCCGGTTGTGGCTGGCCGAGCTTCTACGAGCCGATCGGCGAGAGCGCCATGGTCGAGATCCGTGACCTGAGCCACGGCATGATCCGCACCGAAGTGGTCTGCGCCAAATGCGATGCGCACCTGGGGCATGTATTTCCGGACGGTCCGCCGCCGACCGGCCTGCGCTACTGCATCAACTCGGTGTGCCTGGACCTGGTTCCACGCTGATCGTAGTGGGCGCCCAAGGCGATTTTTCGAAATCGCTTTTTGGCTAATTAAATTGCACGCAATTTAATTGAGCGCTATTTTTATCGCACCTTTCGTTTCTGGAGTCCGCGCCATGAGTGACACATTGCTGAACATTCCGTGCACCACCATCAAGGGTGAGCAAAAGACCCTGGCCGACTTCGCCGGCAAGGCCGTGCTGGTGGTCAACACCGCGAGCAAGTGCGGTTTCACCCCGCAGTACAAGGGCCTGGAAGAACTGTGGCAGACCTACAAGGACCGGGGCCTGGTGGTGCTGGGCTTTCCCTGCAATCAGTTCGGCAAGCAGGAGCCGGGCAACGAAGGGGCGATTTCCGAGTTCTGCGAGCTGAACTACGGCGTCAGCTTTCCGCTGTTCAAGAAGATCGACGTCAATGGCGCCGAGGCGCATCCACTGTTCGTGCAGTTGAAAAAACGCGCGCCGGGGGTATTGGGTTCCCAGGGCATCAAGTGGAACTTCACCAAGTTCCTGATTGGCAAGGACGGCGCGCTGGTCAAGCGTTTCGCCCCGGCCACCAAGCCCCAGGACCTGACCCGCGAGATTGAAGCCCTGCTCAAATGACCGACCTGTCCGCCGATTCGCTGAAACTCGACAGCCAGCTGTGCTTCAAGCTGTACGCCGCCTCGCGGGCCGTAGTGCGGGGCTACAAGCCGATGCTCGACCAGTTGGGCCTGACCTATCCGCAGTACCTGGTGATGCTGGTGCTCTGGGAATGGCAGGCCACGCCGCCAGAGCTGCCGACGGTCAAGGCACTGGGGGAACGCCTGGCGCTGGATTCCGGGACCCTGACACCGCTGCTCAAGCGCCTTGAACAGCTGCAACTGGTGCAGCGCCAGCGTTCGTCCCGCGACGAGCGCGAGGTGCACCTGAGCCTGAGCGAGGCCGGCCTGGCCCTGCGCGATCAGGTGCCGCCGCTCAAGGCCGCGCTGTTATGCGACAGCGGTGTCGACCTCGACAGCCTGAGCGAATTGCGCAATGGCCTGGACCGTCTGCTGGCCCAGGTCAAAGCGCTGTCGTAGTCGGCACCCAGAGGTCCAAGAGGGCGATCAGCTCTTCACGGCGGAAGGGTTTGGCCAGGTAGTCGCTCATGCCCGCGGCCCGGCAGCGCTCGCGCTCTTCGGGCATGGCATTGGCGGTCAGGGCGACGATCGGCAGGTCCGGCCAGCGGCCGCTGCGGCGGATCTGCCGGCTGGCCTCGTAGCCATCCATCACCGGCATGTTGCAGTCCATCAGCACCAGGTCGAAATGCTGGTGCTCCAGCACGTCCAGGGCTTCGGCGCCCTGGGAGGCGACCGTCACTTCGCAGCCGAGCTTGCTCAGCATGCCTTTGGCCACCAGCTGGTTCACCGGGTTGTCTTCCACCAGCAGGATGAAGGCGCGGCGCAGGGGCGCCAGGGTTTCCAACTGGGTTTCATTGATCACCGCGGTTTCGGCCAGCAGGGCCCGGCGCAGGGTCTGATACAAGGCGTTGCGCGCCAATGGCCGCGCCTGTTGCTGCAACGGCGCCAGGGCGCTGGCTTCTTCGCTGGGCAGGAAACTGCCGTAGGCGGTGACCAGCAGAATCGGCGCGCTGATGCTCGGGCGCAGGCCGAACAGGCATTCCGGGCAGTCGGTGATCAACAGGTCCGGCTTCTGCCCGAGCAGTGATTCATCGAGATCGCAGCGCCGATATTCCAGCCCCCAGAACGGCAACTGCACGCTCAGCAGTTCGGCCAGCCCGCTGCCTTCGGAGGTAATGGCCAGCACCTGGCCGTGCAGAGGCGACGGTGGGCTGGCAGGCGTGTGGCAGGGCAGCGGCAGGTCGGCACAGAACTGGCTGCCAAACCCCACTTCCGAGCTGATGCTCAGGCGCCCCTGCATGGCTTCGCAGAGGTTGTAGGTCAGCGCCAGGCCCAGGCCGGTGCCGCCGTATTGCCGGGTGATCCCGGCGCCGGCCTGGGTATAGGGCTGGAAGATCTTCACCTGGGCCTCGCGGGCGATGCCGATGCCGGTGTCGCAGACTTCGATCCTGACCCCGTCTTCGAGCCTACGCAGGCGCACATCGACACGGCCGAAGCGGGTGAACTTGAGGGCGTTGGACAGCAGGTTGCTGACGATCTGCCGCACGCGCGTGGGGTCGCCGAGGACCAGCGCCGGGAACTCCGGCTCGATCAGGCAGGCCAGCTCGACACTCGGCGCGGCGTTCTGCGACAGCAGGTTGGCGGTGTCCTCCACCAGCACCCCGAGGTCGAAGGGGATGCGCTCCAGCTCCAACTGGCCGGCGTCGAACTTGGACATGTCGAGAATATCGTTGAGCAGCTCCACCAGCACTTTGCCGGAGTCGTGGGCGATCGACAGTTGCTGGCGTTGTTCGGCGTTCAGCGGACTGTCCAGCGACAGGGCGATCATGCCCAGCAAGCCATTGAGCGGCGTGCGGATTTCATGGCTCATGTTGGCCAGGAAAGCGGCTCGCGCCTGGGCCATGTCGAGGGCGGTACTACGAGCGATTTCCAGCTCTTCGTTGGACTGGCTCAGCCGGTCGTTGATCGCCTTGAGCTCGGTGGTGCGCGCCGAGACGATATTTTCCAGCTGCCCGAGGTAGTCGGTCAGGCGGTTTTCGGCATTGCGCCGTTGCTGGATCTCGGTGGCCATGTTGTCGAACTGCTGGTTGGCGACCTTGACCAGCACGCCGATCTCGTCCTGTTCGTGGCTGGGCGGAAAGTCCAGTCGCGTCTGGTCGGGGTTGCGCGGATCGCGGCCGCTGAGCTCGCGAATGACGCCGACCAGGGGTTTGGTCAGCATCACGTAGAACAGCGCCAGGAGCAGCCCGGTGAGGATCAGGCTGCGCATGAAACCGTTGATCAGGGTGATTTCCGCACGGCGCAGGAAGCGGCTGCCGAACGAGTAGGTGTCGACTTCCAGGTGCAGGACGCCGAGGGATTCCGAGGGCAGGTGATCGAGGTACAGGCGGTCCTGGAACTCGCGCTTGGCGCCGAACAGGAAGTCGCTGAGCATCCGGTAGGGGCTTTGCTGGGCCGGTCGGGTGACGTTGGCCAGCAAAGTGTCGTTGTTGTCGATCAGCCGGGCGCGGATGATCGCCGGCGAGCGCAGCAGGCCGAGCGTCAGCTCCTGGGCGAGCTCGGAGTCGATGTTGTAGGCGATACGCGAGGCCGGATTGTGGCTGATTTCCAGGAGCGCGTTGATTTCCCGGTTGATGGAGGCATCTTCGCTGGCATAATCGATGCCGATTTGCAGCAGACTGAGCGCCGTCCCCAGGACAAACCCGACCAGCACAGTGAGCCTGGCTTGCTTGTAAGACAGGCGGTTGGTGAACTTGATGTCCATGGGGTGTTGAACCAATTTCCGTTTCCCTTCGCTGGGCAAGCATAGCTGATCGTCAGTGTGTGCCGGCAGGGCCCGGCACCGTTCGCCTGCGATAGACCTGGGCGGCGGAAGGTCGTTTCGTCTGCGTGCCACATCATTACTGGGAACCTGCCCGAGGAGAAGTCGTGGAATCTCGATTGAATGCTTTTCTTGAACGCGCCGACGCGGTTCTGGCGCGTATCGAGCCGCTGTTGCCCGCGCCGCGACAAGCCATCGACTGGAGCCAATGCCTGGCCGCGCGCTGGCAACGTGAAGGCCGCAGCGGTTTTCTGCTGCCGCTGGAGGTCAGCCTGGACATGCGCTTGTCCGACCTGATCGGTGTCGACAACCAGCGCGACCAGTTGGGGCGTAATACCCGGCAGTTTCTCGACGGCCTGCCGGCCAACCACGCCTTGCTGTGGGGCTCGCGCGGCACCGGTAAATCGTCGCTGGTCCGCGCGCTGCTGGCCGAGCATGCCGAGCATGGCCTGCGCCTGATCGAAATCGAGCGCGATCACCTGGCCGACCTGCCGCGGGTGGTGGAGCAACTGGTCAAGCTGCCGCAACGTTTCGTGCTGTTCTGCGACGACCTGTCGTTCGAGTCGGGCGAGGGCGACTACCGGGTACTCAAGAGCGTGCTCGACGGCTCGCTGGAGCAGGCCCCGGATAACGTGCTGCTGTATGCCACCTCCAACCGCCGGCACCTGGTGCCGGAGAAGGAAAGCGACAACGAGAACTGGAAGCGCGTCGATGGCGAGTTGCACCCGAGCGAGGCAGTGGAAGACAAAATTGCCCTGTCGGACCGCTTCGGCCTGTGGCTGTCGTTCTATCCCTTCACCCAGGAGCATTACCTGAACGTGGTCGAGCACTGGATCGGCGAGTTGGGAAGCAAGGCTGGCCTGCAATGGCAGCGTGACGAAGCCCTGGACATCCTCGCCGTGCGCTGGGCCACCGGCCGCGGCAATCGCAATGGTCGCTGCGCGTATCAGTTCGCACGCTACTGGGTAGGTTTGCAGTTGTTGGAGCAAAAAGCATGATCGATCTGCAGAACACCGGCAAAGGCCTGGACGGCTATGCCTTGCTGTGCGCCCAGCTGGAATCGTTGCTGGCCGACGAGCGCGATTTCATCGCCAACGCCGCGCAATTCTCGGCGTTTCTGTTCAATCAGATGGACGACTTGAACTGGGCCGGGTTCTACCTCAATCGCAACGAGGAACTGGTGCTCGGCCCGTTCCAGGGCCAGATCGCCTGTGTGCGCATTCCCTTCGGGCGTGGCGTGTGCGGTGCGGCCGCGGCGAGCCTGCAGACCCAGCGGGTCGAGGATGTGCACGCGTTCCCCGGGCATATCGCCTGCGACAGCGCTTCCAACAGTGAGTTGGTGGTGCCCCTGGTCAAGGCTGGGCGGCTGATTGGCGTGCTGGATCTGGACAGCCCGAAAATCGCCCGCTTCACCCTCGAGGATCAGGCCGGCATCGAGCGCCTGGCGGCAATTTTCCTGCGCCTGACCGACTGCTGAGCCCGCGTCAGGCCCTGAGGCCGGCCTTGCCCAGCACGCCCTCGGGATCTACCGCATCGATCTGCTGCGGTTCCATGAAGCGGTCGGCGTACTGCTGGTAGATCCCGGTCTGGATGAACAACTCGAACAGCTGCGGATCGATATGGGCATCGCGGCACATGGTCGCCATGATGCCCAGCGCTTCGCTCAGGGTCTTGCCCTTCTTGTAGGGGCGATCGGCCGCGGTCAGCGCTTCGAAGATATCGGCGATCGCCATCATCCGCGCCGGCAGGCTCATCTGCTCCCGTTTCAGCTGCCTGGGATAACCGGTGCCATCCATTTTCTCGTGATGGCCGCCGGCGATCTCGGTGATGCTGTTCAAGTGGCTGGGGAAGGGCAGGTGGCTGAGCATCCGGATGGTCTGCACCATGTGGTGATTGATCACGTAGCGCTCTTCACGGGTCAGGGTGCCTTTGCCGATTTTCAGGTTGTACAGCTCGCCACGGTTGTACTTGTAGGGCGGCACATCGAGCTTGAAGCCCCAGGGATTGTCCGCCGGAATCAGCTCGCAAGGGTTGCGTTCGATCAGATGCTCGGGCTTGTCGGCCAGCAGCGGTTCGGTGACCGGCAGGGTCGCCGCCGGGGTACGTTGCTGGCGGCGGTTTTCTTCCCAGGACACGCCCAGGCGATCGTCCAGGGTGCGGCTCCAGGTGCGTTGGGCAATTCGTTCCAGGTGTTGCAGATCGGCCTCGGCCATGGCTTCGCTGCCGAGGTTGCAGCGGGCGATAAAGGCAAAGTCGTCGTCCAGTTCCGCCAGGCCGGCATCGCGGATCGCCGCCAGCGAAGCCTCATCGCCACCCTGGGCACGAGCCTGCCAATAGTCGATCCAGAGATCGCGCTTGAGCACCTCGAAGCGGGTGCGGATCTCGTGGATGCGGTCGTTCAGGGTTTCCAGCTTGGTGGCCTTGTCCACCACGTACTCGGGGGTCGTGATCTTGCCGCAATCGTGCAGCCAGGCCGCGATATGCAACGCCTCCCACTCGTCCTCGGTGGGCTGGTAGGCGCTGAACGGCGGTTGCTGGCTGGCCGCGGCGGCCTGGGCCAGCATCAGGGTCAGCGCCGGCACCCGCTGGCAATGCCCGCCGGTGTACGGGCTCTTGGCATCGATCGCCCCGGCCAGCAGCTGGATGAAGGCGTCGAGCAATTGCTTTTGCCGGTTCTGCAAGCGCTGGCTGTCGATGCTGACCGCCGCGGCGCCGGAGACTGCCTGCAAGAAAGCGATGCGGTCCGGGCGCAGCTTTTCCAGGTCGGCTTCCTGGCCGCTGTCGGCCAACAGCAGGACAAGGATGCCGACGGTTTCGTTGTGACGATTGTGCAGGCGGATACCGATCAGATGGACGCTGGGGCAGTTCATGGCCAGCAGCACGCTTTGCAGGTCGGCCGCCTGCTCGAACCCCAGGGTCGTGACCACGTTCTCGCTGTTCGCCAGTTGCCGCAGCCACACCGGGCTTGCGTCGTGCTGGGCATCCTGGCTCCGTATGTCGAATGCCGGCAGGTCCTGGACATTGCCGGCAATGATCAGGCCGTGAGGCTCCAGGCTCATGCCTTCGTTTTCCCGCAGGTAGATCAGCCCGGCCTGGGCCTGGCCGATCTTCATGGTTTCAAACAGCACCCGTTGCAGCAGCGGGTCGAAGCGGGTTTCCGCGGAAAGGCTGGCGGTGATTTCAAAAAAGCTGGCCAGGGTGTCTTTCATGCGGGCCATCGACACGCTCAACTGGTCGACTTCCAGCACCGGCGAGCGGCGGGTCAGCGGGTAGTTGAAATCGAAGCTGCGGACGGCGTCGGCTTCCTGCACCAGGGCGCGCAACGGCCTGACCAGCACCCGTGAGGTCAGCCAGCCGAGCGGCAGGCACAGCAGCAGAATGCTCAGGGTGATCAGCGCGCCTTGCCAGCGCATGCGATAGGCGTCCGCCAGCAACTCGTCCTCGGGCACCAGCAGCGCCAGCTGCAAGCCACGGGGCCCACCTTCCTGCAGATGACGACTGGCAACTATCCATTGGCGATCCTTGAGTCGCAGGCGATTACCCTGGGCCTTGCCCTGCAACAGCGCATCGAGGGCCGGGTTCAGGTCGTTGGCGCGGATCAGCCGGGCACTCTGTTCTTCGACGATCAGCCGACGGCTGTCCGGATAAGCCACGGCATGGCCATTGCCATCCACCAGGGCGATTTCAGTGCTGGGCGTGACCCGATGCTTGGCCAGGGTGGCCGAGAGTTGTTCCAGGGTCAGGTCGGCGCCCATCACCGCGTTATGGCCACTGCGGCGGGCGAGGGTGGTACCGACGTTGCGGGTGGAGAAAAAGACGTACGGCTCGGTGGTGATCTGATCGGTGTCGGCCTTGGCGTTGGCAAACCAGTTGCGGCTGCTCGGGTCGTAGGCTTCCTGGGAATTGTCCCGGCGGCTGACCAGGGCGAGGTCGGCGTCGTAGAACAGCGACTGTGAATGCAGTTGCCCGGTATGGCGGTCGCGCTCGATGCTCCAGACTTCATAGGCCGCGGGTCCGGGGGCCTGGCGGGCCTCCTTCAAGGCCTGGCTGCGCAAGGGCCGGACCATGAAAAAGTCCCCGTCGGCATAACCCACATAGAGGGAAGCCAACTCGGGATTGTCCTTGAGCGATTGGCTGAAAGGCCCGAGCAGCGCCAGGCGTTGCCCCAGGTCGGTGGCCTGGACGGCCGGATTGCCCACCAGCAGGCTGAGCAGATGGCGAATCGGTTCGTAGGTCGCTTTCAGGTCCAGCTGCACGTCCTGTTCGATGCGCTGGAACAGTTTTTCGCTGCTGGAAAGGATGATGCGGGTGGTCTGCTGGTAATTGAAAACGCCCAGCACCACGCCGGTCAGCAGAAGCAGGCAAGTGAACATCACGCTGATATGCACATGGAGAGGAAATCGGCGTTTATCGAACGACAGCGTGCTCGGCATTACAGCTCTCTCCAGGGGGCGCGTGATGCGCAGCTCAACGTCTCAGCATAGTTAAGGCAGGTGCATTGTGCTCAGGGGAGGCGGCTCCGGAGGCGTTGCGAATTGCAGTCTGATGGAGACTCGCCATGAGGCTTTTGCGGCCGACTGACAGGATAGTGGCTTTTTGATATTTATCTGGCAACTAGCGGCAAACACAAGCTGTTGCGTTGGTGATGGGGCTCAGGTCAGGGGCGCGCTGGGCTGTTGATCGATCTGCCACAGCAGGGCCCGTTCGAGCTTGAGCATGGCCTGTTCCAGGGCGGTTCTGCGCTGCGTCAGGGTTTGCCTGTCCGCGTCTTCCAGAACGGCCTGCTCAAGGGCTTCGCACTGCGCTTCAAGGTCTTTGGCCTGCACCATCAGCGCCGAGCCCTTGATCTTGTGGGCCAGTTCCGCGAGTGCCCGGGGCGGTGGCTCGCAGGGCAGGGCCATCAGTTGCTGGCGGTCCCGATAGCTGCAATGCAGCAGTTCGGTGAGGATGCGCAGGGCGAACTGCGGTTTGCCACGGGACAGGGTGCGCAGCGCTTTCAGGCTGAACACGCCATTCCAGGGCCGCGGTTGCAGGCCAGCCAGTTTGTGGCTGAGGGTCGCCAAGCCGACAGGCTTGAACAGGCAGTCATCGATGCCGGCCTGTTCGCACTGCTGTCTCTCTTGCGGTCGGGGGCTGGCGGTCACCCCCAATACCCGGCAGGCCGCGCGGGACTCCAGGCGTTCATGCTCGCGGATGGCGCGGATCAGCTCGTAGCCGTGCATGCCCGGCATGTTGCAATCGACAATGAGCAGGTCGAAGAACCCCTTGCACCAGAGCTCGAAGCCTTGCTCGACGTCTTCGGCGGTGCGGCAGCGGTGCCCGAGAAAATGCAGTTGTTCCCCCAGCAGCAGGCGGTCCGCCGAATGATCGTCAATCACCAGTACGTTCAAGGCCCGGGTGGCAGGGGCAATGAGTGGCTCGACGAGGGTCGCGGGTTTTCGCGCAGGCTGACAGGCCAGCGGCAACAGGACCCGCACTTCCGTGCCTATGCCCGGCTGGCTGGCCAGTTGCAGCGTGCCTTGCATGAGCTCGCAGAGGTGACGGCAAAGGGTCAGGCCCAGCCCGGCGCCGTCAGGCCGGGAAAGGGGGCGAGCCTGGACCTGGAAGAAGGGTTCGAACAGCCTGTGCTGATCCTGCTCGTCGATGCCGATGCCGCTGTCCGTCACTTGCAGCATCAGTTGCACGTATTGCGGCTGCGTGGCCGCTTGCAGGTCGAGATGGACCCTGATCTGGCCCTGTTCGGTGAACGTGATCGCGTTGTGCAGCAGGTTGCCCAGGACCTGCCTGAAACGCAGCGGGTCGAGCAGCACATCGACCGGCTCGAGGCTGGAGTGGAAGGTCGGCAGCAGCTTGAGATGCTTCTCCCGGACCTGGCTGTCGAACTCGCTGACAACGGTTTCGACAAGCAGGTGCGGGTCGAGCCATTCAGGCTTCAGCGCCAGGCTGCCTGATTCGATGCGGGCGATATCGAGGGTATCGTCGACCAGGGCCTGCATTGTCCGCGCCGAGCGATAAGCCATTTCAATGACCGGACCATCCTGGGACTGGCTGGCGGAGCGCTGCTGCAGCAGTTCCAGCGCACCGATCAGCGCATTCATCGAGCGGCGCAGTTCGTGGCTGGTGCTGGCCAGGAATGCACTTTTCGCCCGGCAGGCCGCTTCGGCCTGTTGCCGGGCGGCCTCGAGGCTGTCGCTGAGCCGATGGCGTTCGCTGATATCGACCCAGCCGCCGATGATGCCCCGGACCTCGCCGTTCGCGTCCCGATAGGGCAGGACCCAGTGCTGGACGGTCAGTTCCTGCCCGTTCAGGCGCAGTGGACGGTCACGCAGCAGCGGGCGGCCTTGCGCCATGACCCGCTGGTAGTCAGCGTGATATTCGCGGGCCTGCCCGGGATCGTCCATGGCGCCCTGCAACAGGGTTTTGCCGATGAGCGCTTCGCGGTGGGCGGCGAGACTTTCCAGGTAACTGGCATTGCAGCTTTGCAGCAAGCCCTGGCGGTCGCGCACGTAAGTCGGATGCGGCACGCCGTCGATCCAGGCCTGCATGAATGCGAGCTGCTGCCCAAGATCATGCGCGGCCTGTTGCTGGCGGGCCAGGCGCCGGTGCAGCCAGGCATTCCAGCCCAGGGACGCCAGCAGCGGCACGCCAAGCCCCAGGCCAGCGAGCAGGAGCAGCCCGCGATGGCCGTTATCGAGAGGTGGGTCGGCAGCCGATTCAAGACAAGGCGCGGTGCCAGTGCACTGAGGGGCGGATGTTATTCCGGACTCTCGTTGCCCGGCCTCGACCAGGCCAAGAAACAGCACCGCCAGAACGGTCGTGGCCGTCAGGGTTAAATAATAAGAAATGTGTTTGAACATCCTGTTTCTCACACCAGTTCGTGACGTTGTGCCAACTCGATAAGTTCCGCCATGGAAGTCGCGCGAAGTTTGTGCATGATTCTTTTTTTATAGGTGCTGACGGTCTTGCCACTGAGAAATATGCTGTTGGCTATTTGCGTACTGGTGCTGCCCTTGGCAAAAAGTTGCAACACCATGAGTTCCCGATCACTGAGCAACATCAGGCGGTTCAGTTCGTCGTTCGAAGTTTCATCCTGCCTTGGCGTTTGCAGGGCATGACTCGGAAAGTAGTTGTAGCCGCACAGCACGGCCTTCATGGCGCTGAGCACTTCGCTCAGGTCTTCCTGCTTGCACACATAGCCGCAGGCCCCGGCCTGCATGCAGCGCCCGGCGAACAGGGCTGGCGACTGCGCCGTCAGCACCAGCACCCGCAGCGACTTGTCCAGGGCGCCGAATCGCAACAGCAGCTCCAGCCCGTCGAGCTTGGGAATGCTGATATCGAGCACGATCAGGTCCGGCATGCTGTCACGGACCATTTGCAGGGCATCGACCCCGTTATCGGTTTCGCCGACGACTTTATAACCTTCATGTTCCAGCAACATGCGGATGGCCAGTCGGATAACGGGATGGTCGTCGATGATGAAAACAGAACTCATGGTCAAACCCGTGGGAATAAATACAGGGCTGGACCTTAGCGCAGGCAGGACAGTGGATATATGCGGGTTAAGGCGGGGTTGGGGACAATAAGGCAGTTCTTACATGAAAGACGGTTTCGGATTACAGCGGTTTTTCAGTTGAAAGTAGGAATGAGTATCCAGCCATGTAAAAGGTAAGGAGATGTTGGCGGTTTAGTGCAGTTTTCGCAGGGCAATAAAGGGAGGAGGGAAGGGAACAGAGCGAGGCTGCCCCCCGTTCATGGGGGGCAGCCGATCACGGAGCGCTTGCCTCAGGGCGCTTTCTGATCGATGCCGGCCTGCAACAGCTGGCTGTCGCTATGGCCGCCGACGCGCAGCGGCCCCAGGTTGAACGCCTGATCCTTCTGGGTGGCCTCGTCCTGCTTGCGGGTCAGCTCATCCTTGGCGCCGAGGGCCAGGTTGACCGGCGACTTCGACAGGTTCAGCCCGACGTCGGCACGGTAATCCGTACCGGCCAATGCCGTGGTGCTGACGGTCGAGCCGCCGAGGTCGACCTTGCCCTCGCTGGCGCCGATCCGCGCGCCGCTCAGGCGGGTCTCGCCCGACACTTGCAGGCTCACGCCCCGGGTCCCGCTGATGCCTGAAGCCTCTGCCACGCTGTCCTTGCTCTGACGGCTGACATTCAGGTTCAGGGTCGGCGTGTAGGAAGTGTTGCCGCTCTTGTCGCCGAACAGCACGCCTTCCGCGGTGTTGGTCAGCTTGCTGCCAGCGCCGGTTTTCTCGCTGACGGCGTAGCTGTCGCTGGTTTTCGGCCAGACCCGTTCCTTGAGGCTGGAGAAGCGATCGCCCAAGGCTTCGGTCTTGTCGGCGAGGTAGCCCTTGGCTTTATCCACGCCGCGACCGAAGGCGCCCTTGGGTTCCGGGTTGACGTCATAGCTGCCGCTGCGGGTGAATTTCTCGCCCAGGCGCTCCTTGGCGATTTCGGCCTTGTTCACCAGGTTGTCCTTGGCCGCCACCAGGCGCTCGGTGCCCTTGTCGACGGCGTTTTCCAGCTTCTCGCGGTGCTTGTCGAAACTGCCTTCGGCCTTGGCCTGCAGCTTGTCCTTGAGCGGGCCGGTCTGCTTGGTCAGCTTGTCGACCACGCCAGGCTGGTTCTTCTCGGCGTCCAGGCGGGCGTCGAGGTTGACCGTGGTGCTGCTGAGCTGGTCCTTGCGGCTCTCCACCTTGAGATCGCCACCGATCCGTCCATCCACCTGATTGGCGTCGATGCGCGCACCCGCCAGATGGGTATCGCCGCTGCTGACGAGCGTCACCTGGTCGGCCTTGATCAGGCTGTTGTGCTGGGTGTTGCTGTGCACCTGCGCGACATCGATCTTGGCCCGGGCGTGGATACCGCGATCGGTTTTCGGCGAGTCGTGTTCGCCGGCGTCGGCGCGGGTGGTCTTGCCGCCGTTGCCGCCGGCGCCCAGGGTCAGGCCCCAGTTGTTGTGGGCCTGGGTGGATTGCGCCGACTCCTGGTAGATCCCGCCGCGGTCAGCGCTGAGGGTGACGTTTTTGCCCTCGACCTGGGTGCCCTGCAAGTGCAGCGCGGTGTTGCTGTCGGAGCCGCTGGCGAGTGTTACCTGGCCATTGCTGTGCAGTTGCCCGCCGGTCTGCTTCTGGTCCTGTTCCGAGACCCGGCCGATGTTGAAGTTGGCGCTCAGGTTGGCGCTCTTGCCGCTGCTCTGCTCGCTGCTGGTCTTGCTGGCGCCGCCGGTCAGGCCGCCACCGAGGTTGCTGCCCTGGCTGCTGTGGGTGTCGACCGCGGCCTGCAGGTCGAGTTTGCCGCCGGCGTTCAGGTTGATGTCGCCGGTCTTGGCGGTTTTGCTGCCGATGGTAGTGCCCTGCAGGATCAGGTCGCCACCGCTGGTCAACTCGACCGGGCCTTTGCCCTGGATGGTCGCGACCCGCGCCTGGCTGTCCTGTTGGTCCAGGCGCTTGTGGTCCAGTTGCACGCCGGCGCCGAGGTTGAGGTTATTGCCGTTGGCGCCCGGGGCGCTGCCGACGGTGAGCGAGGCATCGCCGCGCAGGCTGGAGTCGCTGCTGTTCTGGCGGTCATTGGCCTGGTTCAGCGCCAGTTCGCCGCCGCTGTGCAGCTTGACGCCGGCTTCGCCGCCATCGAACCGGCTGCCTTCGTACTGGCCGTCGCCGCTCAGCGCGATGTCCACGCCCTGTTTGCCGACATAGCTGCCGACCACCGCCTTGCTGCTGTCGCTGCGCTTGTCGCTGCTGCCGCCAGCGCCGCTACCACGTACGTTCAGGTCCTCGCCCGTGGTGGTGTAGACCCGTACGCCAGCCTTGGCGTCCAGCGCCTGCTCGCTGCTGCTGTGGGTATTGCTGGCGGCCTTGGCCACCTGGCTGCCGGCGTCGATCTTCAGCGTGCCTTGGGTGGCCTCGTAGCGGCTGCCCTCATCCTGCAACTGGCCGGCTACCTTGACCTCCACCTGGCCGCCCTGGAACTGGCTGACCACGGCGTTGCTGCCTTGCTCGGTGCGCTGTTTGTTCTGGTGGCCGACTTCCACGTCCAGGCCAACGTTGGGTTGTTCCAGGGCGTCGAGCAGGCCTGGCTGATGGAACTTGCGCTGGGCCACGCCTTCGATGGCTTTTTCCACCGGGCGGGTCAGGCCCTTGTATTCGACGTTGGCGCCGACATCGGCGCTCCAGGTGTTTTCCTTGTGGCTGGTGGACTCAGTGTTGTGCACCGCGCGGTTGTCGACCTGCTCGGCATTCACCAGCAGCTTGCCGCCGGCCTTGACCTGGGCGCCCTCGGTCACCAGGGTGTTGCCGGCCTTGATGGTCAGGTTGCCGCTGGCGGCGATGCCGGTGGTGTTGGCGGTACCGGTGTCATGGGTGTCCTGGGTGCTGCTGTGGGCGAACTCCACACCGTTGCCCGCGCGGTCCAGGCCGCCGGTGTAGTAGAAACCGCCGCCGGTGGTGCGGGTGTCGGTGCTTTCGGTCTTGCTGTCGTGATCGGCCAGCAACTCGACCTGCTGGCCGCTGAGGCTGGCATCGCCGTGGGTGGCCTTCAGGTCGCTGCCCTTGATGCTCAGGTCGCCGCCCGCAGCGACTTGCAGGCTACCGCCGCTGAGGCTTGAACCCTGCTGTTGGGTGTCGCTGGTCTTGACCGTTTTCTGCTGGTCTTCGTAACGCACGCCGGCGCGGTATTGCCGGGTGCCCGGGGCATTTTCCTTGGCATAGGCGTCGAAGCCACGGGTGTGGGTGGTGCTTTCGCTCTGCGAGGTGTTTTGCGCCGAGTCGATCTTGATGTCGCCGCCAGCCTTGGCTTCGAGCTCGCCGGTCGCGGCCACGTGCGCGCCGCTGATGGCGATGTCCTGGGTGCTTTGCAGCTTGAGGTTGCTGTCCGAGCGTAGGTCGCTGGTGACGGTGGTGCTGTCTTTGCGGTTCTGCCGGCTTTCATCCTTGGTGATGCCGAAGAACTTGCTGTCCTTGCTGTAGCTGTTGTCGTGGGAGCGGTCTTGCACGCCGTCGATGGTCAGCGAGCCGTTTTCGCTGATCACGCTGGCCTGCTTGCCGCCACGGGCCTGGCTGCCGCTGATGCGGACCTCGTCGGCCTTGACGATTAGGTTGCCCTTGGCGTTGACCTTGCTGCCCTTGTTCAGGGTCTTGCCCTTGTCGCCGTCGCCGTTCTTGCCGAAGAAGCTGCCGCCGACCAGATCGCCGGAGTAGGACTTGTCGCTGTTGCTCTGGGTGCGGCTGGCACTGGTGATGTCCACCTGGCGCCCGGTCAGCTCGATATTGTTGCTGGCCAGTTCGGCGCCCTGCAGTTGCAGCTGCTTGCGACTGGTCAGTTGTAACTGTTCTTTGGCCTCCAACTGGCTGGTGATACTGCGCTGTTCGCTGCTGGACTTGTCCCAGTCGGCTTTCCACAGGTGTTTGCGGTGGTGGCCCTGGTCGCGTTGTTCGTGGGTTTCGGTGGCGGCGGTCAGGCGCAGGTCGGCGCCGCTGTCGACCGTCAGGTTGTTGCCGGCCTTGATCTGGCTGGCCTTGAGTTCGGTGTTGGCGCGGGCCTTGAGCTCGGCATCGCGGCGGGCGGTCAGCTGGTTGCCGTGCTGACGGCTGTCGCTGTCGGTCAGGGTGCGGTCGTAGGTTTCCCAGGTGATGCCGATGGTGCTGTTGCTCCACTGCTCGCGTTTTTCCTGGAGCTTGCGGCTTTCGATGGCGCTCAGGGTGAGGTTGCGTCCGGCATCGAGCTTGATGTCGCGGGCGCTGACATCGGTGGCGGCGAGGGTCAGGTCCTGGCCGCTGCGCAATTGCACGTCGCCCTGGCTGCTGTGCACGCCGGCACGGACGGCGTCGAGGCTGTCGGGCTTGGCCTGGCCGCTGATCTGCAGGTCGCCGGCAGACGCGATATCCACCCCGTCGTGACCTTTGACCTGCACCGCGCCGACCCGCACGCCGGCGCCTTCGGCGGTGCTGACAATGTTGATGCGCCCGGCCTGCATGGCGCCGAACAGGCTGGCGTCGATGCGCTGCTCTTTGGTGTTACCGGCCGGGTCGGTGCTGAGCACCTTGCCGCTGGCCGGGTCCACGCGGTTGCGTCCGACGGTGAGGTTGAGCTGGTTGCTGGCGGTGATGTCGCCCTGGCTGTCGATGCGCGGGGCGATCAGGTTGATGCTGCCATTGTCGTTCTTCAGGCCTCGGCCCTCGACCGTCAACTGGCCTTTGGCGTCACCGGTGCTCAGGGCTTGCAGCTTGCCGTCGTTGAGCTCGGGGCGACCGACCAGCAGGCTGGCGTTCGGCGTGTTGATGAAGCTGCCGCCGTTGACCGAGATGCCATTGGGGTTGGCCAGCACATAGTCGGCGGCGCGGCCGAAGATCTCCTGGGTACCGTTGAGCGCCGAGGCGTTGCGGCTGATCACCTCGTTGAGAATCACACTGGCGTCCTGGCCGTGGAACTGCGGGTTGGCAGCCAGCTGCCCGGCCAGTTGCGAGGCGCCGGATTGCAGGGAGTTGTTCAGCACCACGCCCTGGCGATCGACGTTGTAGTCGAGGAACTGGTTATGGGAGAGCCCGGCGCCGTTGGGCGCGACGATGTTGACGATCGGCACGCCGTTCTGGTTTTGCAGCTGCGGGATACCGCCCGGGCCCGGGGCCACGGTGATACCGCCGGCCAGCGCCTGCGGCAGATGGGAGACCAGGAGCAGGCTGGCGATGGCCAGGCGCAGTTTGCCCCTGGGGGACAGGTGAAACACAGATGTGTTGTCGGGCATAAGAAGCTCTCTATGTGTGGGCCGAGTGGCGGTGCGCGCTGTTCGTTGCAACGCTGCTGTGGTGTTCAGGCTCGGCTGTTTTTTTCAGGCTGATGCACGGTTCGCGGGACCTCAGATCTGCACACTCAGGCGGGTCAGCCAGGCGGGCGATTCATGGTGAAAACGCTGGGGTGTTTCCAGGCTGTGCTGGTAGTCGACATCGACTTGCACGTTCTTCCAGCTCAGGTTCAGGCCGATGCTGGCGCTGCTCAGGCGCTCGCTGCTGGCGCCTTCTTGCGCCTTGATCCGGCCGTGGTCGAAGGCCAGGCGCGGGGTCAGCTTGACGGGCAGGTCGTTCTGCAACGGCAGGCGCAGGGTGTTGCGCCAGATCCCGCCGATGGCGCCCGAGGCGCTGTTCTCGCGATAGCCGCGCACGGCGGAGTCGTCGGTGCCCAGCAGTTGTTCGATGGCCGGCAGCGGGTCTGGGCTGTACTGCAGCGACAGCTGGCTCTGCCACTGCCAGGGCTGGCTGGCGAAGTGGCCATTGCGCCATTGGCTGAGGCTGGCGCGGTACTTGCGAAACTGCGCCTGCGGCAGGTTTTTCTGCACCTGTTGCGAGTCGCGGTCGGCGCCGAACCAGGTCAGGCCCTGGGCGTAATTGACATCGAGGTTCCACACCGCGCTGTCGAGCCAGAACAGGTTGAGCCCGGCTTCGGCCACGGTCAGGGTCGGGCTCTGGATGCCCAGGCGGACTTTCTCCAGGTAGCTGTCGACATCCTTGTGGGCCAGTTGCAGGTTGGCGCTCAGCTGGTGCCCCTGGTCGCGCCACAGTACGCGATCGGCGCGCAGGCTGAGCAGGTCGGTGCGCCCGCTGTTGTAGAAGGTCACGCTGCTGAGCTTGAACGGCGCCCGGTACTCGGCATGGCTGGCGAACAGGCTGTAGGTCCAGTAGCCGTAGGGGATCGAATAGAAAACGCTGGCGCTGCGGCTGTAGCGCGGACCGTGATTGAGGGTGTCGCTGAAGTTCAGGTTGAGCGCGTCGTTGAGTTGCAGCGGGCTGTCGAGGCTCAGGTTGACGGAGTTGCGGTCGCGTCCGGTACTGGCGCTGCCGAGGTTATCCACACCCAGCCCGAGGGCCCAGCGCGAGGCGCCGCTGCTGCGCGAGCGCAGGATGATCCGCGAGGCGCCGGGCTGGCTGCCGGGGGCGATATCGGCAGTCAGGTCCAGGGAGCGCAGGCGATTGAGCTGGTCCAGGCCCTGTTCCAGGTCGCGCAGGTTCAGCGGTTCGCCGAGCATGCCGGGAAAGGCCCCGGCCAGGGAAACCGGCAGGCTCTGGTCGGCCAGTTCGACGGCCTCGACATAACCTTCGTCGACCACGATATCCAGCGAATGGCCGGCGGCGGGAGCGCTGCTCAGGTAGGGGCGGCTGGCGATGTAACCGGCCTCGACATAGATCCGGGTGATCTGCGCCAGCAGGTGGTTGATCCCATTCACCCCCATGCAGGGCGCGATATAGGGTTCGAGCTGGCGGTTCAATTGGTCTTTCTTGAACAGCGTGACGCCGGCGATCCGTGTGCCGCTCAGGGCCCAGCACTGTTCATCCTGGCCACCCTGGGTGGTTTCGGCGGGAGTGACCGCCGGGGTCCCGAAGCTGCCGCGCTGTAACTGGCGCTGGCGCTGTTCCAGTTGCAGTTGTTGCAGGTCGCGCTGTTGCTGTTGCTGCAGACGCAGGGCTTCCTGACCCGGTTGTGGCATATCGGCGGCGGCCACCGGCAGGGACCCGGCCAGCAGCGAGAGCAGCAACCAGCGACGCAGGCTGGTATGGCAACTTGGGTGACTTGAGGACGTATGGGGCACTCGACATCCTTAACAGTGAAAAACGGACGAGGAAGTGCGGGAACAACTTATCGACACGGATTCATTCCGTGTACTCACTTCCATTTTGACGCTTGAGTCCTGGGCGTGCTCTTTGTTACAGCGAGGGGTGAAATTATTTTCGAACTAACCGTTGGCTTGAAGTTTGAGTGAAGGTACTTAGTTCGCTTGCTATTTGTTTTGCCGGCGATCATTCGGCCTGGGGTCATGAACGGGGAACGATCTATCGAGGCGTGAAATTAACCTTGTTAAGCCATTACGGTTCGAGACTAGCGGAAACGATAAAGTTGATTTGTACGGAATGTGTAATCGACGGGAACCTGCAGGGGCCTTGTGTTGCAAGGGGTTTGGTCCGACGGGTGAGCAGATGTATCGAAAGGTAAAGGTAGGATGTCTGGTTGTTTCGTTAACGGTCTGTTTAATTCAGGTTAGTTGGATTGATTGTTCAGCTACATATATCGGTCACTATCGCTAGTTATAGAGCAAGTGCTCTAGGTGCTGAAGGCTGCCTGGAATAGTGTCGAGACTTGATGGATGTCTAGTGAACGAGGTGGAAGTGAAGGCGCTGTCGAACAGTGCGCAGAAGGCAGCTGATCAAAGTTGAAGTAACGATTGCATCGGGATATTGCCTGATAAGGGACTAGGGGAATCCCTTAGTTGCCGACTCACACAAGACCGCTCGAACGGCCACCTCGATAACGCGAGGCAGCCGTTCAACGACGGGTCATTGCGGGCTGGAACGCCCGGTCATTTCCCGGGCCATTTCGCTGGCGTAGCTGTCGGTCATGCCGGCGATGAAGTCGATCATGCGCAGGAAGGAGGTGTGCAGCGAGCCGTTCGGATCCGGCGCGTTGTTGCCGAGCAGGTCGAGGATCCGCCGGTTCTTGAACGACGGTGTGCGTCCGCCGTGCTGTTCCAGCGCGGCGCCGCAGAACGAGTTGAGGAGGATTTCCAGGGTGGTGTAGGCACCGATCTCGTGCAGGGTCTTGCGCTTGTCCTGGAAGATCTTCTTGCGCGCGATGTCCTTGGCATTGAGCACGCAACGCTTGGCCGGGCCGTGCATGTGTTCCACCAGATCGCCGGGCAGGGTGCCGCTGAGCAGGGCGTCCTGCTGTTCGACGAAGGCCCGGGCGGCGGCGTTGGTCAGGTGCTCGATGGCCTTGCCGCGCAGGATCGCCAGCTTGCGCCGGCGCGAGTCCCGCGGGCCGAGCTGGCGATAGGTTTCCGGCAGGTCGTCGCCCACCAGGCCGAGCAGCAGCGACTCGACTTCGGCATAGTCGAGCAGCTCCATCTCCAGCCCGTCCTCGAGGTCGATCAGGGCATAGCAGATGTCATCGGCGGCCTCCATCAGGTACACCAGCGGATGGCGGGCCCAGCGTTGTTCCTCGAGTTGCGGCAGGCCGAGCTTGTTGGCGATCTGTTCGAGCAACGGCAGTTCGCTCTGGTAGCAGCCGAACTTGTGCTTCTTGTAGCCCAGGGAGTCGGCGTGGCGTGCGGTCCAGGGGTACTTCAGGTAGGTGCCGAGGGTGGCGTAGGTCAGCCGCGTGCCACCGTCGAACTGGTGATATTCCAGCTGGGTCAGCACCCGGAAGCCCTGGGCATTGCCTTCGAAGTTGAGGAAGTCGTTGCGCTCGTTTTCGCTCATGGCGTCCAGCCAGCCGCGCCCGGCGGCCTGCTGGAACCAGTGGCGGATCGCATCTTCGCCGGAGTGGCCGAACGGCGGGTTGCCGATGTCGTGGGCCAGGCAGGCCGATTGCACCACCATCCCCAGGTCGCTCGGTTCGCACCACTCGGGCAGGGCGTCGCGAATGGTTTCGCCGACCCGCATGCCCAGGGAGCGACCGACACAGCTGACTTCCAGGGAGTGGGTCAGGCGCGTATGGATATGGTCGTTGCTGGACACCGGGTGCACCTGGGTCTTGCGGCCCAGGCGGCGGAAGGCACCGGAGAAGATGATGCGGTCGTGGTCCTTGTGGAAGGGGCTGCGGCCCAGTTCTTCAGGGCTGTGCAGCGGTTTTCCGAGGCGTTCGCGGGTAAGCAGGGTATGCCAATCCAAGGCGGGGTCTCTCCGTCGAATGACTGATGGGCTAGCTTCCCGGTTCGCGCCAGCGCCTGCAAGTGGAACTAAAGCCCCGCGGCATCGATATCGATCAACAGCAGGCGCTGGCCATTGTCGAAGAACTGCCCGGCGGTCAGGCAGTACTGGTTGCTGGTGGCGTCGCGGTAGGTGTTGGACAGGGTCAGCCGCCGCTCGTCCCAGCCTTCGGCCAGCAGGTGGTAGAAGTATGGACGCCACGACCAGTTGTGGCCGACGTAGCTGTGGTCGGCCTGCCAGCGCTCGTGGCGCCATTCCAGGTTCGGCGTCAGCTGGGTGCCGTGGCGATCGCATTGATAGAAGCGCAACAACCAGGGAAAGGCATCCACCTGCGGTAACCGTTCGATCGGGGCCCGGGCCTGGGCCCAATCCTGCAGCAGGGTCATCAGCTCCGCGAGTTGCTGGCGCATCTGCATCAGGCGTCCGCGTTCGGCCAGTTTCTGCTGCACATAGCGCTGGCGCGCCCGGGCAAAAGGCGCGACGAAAGCATCGCTGGCGAAGAACGCCTGCTCGGCCCGGGCAAACAGGAAACCCTGGACATACCGCGAGCCGCATTCCAGGGCGAAGTTGAGTTCGGTTTCGCTCTCGACTCCTTCGGCGATGATCCAGCAGCCGGTCTTCTCGGCCATCTGCGCCAGGGCCTTGACCACGTCACTGCTGGGCCCGCCACGGGCCGCGGCCTGGAACAGGCGCATGTCGAGCTTGAGAATGTCCGGTTGCAGGGCCAGCACCCGGTCGAGCTGGGAGTAGCCGGCGCCGAAGTCGTCGATGGCGATCCGCGCGCCGGCTTCGCGGTAGCGCGCCACCACTTCGCTCAGGCGCTGGCTGTTGCCGCTCAACTCGGTGATTTCGAAGACCACGCGCCGCGGATCGACGCCCTGTTGCTGCAATTGCCTGAGGCTCGGCAACGGCTGGCCGGCGCGCAGGCGGCTGATCCAGCGGGGCGAGATATTGAGGCTCAGGAACCAGTCCGCGGGCGCTTCATGCAGGCGGCTCAGGGCGTCGGCGCGAATCAGCCGGTCGAGCCGGCGCAGGGCGGTGGAAGAGGTCCGGGGATCGTTGAACAATGGGCCGACCGACAGCAGTTGGCCGTTCGGTTGGCGCAGGCGGCCCAGGGCTTCGACACCGGCAATGCGGCCGGTGGCGGTGTCGATGAAGGGTTGAAAGCAGGCAAGCGGTTGCCCGTCGATCACGGGGCCTCCTTGGTTGATCTTGTTGATCTTGGGCGGCGCGCCGACGCAACAGGCAGGCAAGGCCCGACCTCTCGTGAGAGAGGCCGGGGGCGCAGCTATTGCGGGAACGGTTGCAAGAATGCAGCCAGATAGCGGCGGCTCAACGCTTGCTCGAAGAACCTTGCATGACCAGCTTGATCAGCGGCAACAGGCCGGCGCTGAGCCGTACCAGTCGGGCGAAGTTTCTGACGCTGCCGCTCTTGGCGCCCTTGCCGGTGAGAAACCCCAACAGGGTCACGGCGGCCACACCCCACAACGGCGCGTGCTTGATGCCGAAGCCCTGTTGCCAGCTTTGGCCAAGGCCACGGACCCGCTGCAAGGGTTGCAGCAATTGATGGGATTCGTGGCGGATTTCCTGGCGATGCATTTCCATGCGCAGGCGGATCAGCGCCTTGCGCATTTCGCGCCGGGAATTGGTTTGCGGAATGTCCGGCAGGCTCATGGCAGCAGGCGCTCCCTGTCATTGGCCAGCTCTTCGAGGGTGGCATGGAAGGGCGAGGATTCATCGAAAATCGCCGCCTTCAGGCGCAGGGCGCAGAACAGCGCGGCCAGCGTATAGAAGACGCACAGCCCGGTGATGGCGGTCAGGCGATAGGTGTCCCAGAACAGGATCAGCACCAGCGTCGACAGGCCTACCAACAGCAGCAGGGCGAACACCAGGGTCAACCCGGCGAACAACAGCAGGCTGACGGTTCTGGCTTTCTGTTCCTGCAACTCGATACCGAACAGTTCGACGTGGCTGTGCAACAAACCCAGGAAAGCAGCGCCCAGGCGCCGCGTTGAGGAGCCTTGGCCCGCGGTGGAGCCGGATTCATCGATAGCCATATCAGCGCCGGGTCGCCAGCAGGCCGATCAGGAAGCCCACGCCCGCCGCGATGCCCACTGCTTGCCAGGGGTTGTTCTGCACATAGTCTTCGGTGGCAGTGACCGCCGCCTCGCCGCGTTCGCGCAGCGATTGCTCGGTCAGTTGCAGGGTCTCGCGGGCGCGCAGCAGGCTGTCGTGAATCTGTGTGCGCAATTCGTCCGCCTGTTCGCCCGCCAGGGTGGCGGTGTGTTCCAGCAGGCGTTCCGTGTCACTGACCAGTGCCTGAAAGTCCGCCATCAGGGTTTCTTGAGCTGTCTTGGTGGTTTTGCTGGCCATGATGATCTCCATAGTGGCGTTCTGAAGGGTTCGAGTATGAGCCTTGCGCGAAGGTTCAGTGCAATTGTCTGGTACAGCTTTTGCTTTGTCCTGGTGCGTAAACACGGGTGGTTGCGCCGAAAGCGCGCAGGATGCGGTGCCTGGCAGCTAAAACCTTACCCTAAAAAATCAACACTTATGGAAACACCCCCGAGCGATACACCTCTCTCGAAAAAGCGTCGCGCCAAAATGGGTCGCAATACGTAGGTCGACAGGACCTTAGGTGCCAAGTTGGTGCAAAAACGCTCGAGCGGCTCGCGGATAATTCCTGCTATCAGGTCTGCCCATTCCATGGAAAATCTGCAAAGCGCTGTGGACACTCTGGTCCATGGTTCCAATACCCTGTTTATCCTCATCGGTGCGGTCATGGTCCTGGCCATGCATGCCGGCTTCGCCTTTCTCGAGGTGGGCACGGTGCGCCAGAAAAACCAGGTCAACGCCTTGTCGAAGATCCTCAGCGACTTCGCGGTCTCGACCCTGGCCTATTTCTTTATAGGCTATTGGATCTCCTACGGCGTCAGCTTCCTGCAACCGGCGGCGGTGATCAGCGCCGATCACGGCTACGGGCTGGTGAAGTTCTTCTTCCTGCTGACGTTCGCCGCGGCCATTCCGGCGATCATTTCCGGCGGCATCGCCGAGCGTGCGCGGTTCGTCCCGCAGCTCTGCGCCACGGCGCTGATCGTGGCCTTCATCTATCCCTTCTTCGAAGGCCTGGTGTGGAACGGCAACTACGGCCTGCAAGCCTGGCTGCAGGAGAGCTTCGGCGCAGGCTTCCATGATTTCGCCGGCTCGGTGGTGGTGCATGCCATGGGCGGCTGGCTGGCGCTGGCCGCGGTGCTGTTGCTCGGGCCGCGCAACGGGCGCTACCGCGACGGCAAGCTGGTGGCGTTCGCGCCGTCGAGCATTCCGTTCCTGGCCTTGGGTTCGTGGATCCTGATTGTCGGCTGGTTCGGCTTCAACGTGATGAGCGCGCAGACCCTGCAGGCGGTCAGCGGGCTGGTGGCGGTGAACTCGCTGATGGCCATGGTCGGCGGCACGGTGGCGGCGTTGATCGTCGGGCGTAACGACCCGGGCTTTTTGCACAACGGCCCGCTGGCCGGGCTGGTGGCGATCTGCGCCGGCTCCGACCTGATGCACCCGGTGGGAGCGTTGATCACCGGGGCGATCGCCGGCGCGCTGTTCGTCTGGTGCTTTATCGCCACCCAGACGCGCTGGAAGATCGACGATGTGCTGGGTGTCTGGCCATTGCATGGTGTGTGCGGTGTGTGGGGCGGTATTGCCTGTGGGGTCTTCGGCCAGAGCGCCCTGGGTGGCCTGGGCGGTGTCAGCCTGATCAGCCAGTTGATCGGTACCGGCCTGGGCGTGCTGGTGGCGCTGGTCGGCGGCTTCCTGGTGTATGGCGCGATCAAGGCGCTCTGCGGCCTGCGCCTGACCCAGGAGCAGGAGTACTACGGCGCCGACCTGTCGCTGCACAAGATCGGCGCGGTCAGCCAGGACTGAAGCCTTGCGGCCCGGGCTGGAGCCTCCAGCCTGGGCTGCTTGCCGCTGATCATTGGCCGCCGAGCAGGCGCGCCTCCGACGCTTCGATGGCCGCCAGCGGGCCGGACATCAACACCGTATCGCCGGCTTGCAGCAAGGTGCCGGCGGTCAGCTCCAGGTCACGGCCATCGCGCTGCACGCCTTGCACATCCACACCCAACTGTTCCAGGGCCAGCTCGCCCAGGGCCAGGTCGCAGGCGTGGGCCGCGCTGCCGAGATTGACCGCATGCATCAGCACCCGTGGCTGGCCGCGGTTGTCCAGCAGGTCGGTCTGCGCGCCATGGTAGAAACCGTGCAGCAGGCTATAGCGGTTGTGGCGGACTTCATCGACCTTGGCCTGTACCTGGTGTTCCGGCAGCCCGAGCATCACCAGCGCATGGGACGCCAGCATCAGGCTCGACTCCAGCAGCTCCGGCACCACTTCGCTGGCGCCGGCGGCTTTCAGTTCGGCCAGTTGGCTGTCGTCCCGGGTGCGTACCAGGATCGGCACGTCGCTGTTGATCCGGCGCGCGCTTTTCAGCACGTTGAGGGCGATGTCGGTCTTGTCCACGGCAATCACCAGCAGCCGCGCGCGTTCGAGGCCGACCGCCGCCAGCAGCTCGGCGCGGCGGGAGTCGCCGTAATGCACGCAGCTTTCGCCGGCCGCGGCTTCCTGGACCCGCACCGGGTCATCGTCCAGGGCAATGAAACGCTGCTGTTCGCGGCGCAGGAAGCGGCCGATCGACTGGCCGACGCGGCCATATCCACAGATCACCACATGGCCCTGCAATGCGGCGTTGAGGGCGCTGATTTCTTCCAGGTGGGCCTCCTGGTTCGGCTTGCGGTGCAGGCGCGCGGCAATGCCCGGGGCGGCGCGCAGCAGCAAGGGGGTCAGCAACATCGAACAGAAGGTCGCGGCCAGCAGCAGGCCGCTCAGCTCGGCCGGCATCAACTGGCTTTGCTGCATCTGCGCCATCAGCGCAAAACAGAACTCGCCGCCCTGGGCCAGGGCTAGGCCACTGCGCCAGGCCGTCTCGCCGTCGCTGCCGCGCAGCTTGAGCAACAGCGCCACCACGGCGCCCTTGATCAGCATCAGGGCCAGGGTCAGGCCGAGGATCAGCAGGGCATGGCTGGCGAACAGTTGCAGGTCGATCAGCATGCCGATGCTGACGAAAAACAGCCCCAGCAGAATGTCGCGGAACGGCCGGATGTCAGCCTCGATCTGGTGTCGGTAGCGGCTTTCCCCCAGCAGCATGCCGGCGAGGAACGCGCCAAGGGCAGGGGACAGGCCGAGCAGGTGGGTCAGCCAGGCGGTCAGCAGGACGATGACCAGGGCCAGCAGCACGAACAGCTCGGCGGAATGGGAGGCGGCCACCTCATGGAACAGCCGTGGCAGCAGCCAGCGGCTGGCCAGCGCCAGGCCGATGAACAGCAGGGCGGTCTTGCCCAGGGTCAGGGGCAGGGCCCAATACCAGGCCTGCTCGGTATTGCCGGCGAATACCGGCACCAGGGTCAGCAACAGCACGGCCACCACGTCCTGGAACAGCAACACGCCGATCGCATTCTGCCCGTGGCTGCTGAAGATTTCCCCTAGGCTGCCCAGCTCCTTGCTGACGATGGCGGTGGAGGACAGCGCCAGGCCCGCGCCGAGCAGCAAGGCCGGGATCAGCGGCCCGCCGGCGAGGATCAGCAGGCCACCGAGGACGGCGCCGCTGCACAGCACTTGCAAGCTGCCCAGGCCGAAGACCACCTGGCGCAGGGCCAGCATCTTCGATACGGAAAACTCCAGCCCCAGGGAAAACAGCAGGAATACCACCCCCAACTCCGCCAGGTCAGGCAGGTTTTCGTTGTCGTTGACCCAGCCGAAGGCGGTCGGCCCCACCAGCAGGCCCACGCACAGGTAGCCCAGCACGGGCGGCAGGTGCAGGCGGCGGAACAGGGCGATCACCACCAGGGATGAAGCGAGGATGATCAACAGATTGGCAAACACAGGCATCTCCGGCGGCGGGTTGGAATACAGAGCGTAGAGGCAAAAAAAGCCGCGAGGGTCGCTCAATCGCAAGTTGGCGACGCTGACCTGCATCAGCTGTTTGGCAGAATGCCCGACGATGACCGCACGCTGCCGTGTTCATCGGTCGACGGCTTTTTATCGCGGGCCTAGAATAAGCGCCTGTCTCTTTTCGGTCTGTATGTCATGCCTCCTGAATGTAAGCTGTTCGGCACCCTGGGTTGCCACCTGTGCGAACTCGCCGAAGCGGAGTTGATGCCGTTGGTGGAGCACGGGTTGTTGGTCGAGCTGGTGGATATCGCGGAAGACGAAACCCTGTTCGAGGCGTATGGCCTGCGTATCCCGGTCCTGCGCCGGGTGGACAACGGCGCCGAGCTGGGCTGGCCGTTCGATGCCGAACAGGTGGTGGCCTTCCTGCGCTGAGCCGGCTGTCGCTGGCACGACCCTTTCCGTTTGTCGCCTTCGCTGCAATCCCTTGGCGGGATCCCGATTATTCGGTTACTGTATATGCGTACAGTTATCGGGATGGTTCGTCATGTCTCTCACAATCCTTGCCCGCGCCGAGCGTTTGCAACACCTGTCGCCCGAACATGCGGAGCACGGCGGGTTTGCTGCCGGGCTCCAGTTCGAAGGCGGTTTTTCGCTGGATCGCACCGTGGGTCTCGGAGCCCCGCAGATCCGCGCGGTGCTGGTGGATGACGACAGTCTGCTGGGCTTCGGTATCTATCCCGGCGACCGGCTGATCGTCGATCGTTCGGCAGCCCCGGCAGTGGATCAATACGTGGTGGCCCATCTCGATGGCGAAGACGCCTATGGCGTGCGCCTGCTGGCTCCCGACCCCAAGGGCGGGCTGCTGCTCAAGGCGGCGCGACCTTCGATTGCACCGATTCCCCTGGACGATCGGGATTCGGCGCAAATCTGGGGCGTGGTGTTGTGGGTGGTCAGTTACGTCGGCCGTGGCTGATATCGATGCGCAGGGCGTGTGCTCAGTGGATGAATGAGAGGGTAGAAGGACTGATGATGGTCAATGTCGAACAATTGAAGAGCAGTGTGAACCGCATGTCCGCCGATGTGGTGCGCGAAGCGGTACTCGAGCTGCGCCTGGACGGGCTGGTCACGGAGGGCAAGACACCGTTCAACAAGCTGCATTTCAATACCTGCTTCGCGGAAATCGAAGCGCTGTTCCAGCGTGCGGGTTATCACCGGCAACTGGACGTGGTGGGGTATCAGGGTTTGTTGTATGCGTTGTATGACCCGGCCCGCTGGGAAGCGGTCGATGTGCTGCGCTGGCTGAAGGAGTTCACCGATGCCGCCGCGCAGGCCAACGTGGCTCGCGCCTAGTCGTTGGTCCCGAAGGGGGAAACTCTCCTAGGTTCCCCGGGACCCATGTTGGATAATGCCGCTCTGCATTGTCCGCTCGAGCTTTTGTATGTCCTCCGTACCTTTTTCCGCCGCACAGCATCAGGCCAGCACCCTGTACCTGCCCCCCGGGTCATGGCCAACCGTACTGGACTGCCTGTGTGATCACTTCAGCACCATCAGCCGCGAGCAGTGGCTGAGCCGGATCGTCCGTGGCCGGGTGCTCGATGGACAGGGTTTGCCGATCAGCGTCGACCTGGCGTACCGCGAAGGCCTGCGCATTCATTATTTCCGCGAAGTGCCCGACGAAAAGGTCATCCCGGTGCAGGAATCGATCCTCTACGTCGATGAGCACCTGGTGGTGGCGGACAAGCCGCATTTCCTGCCGGTCACCCCGGCGGGGGAATATGTCGAGCAAACCTTGCTGCGCCGCCTGATCCGCAGCCTGGGCAATCCCCACCTGGTGCCTCTGCATCGCATCGATCGGCATACGGCGGGCCTGGTGCTGTTTTCGGCCAATCCGCAAAGCCGCTCGGCTTATCAGTCGCTGTTTCCGACCCGCAGGATCGACAAGCGCTACGAGGCCATCGCCCCGGCCTTGCCCGGTCTCGAGTTCCCGCGGGTGCATAAAAGCCGTCTGGTCGATGGCGAGCCTTTTTTCCGCATGCAGGAGGGGCCTGGTACACCTAATACGGAAACAGCAATTGAGGTCCGGGAAAAGAACGGTGACCTCTGGCGTTATGGGTTGTATCCGGTGACTGGCAAAAAGCACCAGTTGCGGGTGCACATGAGTGCGCTGGGGGCGGCAATCTGCAACGACCCGTTCTATCCCGATGCGCTCAAGGATGTGGAGGACGATTACGCCAAGCCGCTCAAACTGTTGGCTCAGGGGCTGCGTTTTACCGACCCGCTGAGCGGGGAGGAGCGTGAGTTCGAGAGTCGGATCACCTTGCAGTGGTAATCCAGGCCACTGCTGGTTGTTGCCCGGAAACGATAAAGCCCGCGAAAGCGGGCTTTATCGTTCAAGGCTGTTGTAACGGTATGGATTACAGCTCTTTTACCGTACGAACCTGATCCTTGTTGATACGGGTTTGTTTGCCGTCCAGTTGTTCGAACTCGTAGAAGCCGGAATCCTCATCGTATTTCGGCGTATCGACGGCCTGGATTTCGCGACCGTCATTCAGGGTGATCACAGTAGGCGATGCGCAACCGGCGAGAGTGGCAAGGCCCAGTGCGAGCATGAGAGTGGCGAGAGTCCGCTGAATCATTATGTGTCTCCGAGATGAATACTTTTAGTTGCTGTGCTTGAGACGTATACAACGCCTGCAAGTTCCTTGAGTTAAGGGCATTCTGACACGCCGTGCTGCTGGCTTAACAGCGCTGGTGTATTCAGATTAGCCAATCGGGGATCGTTTGCCGGACATTGCAGGGCCTGAGCATCCAGCCCGCGCATGATACGTCCGGGGCTGCGTTCACCGTTCTGCCAGGCGCCGTCGAAGGTGCCGAGCAGGGCGCGCGGAATGATACACAGCAGGGGTTCCCAGTGCTCGCCATGGCGCAGCATCAGTGGTTTGTCCGGGTGCCGGGCGGCGCTTTGTCGCATGGCGTCGATCAGTTGCGCGTCGATACGCGGTACGTCGCAGGGCAATACCAGCAGTCGGGCATGCCGGGCGACCGCCAGTCCGGCACGAATACCTGCCAGCGGCCCGGGGAAATCGTTGCTTTCGTCCTGCACCAGTTGATCGGCATAAGGCGCGTACTGCTGCTGATTGCGGTTGCAGGAAATGATCAGGTCATCGCTCAGGCTGCGGGTCAGTCGATGCAGGTGGGCGATCAATGGCCGGCCCTGCCACTCGATCAACCCCTTGTCCCTTCCGCCCATGCGTTGGCCGCGCCCACCGGCCAGGAGCAGAATGGAGCAGGGCGGCAAATCTGCGCGCTGGGTCATGGCACGTCTCCACAGGGGCGGGCAAAGAGAGCGCTGTGATATAACACCGGGCTGTTTCTCCTACAACTGGATCGAGCCTATGAAAGCCAAGGCTGATGTACCTTTTGCACCCCTGAACATCGCGGTGCTGACTGTCAGTGATACCCGGACCCTGGAGACCGATACATCCGGCCAGGTCTTCGTCGATCGTCTGAGCGCTGCTGGCCATAACCTGGCCGCGCGCGTCCTGCTCAAGGACGATCTCTACAAGATTCGCGCACAAGTGGCGACCTGGATCGCCGACGATCTGGTCCAGGTGGTGCTGATCACCGGCGGCACCGGTTTCACCGGCCGCGACAGTACCCCGGAAGCCGTGTCTTGCCTGCTCGACAAACAGGTCGACGGATTTGGCGAGTTGTTCCGCCAGATCTCGGTGGCCGATATCGGCACTTCCACCGTGCAGTCCCGAGCCCTGGCTGGCCTGGCCAACGGCACGCTGGTGTGCTGCCTGCCGGGTTCGACCAATGCGGTGCGTACCGGTTGGGACGGCATCCTCGCCGAACAGCTGGATTCGCGGCACCGTCCGTGCAATTTCGTCACCCACCTGAAACAGGCAGCGCCTTGTGAATCCCGTGGGTAAGCCGGGCAAGACCGGTGCCTTGATGCCGGTCGAGGTCGCACTGGCCCGTTTGCTCGAGATGGCCGAGGCTACCCCCATTCTCGAACGCGAACGGTTGCCACTGGCGGCTGCTCAAGGCCGGGTATTGGCCGACGACTTGATTTCCACCCTGGATCTTCCGCCCTGGCCCAACAGCGCCATGGACGGTTACGCCTTGCGTGCCTCGGACTGGAAGGGCGAGCCCCTGGTGGTCAGCCAGCGCATCTTCGCCGGCCAGGCGCCTGAGCCTTTGGCACCTGGCACCTGCGCACGCATCTTCACCGGGGCGCCGGTCCCGGCGGGAGCCGACTGCGTGGAAATGCAGGAGAACGCCAAGGTCCAGGCCGATGAGCGGGTGGCTTTTACCGAGCCTCTCGGCGCGGGGCAGAACATTCGTCCGCAAGGCCAGGAAACCACGGTTGGCGAGTGTGTGCTGGTGGCCGGAACGCAGCTGGGGCCGATCGAGCTGGGGCTGGCTGCGTCCCTGGGTTGCGCGGAGCTGGATGTGGTGCGCCGCGTGCGGGTCGCCGTGCTCTCCACTGGCGATGAACTGGTCGAACCCGGGCGGGCGCTCGGTCCCGGGCAGATCTACAACAGCAACCGTGTCCTGCTGTGCAGTTGGTTGCAGCGTCTGGGCTGCGAGGTGATCGACGGCGGAATCCTGCCGGACGACCTGCCCATGACCCGGCGTCGTCTTGCCGAGCTGGCGGATGTGGATCTGATTCTGTCCACCGGCGGCGTATCGGTGGGCGAAGCGGATTTCCTGGGGATCGCCTTAAGAGAAGAGGGTGAACTGGCCCTCTGGAAGCTGGCGATCAAGCCTGGCAAGCCGTTGACCTTCGGGCATTTCCGCGGTGTGCCGGTAATCGGCCTGCCCGGTAACCCGGCCTCGACGCTGGTGACCTTTGCCTTGCTGGCCCGCCCCTATATTTTGCGGCGCCAGGGAGTGAAGCAACTGCATCCCTTGCAGTTCCAGGTTCCGGCTGGATTTGCCTGGCCGAAGCCGGGGAACCGCCGAGAGTATCTGCGCGGGCGCCTGGAGCAGGGCAGGGCAATCATCTACCGGAACCAGAGTTCCGGGGTCTTGCGCAGTGCCGCCTGGGCCGAGGGGCTGGTCGAGGTGCTGGAAGAGCGAACGCTGGTCGAGGGCGATTGGGTCAACTTCATTCCGTTGAGTGAAGTCCTGGGCTGACGCCAGGGGAGGCGGACCTGGTCGGCAGGGCCGGGTCCATCCTCCAGAGCCCCACCTATCAACGCAGCAGTAGAAGGATCAGCAAGCCAAAACGGCTGTTCAGGCCCCAGGACAGCAGTGCCGATAGAAACCCGGCATAGGCCAATATCCACGCGAGTTTCTTGAGCAAGGCGTGAAGCTTGCTGTCGGGCTTATGCTCGCGGTCATGGGCATGTACTTGATGGACACTCAGTTCCGGGTGTTTGCCTGTACTGAGCAGGATGCTTCCTTCCAGCCGGTTGAGTGCGGAGTTCGAGCGTTCAAAGCATTTCTTGTCATCCATGTGTTTCGCTTCCCTGTTTGAGGCGTCGTTCGCCTGCCATGAACATTCTCCGATTGTCTGTTTCGGGTCAATTCAGGTGATTCTCAATCTGCGGTCAGAAAAGTTACCGGTCAGCCAGCAGACGGCCTGATGGGGACAAATTCATTACATTCCGGTCGGACTTTTTCTCATGGGGCGAGGGTCAACATCCTTCAATGGCCCTCGAATGACAGGAGTGATGAGCGATGAGCGAACGCAAGGCGATGCTGATATTGCACGGCAAGCAGGCCCTCAACGAAGAGGTCCGCGACGCTGTCGAACGCAAGCGCGAAGAGGGTTGGGAGCTGGCGGTCCGCCTGACCTGGGAGGCGGGCGATGCCCTGCGCCTGGTGGATGAAGCCCTCGCGGGCGGTTATACGCGCCTGATCGCAGGAGGCGGTGACGGCACCTTGCGTGATATCGCCGAGGCCATGGCGGCGCAGGCCAACGATGCCAGTCTGGTGTTGCTGCCGCTGGGGACGGCCAATGATTTCGCGCGGGCGGCCGGCGTTTCGTTGCTGCCCCATGAGGCATTGAGCCTGCTCGACGTGCCGGCACGGACGATCGACCTCGGTGAGGTCGGTGGCCAGGTATTCCTCAACATGGCCACGGGTGGGTTCGGTAGCCAGGTGACGGCCAATACCTCCGAGGACCTGAAAAAGATCCTGGGGGGCGCCGCCTATCTGTTCACTGGTTTGTCCCGCTTCAATGAGCTGCATGCGGCCTATGGCGAGCTGCAGGGGCCGGATTTCCATTGGCGCGGCGAGCTGCTGGCCCTGGGGATCGGCAACGGGCGCCAGGCCGGTGGCGGTCATCTGCTGTGCCCTGAGGCGATGGCCGATGACGGGTTGCTGGATGTCAGTATCCTGCCGGCCCCTCAGGAGCTGGTGGGCACCTTGAAGGATCTGCTGGCCGGCGGCTGGGGGATCGACAATCTGTTTGTGCGTACACGCCTGCCCTGGGTGGAAATCAAGGTGTCCGAGGGACTGGATATCAATCTCGACGGTGAGCCCCTGCAAGGCGAAAACCTGCGTTTTCGCGCGCTTCCAGGGGCATTGCGGGTGCATTTACCGGAAGACTCCCCGCTGTTGGGAGCTTTGGCGCCTTAATCGTCGAGGCTGATGATCTGCTCGCGGACGGCAAACAGGACCAGGCCGGCTACGTCGTAGATCTGCAGGCGTTTCATGATCTGCGAGCGGTGGGTTTCCACAGTCTTGATGCTCAGGCCCAGCCCGTGAGCGATTTCCCGGGTCGATTTGCCGCGAACGATCAGGCGCAGGATCTCCAGCTGGCGGGCGGTCAGGTTATGGGTTTCAACGGGTTCTGGATGGGGCTTCTGCACGCGGATCAGCGCCTGGTTGATCACCGTATGGGCAATGGCCGGGCTGAGGTAACGCTCGTTGTTGCGCAAGGCGTCGAGCGCGTGCTCGAGCTCGTTGGCGGTGGTGTCCTTGAGCAGGTAGCCATGAGCACCGGATTCCAGGGTCTGCATGATCAGCGCCGGATCGGTATGCATCGAGAGAATCAGGACTTTGCTCTGCGGATGCACCACCTTGAGTTTCTTCAGGGCTTCAAGGCCGCTGACATCCTTCATGGAAATATCCAGCAGGATAATGTCTGGCGACAGCCTTTCGACCATTTCCAGTACTTGTGCGCCATCGTTGGCTTCGCCGATCACGGCATAGCCAGGAATGTCCATGACCAGGGCACGCACGCCAGCCCTGATGAGCGAGTGGTCATCCACCAGAAGTAAATTGCAGGTCAATGTAAAACCTTATTCGTACTGGCCCGTTCGAGTGCGCGAGGCGCCCAGGGGAAGAGTGCTTCGATTTGTGTGCCCTGGTCGGGCTGGCTGGAAACCTTCAGGGTGCCACCCAGTTGCGCGATTCTTTCCGACATGCCCGCCATGCCGCGTTGTCCTTGTGCGCCAGGATTGGCCGCCGGGGAAAAACCACGGCCATCGTCGCTGATAAACAGCGAAAGCCCCTCGGGCAGGCGTTGCAGGCGTACCAGCAGGTTATCCGCCTGGGCGTGACGCAGCATGTTGGTGACGGCTTCCTGGGTGATGCGAAAGGCGGCCACCGCCATCTCTTCGGGGATGCCAGCCAGGCGTTGCTTGCATTCCAGGCTCCAGTGCACGGAGGTGTTTTCCAGGGTCTTCAGCAAGTGGGCCCGCAGGCTGGCTTCCAGGCCCAGGCTGGCCAATTGCCGGGGATTGAGAATGGCCGATACATCGCGGACCTTGGCCAGGGTTTCTTCCAATGTGCTTTGAAGCGTCGTGCAATGCTGTTGCAGCTCTTCGGGCAGGCGGCGCTTGAGCCATTCGCTTTGCAACTTGGCGGCGGTCAACAACTGACCAATATCATCATGCAATTCACGACTGAGTCGATGGCGCTCGTTTTCCTGGACTTCCAGCAAACGGTCCGCCAGTTCCTGAGGCTGGAACTTGATCGATTTGCGCGAATCGCCGTAATAGGCCCAGACACTGGCCAGGGCCGCCAGATTCAGGATCAGCAGGCTGAGGGGAAAGGTAGTCGACAGGCAATAGACGGCCAGGCTTCCAAGTGCCGAGCATGAGCACAGCAACAGGTTGAGCCGGCGCAGGTGTATTCGAGAAAGAAGCCTGGTGGCGGTTGACTTGAGGCTGGCGTACATAGCGGATGGAGCCAATGAATGTTCGCTGCGGGGAGACCGGTCAAGTCGGCTGACGGGCCCCGGTTTGGAAAACGGTATTGTTTGAGTATGCGGCTTCAATTAACGCGGTCTATTCGTTGGGAGCAAGCCTTGCACTGATCCGGTGTGTAACAAGATCAATCTGAAGTCACAGTGCCATTAAGTACATCGGTTAGTGGTTGGCATAGTACCAGCTTAGCTACCGTTGGTCGCGCCTCTATATATGTCCAGAAAGTCAGGAATATCGCCTTTTGGGACGTATGTGCCGATTTGCTTGTTTCAACTGGCCACCCTGAAACAGTGACTGTATCTCGCCTTGAGCGAACGGGCAGGCGAAATTCAGGACACTTGAAGTCTCGGGATTGGTTTTATTTAGTTGCGCTAGTTGGTTCTGTCGTTAACAGGCATGAAATATTGAATAACGACATGATGCTGATCAATGTCACAACATATCTAACGGCTGAAGTTAGGGATTAACGACAGGTTTATGCGTTTCTCTTGGCGATCGAAAAAACTTTAAACGAGTTGTGTTGGCAGGACAGGGGCGCAGGCAGAGGATCCATTTGCACGGCGAGGGTTTCGATGAGGGTGGCCTGTTCGTTGCCGTCGAGGTTCAGTTGCCCGGTCACCGGATCGACGAGTTCAAGCTGCCAGGCCATCAGGCTGAAGCACTCCCCGAGGGTGTCGAGAATCTGCTCGTTCATGTCCGGATGAGGATGGGAATGATCCAGCAACGCATGAACCTGGCGCGAGAATTCGGCGGTGCTGCGCAGCGCCAGCGCGTCGGTTTTCTCGGCAAGCTTGAGCAGAGTGGACAACATGCAATCGATGGCGTCCTGATCGTTCTTGATCAGATTGAGATGGTTCAGGCACTCAACCGACTTGGCCAATAGTGCTTCTGCCTCAAGCAGAAAGTCAGGTGATTGGTGCCACGTTTGATCGTCGATCAGCATGCTTGTCTCCACGACGCCACGTCAGATGATGGAATGGTCCGTTTTGTGAGCGGCTGTAAGGTATTACGCCGGTTATGCCGTGGGATATAGGACGAATCTGATTGGTTCTGAATGGACGAAGACGATGGGCTGGTGTTTAGTCTGCAGGATGCAACTCGTCGGGCACGGTCTATCGACCACGCTTGGACAGCGGAGGTGGGGGGGCTCGAAAGGGCACCAGCCCATCTTCCTGCGATCACAAACAAAAGCCTGACTCCATTCATGCAATGAGAATGGCGTCACATTAATGGCTATTGGATATTGCGAATATCAGGTTGGTCCTGATTGCCGATAGGGGATTCCCTTACAGAGGGGAACCAAGCGCTGAAATAGAGGTCGCGGCGGGGAAGTTGCGTGGATGAAATCGCGAAGCCAGTAAAGCATGATGTTAATGTGACATCAATGCCTTTGCATGGCATTTTGTATGCGGGTCAAGATTCGGCGAATTGCGCCGATAACCCGCGTTAGTGAATTCATCAGAACAAGCCCAGGAGTCATTACATGGCCGGCATTCTCGACACGGTAGATCAACGCACGCAACTGGTGGGTGAGAATCGCCTGGAAATCCTCATGTTCCGTCTGGCCGGGCGACAGTTGTTCGCGATCAACGTGTTCAAGGTGCAGGAAGTCCTGCAATTGCCGAAGCTGACGCTGATGCCCCAGCGCCATCCGTTCGTCTGTGGCGTGGTCAACCTGCGGGGGCAGACGCTGCCGGTCATCGACCTGTCCCAGGCGATCGGCATGCGGCCGCTGGTGCCGGGGCCCAACAGCACCATCATCGTCACCGAGTACAACCGCTCGGTGCAGGCCTTCCTGGTGGGAGGCGTCGACCGCATCGTCAACATGAACTGGGAAGCCATCCTGCCACCGCCGACCAGTGCCGGGCGCCAGCATTACCTGACGGCGATCAGCAAGGTCGACGATCAACTGGTCGAGATCATCGACGTGGAAAAGGTCCTGGCCGAAATCGTCCCGTACAACGCCAAGGTCTCTCGCGACAAGCTCGACGACCCGGTACTCGAACGTGCCCGCGGCCGTGAAGTGCTGCTGGTGGACGACTCCAACGTGGCGCTGACGCAATTGCGCGACACCCTGGGCCAGCTGGGGGTGAAGATGCACATTGCCAGCGACGGCCTGAAAGCCCTGAAGATGCTCAAGGCCTGGGCCGATACCGGGGTCGACATGACCGACAAGCTGCTGATGGTGTTCACCGACGCCGAAATGCCGGAAATGGACGGCTATCGCCTGACCACCGAAATCCGCAACGATCCGCGTCTGCGCGGTCTTTATGTGGTGTTGCACACCTCGCTGTCCGGCAGCTTCAACGAGTCGATGGTGAAGAAGGTCGGTTGCGACAACTTCCTGTCCAAGTTCCAGCCGGACAAACTGGTCGACGTGGTGCGCCAGCGCCTGATGCTGGACGAAGTTCCCGCCTGACGGGAGCAGTGGCCGGAGTGATGCCTGCGCCGCAGGTGCTTCTTTGATTCGCGGGCCGGCTCGTATAAGGTTGCTTTTTTTGCCTCCCGGGAGCTGGCCATGCGTCTCAGCGCGCTTTATCGATACCCCTTGAAGTCCGGCAAGGGCGAGTCCCTGCAACAGGTCGCGCTGGACAGGCTGGGGCTGGAAGGAGATCGACGCTGGATGCTGGTCGATGAACCCAGCGGACGCTTCCTGACCCAGCGCGCGGTCCCGCACATGAGCCAGCTGTCGGCGCTGTGGAACGCCGACGGTGGGCTGACCCTCAGCGCTCCCGGCTATCCAGCCCTCGATGTGCCAGTGCCTGGTGCGGATGCCCCTTTACGTGGCGTGACCATCTGGCGCGACACCCTGCGCGTGCCGGATGCCGGCGAGGCGGCCCATGCCTGGCTGAGCGAGTTCATCGGCAAGCCGACCCGCCTGGTACAGGTGCCCCTGGAGCGCGCGCGCACCACTCAGGCCGGTTACGGCAAGGATGACGATCAGGTGGCCTTTGCCGACGGCTTTCCGTTGTTGCTGATTGGCGAGTCTTCCCGGGAAGACCTGTCCAGTCGCGTCGGCCGTCCCCTGGAGATGCTGCGTTTTCGTCCCAACCTGGTGATCGAAGGCTTCCCGGCATTCGCCGAGGACGGCTGGAAGCGCATCCGCATCGGCGATATCGAGTTTCGGGTGGTCAAGCCTTGTGCGCGTTGCATCCTCACCACCATCGATCCGCAGACCGGCGAGCGCAGCGCCGACCGTGAACCGCTGGCCACGCTGCAGCAGTACCGGGCGCAAGAAGGTGGGGCGATGTTCGGGCAGAACCTGGTGAACGATGGCATTGGCCGGCTGGAAGTCGGCATGCCGGTCACTGTGCTGGAATAGCCAGCGGCGCTGCAACGAAAAATGCCCGTATCGTCAGATACGGGCATTTTTTATGACCAGCAATCAGTCCCCGGGGGAAGGATCAGCCGCGGTATTCGCACAGGTAGGCGGTGTCGACGGCGACCTTCAGCTGGAACTTGCTGTTGGCCGGTACGTTGAACTGGCTGCCGGCGGCGAAGGTTTCCCAGTCGTTGCTGTCAGGCAGCTTGACGGTCAGGGCACCGGAAACCACGTGCATGATTTCCCGTTGGGCGGTGCCGAACTCGTATTCGCCCGGAGCCATGACGCCGATGGTGGCTGGACCTTCGGCCGTGCCGAAGGCAATCGACTTGACGGTGCCGTCGAAGTACTCGTTGACTTTAAACATGGGCGATTCCTCAAAAAAGGGGTCAAAAAGGCCGGCCAGTATGCACAAGGCCTTCAGATGCGTCACCTGTTGCGCAGACGGATCAGCCGGGAAGAATCAGAGGCAATAAACGCGCCGTATTGCGGGCATCTTCCAGGGCGCGATGCTGCTGGCCGGTGAACTGCAGCCCGGCGAGTTGCAGCGCGCCGTTCAGGCCCAGCGGCCGTTCGAGGCGACGCGCCTTGGCGAAGCGTTGCTTGAGGTTCGTGTGCGGCAGTTGGGCGAGGGCGCTGTGCAGTTGCGAGCGTTGCCACTCCTGCAGCAGCTGCTTGCGATCGTAGTCGCCCCAGCTGGCCCAGCCTTCCAGGCGCGCATGGTGCTGGCCCAGCCAGCGTTCGAACAGAGGCCAGACTTCGCTCAACGGTTGGGCGCCGTCGATCTGGGCCTGGCTGATGCGGGTCAGTTCACGGCAGAACGGCGTCAGCATCGGCCGCCGCAGCGGGCGCACGAAGCGCTGGAAATGGTCCAGTTCACGCCCTTCGCGGTTCACCAGGGTGGCGCCGATCTCGATGATTTCCATATCGGTCACCGGCCAGCCTCCTTCGTCCGTGGTGGCTTCCAGATCAATTACCAACCAGTGGGGCATCACAGGCTCCAGCTTCAACATCCCGATGAGGCTTGAGCGTAGCCAAACCCGACGCCTGCGCCTAGCGGCTTATTCCACCTCCAGCAGAACCTGGCGGTTTTTCACCTGATCGCCGAGGTTGACCTGCAGCCGCTTGATCACGCCATCGATCCCGGCCTTCAGCGGATGCTCCATCTTCATCGCCTCCAGCACCAGCAGCAGCTGGCCCTTGCTGACGGTCGCGCCCTCGCTGACCAGTACGTCGACGATGGCGCCGTCCATGGGCGCCTTGAGCATGCCGCTGTGGGCGCCGGCCTGGCTGGCGACCGGTGCGTGGCTCAGGTCTTGAAGGTGCAGGCTGCCGGGACGGGTAAACAGCCAGAGCTGCCCGGCTTCCAGGGTATAGGCGTAGTGGCGGCGGATACCGTCGATGGTCGCGCAGGCCCAGCGGCCATCCGCTTCCAGCAGCTGTACCTCGAAGCTTTCGTCGGCGTGTTGAATCTGCAGCGTCCCGGCTTGCTGGTTATTCAGTTCAAGGTTCCACACGGCTTCACCCGAGCCCAGGCGATAGTGCAGCGGCACACTGGCGTTGTTGCGCCAGCCGGCCAGCGCCGCGCCGTGGCGTTGGGCCGCGTGCTGATACAGCAGCGCCGCGGCCAGGGCCAGTTCGGCGCCGCTTGGCGGCTGGGGATGCAGACTTGGGTCGTCGGCAAAATGTTCGGCGATAAAGGCAGTGCTGAATTGGCCGCTGACAAAACCGGGATGGCGCAGCAGGTTCGCCAGCAGTTTCTGGTTGCTCGCCACACCCGTCAGCACCGTGTCCTCGGCCGCGCGCAACAGCTTGCGGCGCGCTTCTTCGCGGGTGGCGCCGTGGGCGATGAACTTGCCCAGCATCGGGTCATAGAACGGGCTGACGCTCTGGCCTTCCAGCAGGCCGTGGTCGATGCGCACATCGGCGCCCAGCGCCGGCTCCCAGCGCCGCACCTGCCCGGTTTGCGGCAGGAAATCCTGCGCCGGGTCCTCGGCATACAGCCGCACTTCGATGGCATGGCCCTTGAGTTCGACCTGTTCCTGGAGCAGTGGCAGCGGTTGACCGGCCGCCACCTGCAGCTGCAGGGCCACCAGGTCCAGGCCGGTGATCATTTCGGTGACCGGGTGTTCGACCTGCAGCCGGGTGTTCATTTCCAGAAAATAGAATTGCCCCCGCGCATCGAGGAGAAACTCCACGGTGCCGGCGCCGACATAGTTCACCGCGCGGCCCGCCTTGAGGGCGGCTTCGCCCATGGCCTGGCGCAGTTCGGCGGTCATCACCGGGCAGGGCGCTTCTTCGACGACTTTCTGATGACGGCGCTGGATCGAGCAGTCGCGTTCGCCGAGGTAGATCAACTGGCCGTGGCGGTCGCCGAACACCTGGATTTCCACATGCCGCGGTTCGATCAGCGCCTGTTCCAGAATCAACTCGTCGCTGCCAAAGGCGTGCAGCGCCTCAGAGCGAGCGGTGCGCACCTGTGCCAGCAGTTCATTGGCGTGCTGAACGAAGCGCATGCCGCGTCCGCCGCCACCGGCGCTGGCCTTGATCATCAGCGGGTAGCCGATGCGTTCGGCTTCCTGTTGCAGGGTCGTATCGTCCTGTTCCGCGCCCTGATAACCGGCGATGCAGGGCACGCCCGCCGCGAGCATCGCCAGCTTGGACAGGCGCTTGCTGCCCATCAGTTCGATGGCCTCGGCGCTGGGGCCGATAAAGGTGATGCCGGCCGCCTCGCAGGCGCGGGCGAATTCGGCGTTCTCCGACAGAAAGCCGTAGCCGGGATGCAGCGCATCGGCGCCCGTGCGCAAGGCTGCATTGAGGATTGCCTGGCTGTTCAGGTAGGACTGCTGCACCGCTGCCGGGCCGATGCGCACCGCCTCGTCGGCCATCCGCACATGCAGCGCATTGGCGTCGGCGTCGCTGAACACCGCCACGGTGCGATAACCCAGGGCTTGCGCGGTGCGCTGGATGCGGCAGGCGATTTCGCCACGGTTGGCGATCAGGATTTTGCTGAAGGCGGGCATGGAGTGGTTTCCTGAGATCGGTGGTGTTTGGTCGGGCGTTTCGCGAGCAAGCTCGCTCCTACAAGGAG
>NZ_JAQZAA010000027.1:0-212 GCF_028640875.1 Pseudomonas sp. SBT1-2 | reverse complement strand
TCGTAGACCACGCGCGCTTTGGGGCAGTGCCGGCGAACCTCCAGGTCAAAAGCGGTGTTCATGTCCATCGCCACCGCTTCGATTCGGGCGTAACCCTCTGGCCCCAACTCTTCGAAGAACGTCCTGACCGCCGCACGGCTGCGGCCTTCGCCGATCCACAGCACTCGTCGTGTATCCGCATCCAGCACCACACTGGCGTAACGATGGCCCTT
>NZ_JAQZAA010000026.1:0-21125 GCF_028640875.1 Pseudomonas sp. SBT1-2 | reverse complement strand
CAACACGCTCGCTTCTGTAGGAGCGAGGCTTGCCCGCGATGAGGCCCTTACAGGCGCTTCATTACTTCCCCGGATACTCCCGATGCATCTGCTCCAGCAGCGCATCCTTGTTCTGCCACAGCTGGTTGATCCAGCCCTGGAACTCCAGGCGGTACACGCCATCCTGGTCGTAGTTCTTGCCGATGAACTGCGGTGGAATCGGCAGCTCCTCGAAATGCACCACCACTTCATTGACCTTGCCGCACAACAGGTCCCAGTAACCCGGCTGGCCCGCCGGGTAGTGGATGGTGACGTTGACGATGGACTCCAGTTGCTCGCCCATGGCGTCCAGCACGAAGGCAATGCCGCCGGCCTTGGGCTTGAGCAGGTGGCGGAACGGCGAGGCCTGCTGCGCATGCTTGGCCTTGGTGAAGCGTGTGCCTTCGACGAAGTTGAAGATGCCCACCGGGTTGTCGCGGAACTTCGCGCAGGTCTTGCGGGTGGTCTCCAGGTCCTTGCCCTTTTTCTCCGGGTGTTTTTCCAGGTAGGCCTTGGAGTAGCGCTTCATGAACGGGAAGCCCAGGGCCCACCAGGCGAGGCCAATCACCGGGACCCAGATCAGTTCCTGCTTGAGGAAGAACTTCAGCGGGCGGATACGCCGGTTGAGCACGTACTGCAGGACCATGATGTCGACCCAGCTCTGGTGGTTGCTGGTGATCAGGTACGAGTGCCGGTAGTCCAGGCCGTCGAGCCCGCTGAGGTGCCAGCGGGTGTGCCCGAACAGGTTCATCCAGGCCTTGTTGTTGCTGATCCAGGCTTCATGGATGTGGCTCATCAGCCAGTCGGTGAAACGCTGGGCCGCCGGGAAGGGCAGCAGCAACTTGAAGATCGCCACCACGAACAGCGGCGTGCAGCAGACGATGGTGTTGAGTGCCAACAACAGCGAGGCGATCACGCCTCGCAGCGGTGCAGGTAGAAAATCCAGCATTTACACATCCAGAGGTCGGTTGGCGGCTTGAATCGCGGTCAGGGCAATGGTGTAGACGATGTCGTCGACCTGGGCGCCACGGGGCAGGTCGTTCACCGGCTTGCGCAGGCCTTGCAGCATCGGCCCGAGGCTGACGCAGTCGGCGCTGCGTTGCACGGCCTTGTGGGTGGTGTTGCCGGTGTTCAGGTCGGGGAACACGAACACCGTGGCCTTGCCGGCGACCTGGCTGTTGGGTGCCAGTTGCTGGGCCACGGCTTCGTTGGCCGCGGCGTCGTATTGCAACGGGCCGTCGATCAGCAGCGAGTTCTGGGCTTCATGGGCCAGCAGGGTGGCTTCGCGGACTTTCTCCACTTCTTCACCGCTGGCCGACTCGCCGCTGGAGTAACTGATCATCGCCACCCGCGGGGTGATGCCGAACGCGGCCGCCGAGTCGGCGCTTTGCAGGGCGATCTCGGCCAGTTCGCTGGCGCTCGGGTGCGGGTTCATCACGCAGTCGCCGTAGACCAGCACCTGCTCGGGGAACAGCATGAAAAACACCGACGACACCAGGGTGCAGCCCGGCGCGGTCTTGATCAGTTGCAGGGCCGGGCGGATGGTATTGGCGGTGGAGTGGATCAGGCCGGAGACCAGGCCATCGACTTCGTCCAGGGCCAGCATCATGGTGCCGATCACCACCGGGTCTTCCAGTTGCTGTTCGGCCATCGGCGCGTTGAGGCTCTTGCTCTTGCGCAGCGCCACCATCGGCTCGACGTAGCGTTCGCGAATTTGGTCCGGGTCGATCACCTCCAGGCCAGGCGGCAACTCGATGCCCTGGGCCCGGGCGACCGCCTCGACGTCCGCCGGCTTGGCCAGAAGCACGCAACGGGCGATGCCGCGCGCCTGGCAGATCGCTGCGGCCTGCACGGTCAGCGGCTCGCTGCCTTCGGGCAGGACAATGCGCTTGTTGGCTTCCTGGGCGCGCTGGATCAACTGGTAGCGGAACACCGCCGGCGACAGGCGCATTTCCCGCGGCGTGCCGCAACGCTGGTGCAGCCACTTGGCGTCCAGGTGGCTGGCGACGAAGTCGGTGATGATCTCCGCGCGCTCGCGGTCATCGATGGGGATTTCCTTGTTCAGGCTGTTCAGCTGGTTGGCGGTCTCGTAGGAACCGGTGCTCACCGACAGCACCGGCAGGCCGGCATTCAGGGCGCCGCGACACAGGTCCATGATCCGCGGGTCGGGCAGGGTGTCGCTGGTCAGCAGTAACCCGGCCAGGGGCACGCCGTTGATCGCCGCCAGGCTCACGGCGAGGATGATGTCGTCGCGATCGCCGGGCGTCACCACCAGCACGCCGGGCTTGAGCAGCTCCACGGTGTTACGCATGGTGCGCGCGCAGATGATGATCTTGGTCATGCGCCGGCTTTCGTAGTCACCGGCGTTGAGCACCTGGGCGCCCATCAGGTCGGCGACGTCGCGGGTGCGCGGCGCGTTCAGTTCCGGCTGGAAGGGGATGCAGCCGAGCAGGCGGAAGTCGCCGCTGCGCAGCAGGGGCGAGTGCTCTTTCAGACGGGCGGAAAAGGCCTCCATGCTTTCGTCGGTATGCACCTTGTTGAGGATCACCCCCAGCACTTTCGGGTCGCGCGGGCCGCCGAACAACTGCGCTTGCAACTCCACGCGGCCGGACAGCTCGGTGAGCACTTCGTTTTCCGGGGCCGACACCAGGATCACCTCGGCATCCAGGCTTTTCGCCAGGTGCAGGTTGACCCGTGCGGCATAGCTGGCGCTACGGGTCGGCACCATGCCTTCGACCACCAGCACGTCCTTGCCGACGGCCGCCTGCTGGTACAGGGTGATGATTTCTTCCAGCAACTCGTCCAGCTGGCCGTCGCCGAGCATTCGTTCGACATGGGCCAGGCCCAGCGGCTGCGGCGGTTTCAGGCCATGGGTGCGGGCCACCAGCTCGGTCGAGCGCTCAGGGCCGGTATCGCCTGGGTGAGGCTGGGCAATGGGTTTGAAGAAGCCGACCTTGAGGCCGGCCCGTTCCAGGGTACGCACCAGCCCGAGGCTGATGGAGGTCAGACCCACGCCAAAATCGGTGGGTGCGATAAAAAAAGTTTGCATGCGGATTCTCGAAGGGTGCATGGCAACGGTGAGTCGCTTATGTGTACTGCTCTACCGGAAATTCAGGCGCCAAGGTTAGCGCTAACCGAGCCTTGTGCGCACCAACCGCAGGCAAAGGGCTGGCCTATTTTTTCCAGGCGTTTGTGCGGATCCAGGATCCAGGCCCGTGATTGCCAGGGCGGCTGGTGGCGCAGGTGCTGGGTATGGCCACAGGACAGCTCGACGACCCAGTGGCCGTCTTCATCCTGATGAAAGCCGACGATCGTCGAGCCTGGCGCCGCGTTCCGTTTGTCCGGGTTCCGTTCGCTTTCGGGCGATTGCTTCGCTAAACTTGGACGTTCTTCATTCTTATGCAAAAGGTCTCGCCCCATGCTGATCGCCGCCAATAAGGCTGTCTCCATCGACTATACCCTCACCAACGACGCTGGTGAGGTCATCGACAGCTCTGCCGGCGGCGCCCCGCTGGTCTACCTGCATGGCGCAGGGAACATCATTCCAGGCCTGGAAAAGGCCCTGGAAGGCAAGAACGTCGGCGACGAGCTGAGCGTTGCCGTTGAGCCGGAAGATGCCTACGGCGAATACGCCGCCGAACTGGTCAGCACCCTGAGCCGCAGCATGTTCGAAGGCGTCGACGAACTGGAAGTGGGCATGCAGTTCCACGCTTCCGCTCCGGACGGCCAGATGCAGATCGTCACCATCCGCGACCTGGACGGCGACGACGTGACCGTCGACGGCAACCACCCGCTGGCCGGCCAGCGCCTGAACTTCAAGGTCAAGGTTGTCGACATCCGTGACGCCAGCCAGGAAGAAATCGCCCATGGTCACGTCCATGGCGAAGGTGGCCATCACCACTGATTTCTGCGCTAAGCTCAAATCTGACTGGAGAGGCGCCCGAGGGCGCCTTTTTAGTCGGCGGCTTTTATCGCCGGACAACAGGCGGTACTGTCGAGTGGCTGTTTTTTGCAAGAACACGGGAATTTGGAGTTCGTCATGAGTGCTTTTCACGACCTTAAATTGAAAGCCCTGGATGGTCAGGAGCTACCGCTCGCGCCTTTCAAGGGGCACGTCGTGCTGGTGGTCAACGTCGCCTCCAAGTGTGGTCTGACACCACAATACGCGGCGCTGGAGAACCTCTACCAGCAATACAAAGGCCAGGGGTTCAGCGTGCTGGGCCTGCCGTGCAATCAGTTCGCCGGGCAGGAGCCGGGCTCCGAGCAGGAGATCCAGGAGTTCTGCAGCCTCAACTACGGGGTGACCTTTCCGTTGAGCAGCAAGCTGGAAGTCAACGGTCCGGAGCGCCATCAGTTGTACCGTCTGCTGGCGGGCGAAGGGGCGGAATTCCCGGGCGACATCACCTGGAACTTCGAGAAGTTCCTGCTGGGCAAGGACGGTCGCGTCCTGGCGCGTTTCTCCCCACGTACCGCACCCGATGATCCGACCGTGGTCCAGGCCATCGAAAAAGCCTTGAGCTGAATCTGCACGCCGGGCCCCGCTGCCCGGCCGGTTTTACCGCGCGTTCGCGCATCCCTTGCTTCTCTGCGCTTTGGCACCTTAATCACCCCGGTCAATAGTGCTGGGCGTTGCTTGGGATACGGAATATTATCGCCATCATAAGGCCGTCGGCGTACCCGCCCGACCTGCCGCTTCCTGCGATTCAGACCCTCAGCCCTGGAGTACAGCATGCCCGTTCAAGCCTTGTTCAAACCCTTTCAGCTGGGTGCCCTGGAGCTGTCGAGCCGTGTGGTGATGGCGCCGATGACTCGTTCGTTTTCCCCGGGTGGCGTGCCGAACTCGAAAGTCATCGAGTACTACCGTCGTCGCGCCGCAGCCGGGGTCGGCCTGATCATCACCGAAGGCACCACGGTCGGGCACAAGGCCTCCAACGGTTATCCGAACGTGCCGCGCTTTTATGGCGAAGCGGCCTTGGCCGGCTGGAAGAAGGTGGTGGACGCGGTGCACGCCGAAGGCGGCAAGATCGTTCCGCAGCTGTGGCATGTGGGCAACGTGCGCCGCCTGGGCACCGAGCCGGATGCCAGCGTGCCGGGTTACGGCCCGTCGGAAAAGCTCAAGGACGGCCAGGTGGTGGTCCACGGCATGACCCAGGACGATATCCGTGAAGTGATCGCCGCCTTCGCCCAGGCCGCCAAGGATGCCCAGAGCATCGGCATGGACGGCGTGGAGATCCATGGCGCCCACGGCTACCTGATCGACCAGTTCTTCTGGGAAGGCAGCAACCAGCGTACCGACGAGTACGGTGGCGACCTGGCCCAGCGTTCGCGGTTTGCCATCGAGCTGATCCAGGCGGTGCGCGCCGCGGTGGGCCCTGGCTTCCCGATCATCTTCCGCTTCTCGCAGTGGAAGCAGCAGGACTACAGCGCTCGCCTGGTACAAACCCCCGAGGCCCTGGGTGAGTTTCTCAAGCCGCTGGCGGAGGCCGGTGTGGATATCTTCCACTGCTCCACCCGGCGTTTCTGGGAGCCGGAGTTCGAAGGATCCGAGCTGAACCTGGCCGGCTGGACCCGCCAGCTCACCGGCAAGCCGACCATCACCGTGGGCAGCGTCGGCCTCGACGGCGAGTTCCTGCAGTTCATGGTCAACACCGACAAGGTGGCGCAGCCGGCGAGCCTGGAAAAACTCCTGGAGCGCTTGAACAATGATGAGTTCGACCTGGTGGCAGTAGGGCGCGCATTGCTGGTGGACCCGGACTGGGCGCAGAAGGTGCGTGACGGTCGCGAGCAGGACATCCTGCCGTTCAGCCGTGAGGCGTTGATGACGCTGGTCTGAGCGCAGCGCCTGGAAAGGCTATCGCGGGCAAGTCGGATCGCCGCCCTCTCGCTCCTGCACGAACGGTGATTCTGTAGGAGCGAGGCTTGCCCGCGATGCTTTTTAATCTAGGGCAAAAGCCGCCCCTCAGGCATCAGCACGGTTTCCGTGCAGGCACCCCGCAGCTGGGTTTCAAATTGCTCGATGATCGCCGCCCAGCCCTGACGGCTGGCATGCTGGCGAGCATTGAGGCGTACCCGACGCAAGGTCTCGCGCTCCTCCAGCAGCCAACTGGCTGCATCGCAGAACGCGCATTCGTCCCCGGGCATCGCCAGCACACCGTTGTAGCCATGGCGAATATGCTGGGCCGCCGCGGCCTGGTCGTAGGCCACCACGGCCAGCCCCGAGGCCAGGGCCTCGAGCACCACGTTGCCGAAGGTTTCGGTCAGGCTCGGGAACAGAAACAGATCCCCCGAGGCATAGTGACTGGCCAGTGCTTCACCGCGCTGCGAGCCGCAAAACACTGCGTCCGGCAACTCCTTCTGCAGCACCGCGCGTTGCGGGCCATCGCCCACCACGATCAACTTCATGGACTGCTGTGGATAAGTCTCCTGCAGCTGGGCGAAGCAGCGCTTGAGCAGGCCCAGGTTCTTCTCCGGCGCCAGGCGGCCGACATGGATCACCGCGATATCGTCGCTGCCCAGGCCCCAGCTTTCGCGCAGTTTGTTGAGGCGTTTGGCTGGGTGGAACAGTTGGCTGTCGACCCCGCGGGACAGCAGTGCCAGGCGTTCGAAGTTACGCCGCTCCAGTTCCAGGCGCTGGCTGGCGCTGGGCACCAGGGTCAGCTTGGAGCGGTTGTGGAACCAGCGCAGGTAGTGGGTCAGCAGGCGCGTCAGCAAACCCAGGCCGTACTGGCTGGAGTACTGCTGGAAGTTGGTGTGGAAACCGCTGACCACGGAAATCCCCAGGCGCCGCGCCGCTCGTAGCGCGGACAGGCCCAGCGGGCCTTCGGTGGCGATGTACAGCACATCCGGGCGATGGCGTTTCCAGCGCCGCAACAACTTGTGCATCGACGACTGGCCCCATTGCAGCCCCGGATAGCCTGGCAGCGGCCAGCCACGGCACAGCAGCAGACCGTCGTCGCTGACCCGGCTCTGATCGCTGCCCTGGCGCGGGCGGATCAGTTCCACCTGGTGGCCACGGGCGCGCAATCCATCGCACAAGCGGCCAAGGGTATTGGCCACGCCATTGATTTCCGGTGGGAAGGTTTCGGTGATCAGAGTGATATGCAGAGCTGTCGTCATGACCTCAGTGTCAGCCGAGGCCATGTCGTCATTGTGACGTTGCGATGATGGATTTATGACCTGCTCAGCGTTGCTGGACCACCAGGTTTTCCGCGCCGCGCTCACGCACCCAGAACAGCGTCGCCCCGGCCACCGCCGCCGGCATCATCAGGATGTTGACCACCGGGATCAGCAGCACCAGGTAGACGATCCCGCCAAAGCTCATGCTCTGCCAGCGCTTTTCCCGCAGCCAGGCGAGCATCTCGTTCCAGCCCAGCTTGTGGTTGTCCGCCGGGTAGTCGATGTACTGGATCGCCATCATCCACACGCCGAACAGCAGCCACAGCGGCGCGGCCACCAGGTTCACCACCGGAATGAAGGACAGGATGAACAGGCCGATGGCCCGCGGCAGGAAGTAGCCCAGCTTGCGCATTTCCCGGGCCAGGGTGCGCGGGATCATGGCCAGCAGTTCGGCCCAACTGAAGGGCGGGAAATTGTCGGTGCCGCGGACCACCACTTCGACTTTCTCCGCGAGAAAACCGTTGAAGGGCGCGGCGATCACGTTGGCCAGCATGGTGAAGGTGAAAAACACCATCAGCAGCACCAGCACCACGAACAGCGGCCAGAGGATGTAGCTGAGAAAGCTCAGCCAGTCCGGCAAAGAAGGCATCAGGGTGTCGACCCACAGGCTGAACTGGTGGCCGGCGAAATAGATCAATCCGACGAACAGCACCAGGTTGATGGCCAGGGGCAAAAGGACGAACAGACGCAGGCCGGGGCTGAGCACCAGCTTGAGGCCTTCGCGCAGGTATTGCGGGCCGGACAGAACGGGGGCGGGCATAGGGAGCTCCGTGCAAGGGGAAAACGCGCCGACCTTACCGGCTTTGCCCCACCGGCGAAAGCGCGGTCGCAAGGTCGACATCAACTGTAACAAAGGCGCCGGTAAATACACCGATACCGGATAGAGACCTCCTATGAGCTGGATTGTTAAACCGTATTTCCTTAATCTTCGCCCCCTCTATACGCTGCACCCATTATTTTCGGACGGGCGAACCTGAAGCCTTCCCCAAGTGCTTTCGCTGTCCTTTTTTATTCCAGCCGGCAATCCGGCGTTCCGCGCCAGTGATCCGGGCCGGTCGATAGGAGTGAGTCATGTCTGATGTACGTCATTCGCGTGTGATTATTCTCGGTTCCGGCCCTGCCGGTTACAGCGCCGCGGTCTATGCTGCCCGCGCCAACCTGAAGCCGCTGTTGATTACCGGCATGCAGGCCGGCGGTCAGCTGACCACCACCACCGAAGTCGACAACTGGCCGGGCGACGTCCACGGCCTGACCGGCCCGGCGCTGATGGAGCGCATGCGTGAACACGCCGAGCGTTTCGAAACCGAAATCGTCTTCGATCACATCAATGCCGTGGACTTCGCCGCCAAGCCTTACACCCTGACCGGCGACAGCGCGACCTACACCTGCGACGCCCTGATCATCGCCACCGGCGCCAGCGCCCGTTACCTGGGCCTGCCTTCGGAAGAAGCCTTCATGGGCAAAGGCGTGTCGGCTTGCGCGACCTGCGACGGCTTCTTCTATCGCAACAAGCCAGTGGCCGTGGTCGGTGGCGGTAACACCGCTGTCGAAGAAGCCCTGTACCTGGCCAACATCGCCAGCAAGGTCACCCTGATCCACCGTCGCGATATCTTCCGCGCCGAGAAGATCCTGATCGACAAGCTCAATGCCCGGGTTGCCGAAGGCAAGATCGAGCTCAAGCTGAACGCCAACCTGGACGAAGTGCTGGGCGACAACATGGGTGTCACCGGTGCGCGCCTGAAGAACAACGACGGCAGCTTCGACGAGATCAAGGTCGACGGCGTGTTCATCGCCATCGGCCACACCCCGAACACTTCGCTGTTCGAAGGCCAGCTGGAACTCAAGGATGGCTACTTGGTGGTGCAGGGCGGCCGTGAAGGCAACGCCACCGCGACCAGCATCGAAGGCATCTTCGCCGCCGGTGACGTGGCCGACCACGTGTACCGCCAGGCCATCACCTCGGCCGGCGCCGGCTGCATGGCTGCGCTGGACACCGAGCGCTACCTGGACGGCCTGCAGAACGCTTCGTTCTGAGACCGTTGAAATGAAAAAACCGGCCCAGGCCGGTTTTTTTATGGATCATTGAATCTTGTAACCGCTGCCGAGCAGCGCGAGGCTGCGAGCGATCTGGGCGGCATTCCGACGAAGCGGGTGCCGCTTTTGAGGGTGCGGGAGGTCCTGCGGACCTATCGCAGCCTGCGGCAGCGGCTACAGGGTTTAGGTCTCAGGCCTTGCGGGTCAGTGGCTGCTGCGCGAACTTCACACCCACCAGGCCATGGGTGATCAGCGCGCGGATATTGCCGTGGTCGCTACCCTCAGGGGTGGCCAGCACCGAGCGGTAATGCTCGCCGAACGCCAGCAGCGCTTCTTCGTCGCTCAAGCCTTCCAGCAGGGCCAGGCCCAGGGTCTTGCACGAACCTTCGTTCTGCCCGGCGGCGTTCTCCACGCCGCCGTTGTCGAAGGCCTGTGGCTGGTAGTCGTAGCCAGCGGCGATAAAGGCCAGGGTGTCGGCGAAGACGTGCTCGCCGCTCTTGAGGCTGGCGCGCAGGGTGTTCAGGTCAGTCATGGGGTTTTCCTTTGGCGAACGCCGCTTGCTGCTCGGCGCTGGCTTCTTTCTGGTAGAGAGTCTTCCACTCGGCGTAGGGCATGCCATACACCACTTCACGGGCGTCATCGAGGCTGACCTCGATCTGGCGCTCGTCGGCCTCGGCCTTGTACCACTTGGACAGGCAGTTGCGGCAGAAGCCGGCGAGGTTCATCAGGTCGATGTTCTGCACGTCCTTGCGGCTGTCCAGGTGCGCGACCAGGCGACGGAAGGCGGCGGCTTCGAGTTCCAGGCGTTGTTGCTCGGTCATGTTCGGCTCTGTGCGATCAAATGTGGCGCGGATGATATCAGCGGCTGGCCGCGAGGGTGATCGACACCGACTCGGCGAAACGCAGGGCGTGGGGTTTGTCGACCTCGACCTCGGCGTACAGCACCGATTCGTTGGCCATGATCAGATCGAGGATCTCCTGGGTCAGGCGCTCGAGCAGGGCAAAGCGGTTGCCCTCCACGTGGGCGATGATCGCCTTGGTGATGGTGCGGTAGTTCAGCGCATGGTCGATGTCGTTGTCGCGCACGGCTTCCTGCGCGGCATACAGGATGGTCAGGTTGATCAGCACATCCTGCTTGTTGAGGATCTCGTCCTCGTTGATTCCGATGAAGGTCCGCAGGCACAGGTCCTTGACCCGGATGCGAGCCATTCCTGGCTGAAGTTGTGGCATTGCTACTTGCTCCGTCCGATCAATTGCAGGAATTCCTGGCGCGTGGTGCTCGACTCGCGAAAGACGCCGAGCATCACCGAGGTGTGCATGGTCGAGTTCTGCTTCTCGACGCCGCGCATCATCATGCACATGTGCTGGGCTTCGATGACCACCGCGACGCCAGCGGCCTGGGTCACCCGCTGCACCGCGTCGGCGATTTCCCGCGTGAGGTTTTCCTGGATCTGCAGGCGGCGGGCGAACATGTCGACGATCCGGGCGATCTTCGACAGGCCCAGCACCTTGCCGGTGGGAATATAAGCCACATGGGCCTTGCCGATGAAGGGCAGCAGGTGATGTTCGCACAGCGAATAGAGTTCGATGTCGGCGACTATGACCATTTCATCGTTGTCGGAGGCGAACAGCGCGCCATTGACCACCTCGTCCACCGACTGGCTGTAGCCATGACACAGGTACTGCATGGCCTTGGCCGCGCGTTGCGGGGTGTCGAGCAGGCCTTCGCGCTCGGGGTCTTCGCCGAGATCCTTGAGGATCTCGCGGTAATGCTGGGGCAGGGAAAGCGTCATGTAACGTCCTCGCGGGAAGCCTTACTTGAGGTGCCGCCCGCCGTTGACGGTCAGGGTAGTGCCGGTGACATAAGGGTTGTCGAGCAGATAACGCAGGCTCTGGTAGATCACTTCGCAACCGGGCTCGATGCCCAGGGCGGACTTGGCCAGCGCCTTGGCGCGGTAGGCCGCGTCGTCGTCGGGATTGAACATTAACAGAGCCGGGGCGATGCCGTTGACCTTGATCGTCGGAGCATATTTCGCTGCGAAGGACAGGGTCAGGCTGTCGAGGCCGGCCTTGGTGGCGCAATAGGCGATGTGCTTGCTGCTGCCGCGGCGGGTGACGTCGTCGCCGATGTGCACGATGTCGGCGGGGCTCACGCGTCGCAGCAGGTCGGCGCAATGCAGATTGATCAGGTAGGGCGCGAGCATGTGCACGCTGAACATGTCGACGAAGGCCGCGCTTTCCTGGCCGGGTGTTTCCTCCAGCCATTGCGAGGCGTTGTGCACGATCGCCCGCAGGCTGTCGGTGTGCTCGTGCAATTGGCTGATGAAGGCCTGGATCCCGGCTTCGCTGGAGAAGTCGGCGAACAGGGCCATCGCGCCACGCTCGCGCAAGGCCTGCACGCCCGGGCGCTCGGTGCGGTAGCTGATGATCACCCGATGACCGTCTTCCAGCAGGCGCAACGCGCAATGCAGGCCGACACGCTGGCCGGCGCCGGTGATCAGGATCGGGGCAGGGGAAGTAGTCATGAACGGCTCGCGTCGCAGGTAGAGCAAAACTATACCAGCGCCGGGCGGGGTTCGCCCAAGCCGCTGCAGGAGCGAGCGGACGGCGATTCGACTTGCCCGCGATGATGGCGCCGCGGTCTGTCTGGCAGACCGCGTTATCGCTCATCGCCGGCGAGTCGGCTGCTACAGGTGGCTCTGTGGGGACGGTGCTGTCGGCAGCGGACGGGCTGGCGTGCTGTTCAACCATCCGGACAACAGGCGGGTGGACAGCGGAATGAACCAGTAGACCATCAGCGGCGTCAGGGCCAGGGTGCTGACGAGCACCCGCGGCACCAGGCTGAGTTCACCCAGCAGCGGGTTGAGGATGAAGTTGAAGATCAGCGACACCGGGAAGAAGGCCAGCCAGATGGCCACCGCCTGTTTCCAGCGGGGTGGACGCTGGCCGGCCGCGCCGAACCAGCCGTCTATGCCGCTGACCCGGTGTTCATGGGGGTGGGCGAACAGGTCGCTGCCGCGGGCCAGCCAGGCCGTGCGCGAGGCGGAGTGTTCCCAGACGTGCAGGGTCTGCTCGTCGGCGAAGCGGAAGATGATCTGGAATTCGTCATCGTCGGGCGGCGGGGCGAGCACACCGGAGCCGAGATAACCGGGGAAGTCGGTGGCCAATTGTTCGCCTTCGCGCAGCCAGGCGATCAGGTCCTGGTAACGGCCATCGGCGACACGCCGGGCGACCATCAGGGTGACGGGTGAGGTAGACATTATGTATCTCCGTAAAACCAATGCGTTGCCTGGGTAAGGCAGTACGCCGGACGCAGCTGCGGGGTATTGGGCTGCGTCTTGGAAGCAAGCAAGGATTATTCCTGATTGTGACAAATACACCAGAGGCAGCGGTCGCTTTGCCCTGTGTTGAAGAACTGTCACCGATGGGGAGTAGAATGGCCGTCACTTTATCCATCGGTGTTTTCTGCCCAGATGCCCGTCATTACTGAACTTGCCCGCCCGACACAGCCCCTCGACCAGCCCTCGCAGGACGATCTGTTTCCGATCCGGGAAGTTTCACGGCTCACGGGGATCAACCCGGTGACCCTGCGGGCCTGGGAGCGTCGTTATGGCTTGATCCAGCCGACACGCACCGAAAGTGGGCATCGTCTGTATTCGATGCACGATGTCGAGACCGTCCGCGAGATCCTCGGCTGGATCGATCGTGGTGTCGCGGTCAGCAAGGTCGGCAAGATCCTCGCCAAGACCCGGGCCGCCCGCGAGGCGCCACAGGCCATGCCGGGCGACAGCGAATCGGGCGATTACCTGCAGTGGCAGGGGCAGCTCAAGCGAGCGGTTGGCGAATTCGACGAGCCGTACCTGGAGCGGCTGTACGGCCAGATTTTCTCCAGCTATTCGCTGTCGGTGGTGTTCCAGGACATTCTCATGCCGTTCTGGCGGCAGCTGGCGCAGCACCAGGAACCTTACGGCCACACCAGCGAATGGCTGTTCTTCGATCAATTCCTGCGTTCGCGGATCTCCCAGCGCCTGCTGTTGCAGCGCGGCAGCCAGCCGCGCCCGGTGCTGCTGGCGGCGCTTGCCGGGCAATGCCGGGAGCTGGAGTTGCTGGTGGCGGCGCTGATGCTGGGCAGTGCTGAAGTGGAAGTGCGGGTGCTGGCGCTGGGGCAGCCGTTCGATGAACTGACCCTGGTCTGCGAGAAGATCAAACCCCAGGCGCTGGTGCTGTTTTCCAATCACGCCCCGGCGCCGGAGCTGCCTCGACGCTTGAACCGCCTGGCGCTGACCCTGGAGTGTCCGCTGATGCTGGCGGGGGATGTCGCCGAGTTGGCCCAGGACAGCCTGAGCGCTTCGCCGGTGGGCTGCCTGGGGAGTGACGGACGTTTGATGATGCAGCGCCTGCGGCAGTTTCTCAGCGGCACGCTCGATACCTGAGTTCATACCCAGGCAGAGAAACGCGCGACTTCAGACGTGCAGGTTGGGGTGTGCCAGGCGGTGCTGCTGCAGGATGAACTGGCGCAGGCGCTCGGTTTCATCCTTGTCGCTCTGGTTCAACCGATAGGCATAGAAGCCTGCCTCGGTCTGGCGTTCGAGGCGGCCGCGCAGGGCGATGCGCTCGTAGCCCGACGGGCTGAACCACTGGGCGAACTGCTTCGGCGCTTTGGCCCGGTTGCGGATCTCCAGCAACACGCTGTTGAACGACACCTCATGCACCCACAGCGCAGTGGGCTGCCCCTTGGCGTTTTCCAGGGCCACCGGCTCCGCCAGCGTCAGGCGCCATGGGCGGACCCTCGGCCCGTCCTCGAAGATGCTCGGCACGCCCAGGCGCAGATGCAGGGCGTGGAATTCGTCCTCCACCAGATGCAGGGGAAAGGTCATCTGCTGGTTTTCAAAGTGCGCCTGGATGGTCACTTGCTCGTTGGCCGCCAAGCGGGTGAGCAAGTCGCGGATCTGTGAGCCCCCGTTGACCAGCAGGCTCGAGTTCGCATCCCGCACGTTGAGTTGCGGGTTGTGCTGCATGGTCTGAATGAAGTCCAGTTCATCCTGGGTGAGGAGAGCGTCACGGCGCATGATGTTGCTCGAAGGAGAAAGTGACAAAATCATTGGTGATTAAGCGTACTGACAACTAATTCGACATCTTGTTAGCGCCATTCGTCGCCTGGTAATCGGCGAGTTTCGCGCGGGTTTCGGCCAGTTCCTTTTCCACCTGCGCCAGCCGTTGCTGGGCCTTGATCTGGACCGTCACATCTTTCTGCACACCGACAAAATAGGTCAGCTGGTCGCTTTCGTTGAACACCGGGGTGATCGACAGCTCGTTCCAGAAGTGACTGCCGTCCTTGCGGTAGTTGCGCAGCACCTGGCGGCAGGGCTGGCCGCTATCCAGGGCCTGGCGAATCAGCGGGATTCCCGGTTGGTCACGGTCGCCCGACTGGAGAAAGCGGCAGTCCTGATACAGCACCTCGTCGGCGCTGTAGCCGGTGAGGCGTTCGAACGCCGGGTTCACGTAGATGATGATGTTGTCTTCGCCTTCCTGTTCGGCAACGACGATCCCGTCGTTGGAGGCGTTGATCACCAGTTGCAGCAGGTGGGCGTTGATCATCGGGAGCTTCCGCAAGCGATCGGCAAGTGGCGGCAATTCTAAGACATGGCGCGAAGCTGTCCACTGGCCATTATGGGTAAATCGCGCTACAAGGCTGGATTTTATCGCGCAGCTGCTAATATCCCAGCCTTTTACTCAGCTTCAGGATCAGATTGATGAAAGTCGCCATCCTTTCCGGCTCGGTGTACGGCACGGCTGAAGAAGTCGCCCGGCACGCCGCCAAACTCCTCAATGCCGCAGGTTTCGAGGCCTGGCACAACCCGCGCGCGACCCTCGCGGAGGTCCAGGCGTTCGGCCCCGAGGCCTTCCTGGCCGTGACCTCGACCACCGGCATGGGCGAGCTGCCGGACAACCTGCTGCCGCTGTATTCGGCCATTCGCGATCAACTGCCGGCGGCCTGGCGCGGTTTGCCCGGCGCGGTGATCGGCCTGGGCGATTCGAGCTATGGCGACACCTTCTGCGGCGGTGGCGAGCAGATGCGCGAGTTGTTCGCCGAACTGGGCGTGCGGGAAGTGCTGGAAATGCTGCGCCTGGACGCCAGCGAAAGCGTGACCCCGGAAACCGACGCCGAGCCTTGGCTGGCCGAGCTGATCAGCGCTCTGCGCGGCTGACCGGACGCTCGCGCAGCAGCGCCAGCCAGGCTTGCGCGGCCTTGGACAGATAGGCGCCCTGACGCCAGATGAAGGCGATGTCCCAACGCAGGTAGTCGGGCGCTTTCAGCGTCAGGCGCACCACGCCGGGCCGGACCAGGCCGCGCGCCACCACGCTGGGCAACAGCACCACGCCTTGCCCGGCGGCCACCAGGGCGGCGAGAAAGTCCGCCTGGCCGCTGCGCCCGCCTTCCTTCGGGGTGAACCCCACCTGCTGACAGGCCTGCAACAGCCGATCGTTGAGCACGAAACTGCGCTGATAAAGCAGGAACGGCGTGTCCGCCAGTTCCTCCAGGCGCACCTGGGCCTTGATCGCCAGCGGATGATCGGCCGGTAGCAAGGCATCCAGCGGTTCGTCGCAGAACGGCTGGTAGGCGAAGGTCGGATCCTTGGGCGTCAGGCTGCCGCCGATCTCCAGTTCGCCGTTGAGCACCGCCTGCTCGATATTCAGGCTGCCGCCTTCCAGCAACTGCACGCTGATGTTCGGGTAGCGTCGGCGGTACTCGGCGAACAGGCCGGCGAACAGTGCGTCGCTGCCCAGCAGGGGCAGGCCCAGGCGCAATTCCCCGCGGGCCAACTGGCTCAGGTCGTCGAGCTCGCTGAGCAGCTCATTGCGCAGGCGCAGCATGCCCTCGGCGCGTTGCAGCACCACGCTGCCGGCGGCGGTGAGGTGAATGTGCGAGCCCTGGCGATCCAGCAATGGCGTGCCCAGGCTCTGCTCCAGCTGGGCGATCTGCTTGCTCACCGCCGACTGGCTGATGTGCAGGGTCTTGGCGGCCTGGGTGAAGCCGCCCTGGTGAATCACTTCGACAAAGCTGCGCAGCTGTTTGAAATCCATGTTTTGGGTCCGTGTTCTGAATTCCATTCTGGAATGGCTTCCAGTCTAACAATTCGCTTCGGTGATGGCAGGCGCTTGCCTAAAATGCAGGCCTGCGAGGACCGAATTCCATGAACGCTTCCACCTTGAAACACCTGGGTCGCCTGTTATCCGAACTGGCGGTGTTGCTGGCTATTTATCTGTTCGGCTGCCAGCTGGCCGGGTGGCTGGCGTGGCCGATTCCTGGCGGGGTGGTCGGGCTGGCCCTGCTGTTGCTGGCGTTCGCCCTGGGCTGGATCAAGCCGGCGGCATTGCAGATGGGCGCGGGCCTGCTGATGGCCGAGATGCTGCTGTTCTTCATTCCGGCGCTGATGAGCCTGCTGGACTACGGCGGCCTGCTGCGCCAGGACGGCTGGCGGATCCTGTTGGTGATTGGCGTCAGTACGCTGATGGTGATGCTGGTCACCGCGTTCACGGTGGAATGGGTGTGCCGCTGGAGAATGCGCCATGACGCTTGAACCCATGCCGATGTTCTGGCTGCTGCTGACACTCGCGGCCTATCTGTTCAGTCGCTGGATCTACCGGCGCACCGGGCGCTACCTGCTGTCGCCGCTGATCCTGGTGCCGGCCCTGTTGCTGGCGATCGCTGTGCCGCTGCACACCGCCTATGCCGAATACTCCGCCAACACCCACTGGCTGATGCTGGTGCTGGGACCGGTCACCGTGGCCTTCGCGGTGCCGATCTGGCAGCAGCGGCAACTGCTGATACGCCATTGGCCGGCATTGCTGCTGGGCATGCTGGCGGGCAGCGCGGCGTCCATCGCCAGCTCTTTCGGACTGGCGCGGGTGCTGGCCCTGGACAGCTCGGTGACTATGTCCCTGGTGCCGCGTTCGATCACCACGCCCTTCGCCATGCCGCTGGCCCATGACCTGGGCGGCGTACCCGAACTGACGGCGGTGTTCGTGATGTTCACCGGAGTGTTCGGCGCCATGCTCGGCGGTGTCCTGCTCAAGTGGCTGCCGCTGCGCAGCGCCCTGGCTCGCGGTGCGTTGTTTGGGGTCGGCGCCCACGGCGCCGGGGTCAGCCGCGCCCATGAAGTCGGCGGTGAAGAGGGCTCGGTGGCGGGGCTGGTGATGGTTCTCACCGGCCTGCTGAACCTGTTCGCCGCCCCTTTATTGGCGTCGTTGCTTTGACGTTTGACCTGTGCCGATTGGAACTAAAATGACCACTGACTCGCTCGGTCAGTAAGCTGGCTGCAAAGGCAACTACCTGAACCCGAGGGGCTGACTAGACTGACTCCACGTCCGAAAAAATAATAAAAAAACTGCCGTCACTGAGGTCCTTGCCGTGAGCCTATCCTCCGTTCCGTCGACATCGAGTGTGAAAGACCAGGTCAGCGCCGCCGAATGGCAGACCCGCGTCGATCTGGCCGCCTGCTATCGCCTGGTGGCGATGCATGGCTGGGACGATCTGATCTTCACCCACATCTCCGCCAAGGTCCCTGGCACCGAAGATTTCCTGATCAACCCGTTCGGCCTGATGTTCCATGAGATCACCGCCTCCAGCCTGGTGAAGGTCGACCAGGCCGGCAACAAGCTGATGGACAGCCCCTACGAGATCAATCCCGCCGGCTACACCATCCACAGCGCCGTGCACGAAGTGCGGCACGATGTGGCCTGTGTGCTGCACACCCACACCGCGGCCGGGGTCGCGGTGTCCGCGCAGCAGCAGGGGGTGTTGCCCATCAGCCAGCAGTCGCTGTTCGTGTTGTCGAGCCTGGCCTATCACGTCTATGAAGGCGTAGCCCTGAACCACGAGGAAAAGGCCCGGCTGCAGGCCGACCTCGGCGACAGCAATTTCCTCATGCTGCACAACCACGGTCTGCTGACCTGTGGCGGCACCATCGCCGACACCTTCCTGATGATGTTCACCTTCCAGCGCGCCTGCGAGATCCAGGTGCTGGCGCAGAACGGTGCGGCGCAATTGATCGCCATCGAGCCGCAGATTCTGGCCGGGGCCAAGGCGATGATCGCCGGGGTCACCAAAAGCGCTCAAGGCATGGGCGGCGCGCTGGCATGGCCGGCACTGCTGCGCAAACTCGATAAACACGACGCGGGTTATAAACTCTGATGCCTATGGCCGAGATTCCTCTGTGCGTATGGCGCAAGCGCGGACATAGTTTCGTGTTTCGCGGCCATGCCATTCGCTACTGGACCGCGGGGCAGGGCGAGCCACTGCTGCTGATCCATGGTTTTCCCACCGCTGCCTGGGACTGGCATTACCTGTGGCAACCCCTGGCCCAGCGCTATCGAGTGATCGCTTGCGACATGCTGGGGTTTGGCGACTCGGCCAAGCCGCGGAACCACGAGTACAGCCTGCTGGAGCAGGCGGACCTGCAACAGGCCTTGCTCGAGCACCTGGGGGTCGATACCCCGGTGCACCTGCTGGCCCACGATTATGGCGACAGCGTCGCCCAGGAAATGCTCGCCCGGCACTACGAAGAGCGCTGCGACATTGCCAGCTGTGTCTTTCTCAATGGCGGCCTGTTCCCGGAAACCCATCGCCCGGTGCTGACGCAGAAGCTGCTGCTCAGCCCGCTGGGCTGGATGCTCGGCCGCGTCTTCAGCCGTGAGGGCCTGGCCAAGAGCTTCGCCCAGATCTTCGGCCCGCAGACCCGGCCCAGCGAAAGCGTGCTGGATGACTTCTGGAGCCTGGTGGAGGCCAATAACGGCCCGCGGATCCTGCACAAGCTGATCGGCTACATTCCCGAGCGCCGGGTGCAGCGCGACCGCTGGGTGAGTGCGATGCAGCGCGGCGACGTGCCGCTGCGGGTGATCGACGGCGCGGTGGATCCGATTTCCGGGGCGCACATGGTCGAGCGTTACTGCGAACTGATCCCTGCCCCGGATACCGTGCTGCTGGCCGGTATCGGTCACTACCCGCAGACCGAAGCCCCGGTCCAGGTGCTCAAGCACTATCTGGCCTTTCGCGACAGCCTGGAGTTTCCACCGCGCAAACTGGCCTGTTCCTGAGACACCCGCTGTCCGCAGCTATCGCGATGCTGCGAACTTGGCCTGTGCACGCCAGGCCCTGATACGCCCCACACCGTCGTTACCCCTCGATCATCCCCCTGCCTTATTGCGCACCATTCAGCTCCAGCCGTGTTTATTGTGACCGCCAGCCGCGTGCCTGAGACTCGAAGTCGTTGTCCGTCTGTTGTCCATCTGGCCTGTGGGAGTTCGGTATGAGTGAGTCTGTACGCTTCGAGAATAAAGTCGTGATCGTCACCGGTGCCGGCGGCGGTCTGGGGCAGGCTCATGCATTGCTGTTCGCCAGGCACGGGGCGAAGGTCCTGGTCAACGACCTGGGTGGCTCGACCCAGGGCGAGGGCGCCAATGCCTCGGCGGCGGACCGGGTGGTGGCGCAGATCCGCGAAGCCGGCGGCATCGCCGAGGCCAACCATGACTCGGTGACCGACGGCGACAAGATCGTGCAGAACGCCCTGGATGCCTTCGGCCGGGTGGATGTGGTGGTGAACAACGCCGGCATCCTGCGCGACAAGACCTTCCACAAGATGGAAGACGCCGATTGGGACCTGGTGTACCGCGTCCACGTCGAAGGCGCCTACAAGGTGACCCGCGCCGCCTGGCCGCACATGCGCGAGCAGGGTTATGGCCGGGTGATCTTCACCGCGTCCACGTCCGGCATCTACGGCAACTTCGGCCAGTCCAACTACGGCATGGCCAAGCTCGGCCTCTACGGCCTGACCCGCACCCTGGCCATCGAAGGCCGCAAGAACAACATCCTGGTCAACGCCATCGCACCGACCGGCGGCACGCGGATGACCGAAGGGCTGATCCCGCCGCAGGTGTTCGAGCAACTCAAGCCGGAGCTGGTCAGCCCGCTGGTGGTGTACCTGGGCAGCGAGAACTGCCAGGAGACGTCCGGCCTGTTCGAGGTCGGCGGTGGCTGGATGGGCAAGGTGCGCTGGGAGCGCAGCCTGGGCCTGGGCTTCGATCCGCGCGAAGGTTTCTCCCCGGAAGATGTCGCCGCACACTGGCAGCAGATCTGCGACTTCGAAGGCGCGGTGCACCCCAAGGACAATATCGAAGCCTTGAGAGAGATGATGCAGAACCTGCAGAAATACACGATCTGAAGCAGCCCTCCGGCCGACCCGTACAGCCGCGGCCCGCGCGGTTGTACGCCTGATGTGTGGGTCACTATGCTCGTCGAACATCGACCGCATAAGGACACGCAGCCCATGTACGAATCCAAGACCCAGCCGCTGTTATCGCGCCTGTTGTTTCTGCGCCGCTTGTTTCTGCACGTCCTGGCCACCCTGGGCCTGATCGGCGTCTCGCTGTTGCTGGGGATTGCCGGGCATCTGTATTTCGAGCCGGGTGTCAGCGGCTACGACGCCCTGTTCAACGCCGCGATGATGCTCGGCGGCATCGGGCCCGCAGCCATGCCCGCCACGGCGGGGGGCAAGCTGTTCTTCGCCAGCTACGGCCTCTATACCAACCTGGTGTTCGTCGCCGCCTTTGGCCTGATCCTGGCGCCGGTGGCCCATCGTCTGTTGCACCGCTTTCACTGCGAACCCGACGAGCCCAAGGGCTGAAATGCCCCCCCCCTGTAGGAGCGAGCTTGCTCGCGATAGCCGCAAAGCGGCGCTCCATCAGCCACACCGCATCATCGTTGAGGTTCTTCGCGAGCAAGCTCGCTCCTACAGAAAACTGTGGGCATAAAAAAGGTTCTTCACGGATTACCGGGAAAGACGCTCTTGATCTTCATGAAAAAGAATTCGCTATCCCGGTAACCGTACGCCATTCGT
>NZ_JAQZAA010000025.1:0-10726 GCF_028640875.1 Pseudomonas sp. SBT1-2 | reverse complement strand
TTTTTCAAACGCCGGAATGCCGGCCCAGCAAAAAGTAACCAAAAAACGCTTGCCCCTGCGTACGGCCTTCGCTGCGCTCAGGTTCCCTCGTTACGGTGTCCATCAGGGGGCATCGCCCTCCGGTTGGCTTCGCTTCAACCTCCATGCGACGTCCTCGACTGCGTCGAGGGGCGCTGCGCGCCATCCCCCTGATGAACACCTCCACTCGGCCTCCCGATGGGGCGGGTGGATCAAGAGCTAGATCAAAAGCCAAAGCACAGCAAGAGCAAAGGCTAAGGCGGTTCGGTTAAGGCTCTGGCAGCTCCATCGCCCGTTGTTCTGCCACGTGCAACACGTCGCATCCGTCCTGCAACAACAAGGTTGCCACGCTGGAGAAGCGCATCAGGTCGAGGTCGTCGGCGTTGCGGCTGGTCATGCCGGACACGCTGTCCAGCATGTCCCGGGCAGCGCGGATGCGCAGACCGGCATAGGTCAGCAGGTCAAGCAAGGGGGCTTGAGGGTTGATAAAGGCGACAGGGTGGTCGGTGGTGTTGGAGGAGGTGAACGGTTGGTAATCCATAACGGTGACGCTCCATGAAGAGTTGAGGAGTTGCCACCTTTCGCGGCCAAGCGAATAAGGGTGGCAACTGTACGCGGGTTGGCCGACCGAGCTTCATGACCTCGGCACACCCGAAGGTGTCCCACGCACAGCCGCCATAACACGGACGTGCGGATGCAAAAAAGCGCCCGCTTTCGCATGGTGGGCGCTTATGCGCATGAAGGTTCGGACGGCCAAGTCCGGTCGCTGAATTGGCAGCGACAAGCGGAACTATAAGGAGAAGTGAGGAAGTAGACAAGGTACATAGGTCTGTCTGAACGACTTACAGAGAATCCTTACTCTATATCCAGACTGGTATTACCACTGAAGTAGAAGATGAATTGCCACAATGATCTAAAGAAGATTGTAGAAATGTAGGTGGCGATTTGCTAGCTTCAAAGCCAGCCTATGATCGTCAGCAGTTCGGTGGAATAGAGATGGCCGAGTATTTAGTGACCAGAGGCTGTGATTTTTCTAGACAACATTTCAGATAATGTAAGGAAGAAAAAATGACAGATAGACGGCCACTTAACCCCAATGTGACTGTTCCTAAGCCGGGTGGTGGGCAACAGCCTAGATCCCGAAATGACGATGGGCAGGTCCGCGAAAAGCGTAGTGATGCAGGAAAACCTAGGAAGAAATAGTGCTATATAGAGCTGGGCGAGCCACAAGGTTGTAGTTTTGGTGGCTCGCTTGGCTTTGTATTTTTAAATGATAGCTTTAAAAGTGTTTTTAATGGCTTTGCTCATTTGGAGTAGCTGTCTTCTGAGTTATTCGTTATCCAAAATTCTAATTATTCCCTCGAATACAGGTCTCAGCGGTTCAAATATTTCAGGTGTGTCATCTGCTATCTGAACAATCCACTCCGCAAAAGGGATTTTTGAGTCTTCATGTGTTGTTAATATGTTGAAGTGCTTCAAGTCATCTCTCGGGGTTATATAGGGCTGAATGCGGTGGAAATGCTCTGCTGAAATAATTTCTGCATGCGGAGAAGTAGTAAGTTGTAGAATTCCAGCCTCGAACGCTATGTTTCGAACTTCTGGCGTGAAGAAGTTTTCAAGGCTTCCTGGCCAAATATTCTTGGGTAAGCCTAGTGTTGTCATGAAACGGTCAAACTCAGTGTTGAAGGGTAGCCGGCACCAGTAAACTTTATTTGAATTATGCTGTACCCACTCACCAGTTCTGCTAAGGCGAGAGTTGGTATAGAGTGCACGACCCTCCGTGTCGTTATCAACCAAAGCGAATATTCTTCGTTCTGGGGCTAATCCTAATAGTACTTTTCCATCGCGAGAAAGACTTTCCATTTTTGTTGTGCCACCAGCCGACTCAAAACGAAATGGCATCTCGATATTCATGATGATTTCCCATGCTTTAGAGAAAATCATTACGTCAGAAGCGCCCTCGACGAAAATTATTGATTGATTATGAGCGTCAAGCCTTCGACTTAATTCTTTACTATTTTCTTCTTGTTCTAGGATTTTTGCATGTGCTTCTTTGAGGTAGGCACTAATTACTGGTAGATGCGGTGTCTCTCCCATTAATTCACTAGGAAGAGGGTCGGCAGGACCGCCTATTTTGGCAATCGATGAGTTAATTCGATCTTGGATGGTGTGAGAGCGACTAACAAAATATTTAGATGTGTCATCGTGCTCAAGTGAAAAAAAGGCTGGACTATGACTTGTTAAGAAGATTTGCTTGTTGGGCTGTTGGCCGAAGACTCTGAATCTGCTGGCCTCCTCAATCGCATTGGCTAACTCCAAGGAGTTCTCCGGTTCTTCAAAGGCCCAAATGTGAAAGTCCTCATTACTATGTTCGGCAAGGAAAGATAGAATCGGTGCGATGTGCCTTACTTGAACTCCATCACCACGTTGTAGTGTTAGGCTGTAAGAGTCTCCAGCCTCCGAGGTTGTTTCAAAGTCAAGTGATCTAAATAGATCGGTAAGATCCTTTGGTGTGGTTACGACGCTGGTTATATTTAAGTCCCTAAGAAGTTGCTCGCTAAGATCTTGTGTTCGATCCTGTAGGGCGCTTGTAAAGTTTGTAAGTGAACCGGAAAATTCAATATTTTTTGATATTACTTTGTAGATTTCTGCTTGAAGACTTTCAAGTATTTTTCGGTCTTTAATGGCTGGAATGTAATAAAGACGTATTTTGTTTAAGAAACGAGATAAATAGTGGCGCTTTGGATCTGGGATGGAAGTTGTGATTTGAGAATCTGAGCCTAAGGAAATGCTCCATTGCTTTTTTACCCAGAATCGATCTCCTAAAGACCCTCTCCAGGTTGCAGGGGTGTTAAACCAGATTTTTACATATACAAATTTTCTTATGTCGCCCTCTCCACCAGCTTCTGCTCTACGTGAGTGATTGAAGTCTTGAAAAAAATCAAACTCTTGGTCAGGACTGGTTTTGTTGTTAAAGAATAAATTCAGGGCGCGTAATATGTTGCTCTTTCCGGAGTCGTTTCTGCCAAAAACTACGTTGATGTCAGTGCAGTTGTTTAGGCTGTCTTTGTACATTGATCTAAAATATGCGATCTCTACTTGATCAATTAGACGCATTTTAACTCCATGTTTCGATTGCCGTATTGATATGAAAGATAAAGCAGTTTTTTGATTTTTTACTTGTGCGGCATAGTGCCATCTTTTTGGTGGGCTTGCCAACTTTAGGTTGGGTGGGCTCCTCCCATTTCTGATTTCAAAGCGGAAAATCGACGCCTTTCAGAGTTTAGGAAAGTCAATAGTTGGGCGTACGCTTTCATTTCTTGAAATTCACTTGATGTACCTATTCATCACCATCTCCCATCCCCTTGATAAAGCTAATATTCTCTATCGAGTACAGGTTTCTCTGATTTATTTGAATTTCCTCATCCGCTGTCCTCTCCTCATTTTCCATGGCACACTCTTGGTTGTTTTTCCGCTATTTCAAATAATTTTCCGCTATAGTGGAATTTTTTGTGGTTCTTGGAGTGCTTTTCCTGAAACGAAGACCTTGTTTAAAGCATGTGCTTTTTGCCGCAATGTTGGCTTTTGCCATGAGAGGACGCTCAGGTAGAGGACGGCGAACGGGATAGCCTACTCAAGCACGATCTTTGACTGTGGTAACTGACAGCATCCTGCGCCGCAGCAATTCCAAGAACAGTATTTTCTGATCGTCAACCTTCACCCAGGAGAACTTTCTTATGAGCATCACTCGCTACGGCACCGGCAGCACCGCAGGCGGTGGCCAGCCTCGTCCTTTCGCTCGTGCCGTTGAGGCCGATGGTTGGTTGTATGTGTCCGGTCAGGTGCCGGCACTGGATGGCGAAATTATTCATGGCGGCATCGTTGAGCAGACGCATCAGACGATGCGCAATGTGGTGGCGATTCTGGAGGAGGCGGGGTACGGCCTGGAGGATGTGGTGCGGGTCGGGGTGTGGTTGGAGGATCCGCGGGATTTCTGGAGTTTCAACAAGGTGTTCGGGGAGTATTTCAAGCCGGAGCATGCGCCGGCGCGGGCCTGTGTGCAGGCCAGCATGATGGTGGATTGCAAGGTTGAGATTGATTGTGTGGCGTACAAAAAGAAGGGCTGATGTGCGGCGTTTTGTAGACGCCTGTAGCCGCTGCCGAGCCATGGCGAGGCTGCGATCGACCGCGAAGCGGGCGCGCGGTCTTGAGATCGTTGAAGGTCCTGCGGACCTTATCGCAGCCTCGCTGGGGCTCGGCAGCGGCTACAGGGATAGGGGCAATGCCGGGTTTTGGGCGCGCCGGGAATTTCGTGATTTGTAGGAAATGGCACTGATATGACCGAAGACACCATCAAGCGTCGGGCCAAGGGGCTGGACCGGGCGTTCGATATTCTCGATTTCCTCAAGGAGATCGGCCAGCCGTTGCGGCCCCACGATATCGCCAAGGGCATCGGCAGCCCCAAGTCCACGGTGTACGAGCTGGTGGCGTCCTTGCTGGAGCGGCGGATTCTGGAGCCGGTGGGCCAGGATGGGCATGTGTACCTGGGCCGTCAGCTGTACTTCCTGGGGCAGGCCCATCTGCGCCATTTCGACCTGACGCGCGAGGCCGACTCGGCCTTGCAGGAGATCGTCAGCCAGACCCGCGAGACCGCGCAGATGTGCCTGCTCAACGGGCGCAAGTACACGGTGGCGCTGATGAAGGAGGGCGAGCGGCATTTTCGCATTTCCTCGAATATCGGCGAGAACGCGCCGATTCCCTGGACCGCTTCCGGGCGGCTGTTGCTGGGGCATTTGAGCGATGAGCAGATCGTCGAGTTGATCGACGAGCGCGACTTCATTCTCCCCGACGGTGAGCGCCTGCCTGTGGCGGCTTTCTTGAAGGAAATCCGTCAGGCCACGGAGGACGGTTTTTTCTCCTTCGACAGCGTGGCCGACACCTTTACCCATTGCTTCGCCGCCCCGGTGCGGGACGAGCGCGGGGTGTGCATCTGCACCCTGTGCATCGTCGCGCCACGGGCCGATGCCCAGAACAATTACGCCGACTACCGCCGGGTGCTGATCGACAGCGCGAATCGCCTGGCCCGTCGCATCAACGACTAGCGCTGGCCCCTGTGGCAGCGCTGTAAGGAGTTCGAATATGTCTTCTGTCTTGACCAACGCAGCAGTGGAAAAGGGCGCCGCCCAACCCGGCGTCAGCCTGGTGCGCGACGTCAGCCTGCCGGCCCTGGTGCTGCACCGCGCGGCGCTGGAACACAACATCCGCTGGATGCAGAAGTTCGTCAGCGACAGCGGCGCCGAACTGGCGCCCCACGGCAAGACCAGCATGACCCCGGCGCTGTTTCGCCGGCAGCTGGAGGCGGGCGCCTGGGGCATCACCCTGGCCACCGCGGTGCAGACCCGCGCGGCCTACGCCCACGGCGTGCGCCGGGTGCTGATGGCCAACCAGCTGGTGGGAACGCCGAATATGGGGCTGATCGCCGAGTTGCTGGCCGACCCGGGCTTCGACTTCTATTGCATGGTCGATCACCCGGACAACGTCGCCGACCTCGGGCAGTTCTTCGCCGCGCGCGGGGTGCGCCTGAACGTGATGATTGAGTACGGCGTGGTCGGCGGCCGTTGTGGCTGTCGCAGCGAGCAGGAAGTGCTGGCGCTGGCGCAGGCGATCCAGGCGCAGCCGGCCTTGGCCTTGTGCGGCATCGAGGGCTACGAAGGGGTGATCCATGGCGATCACGCGGTGAGTGGCATCCGTGAGTTTGCCGCGTCCCTGGTGCGCCTGGCGGTGCAGTTGCAGGACGACGGGCTGTTCGCTATCAACCAGCCGATCATCACCGCCTCGGGGTCGGCCTGGTATGACCTGATCGCCGAGTCCTTCGAGGCGCAGAACGCCCAGGGGCGTTTCCTCAGTGTGCTGCGGCCCGGCAGTTACGTGGCTCATGACCACGGCATCTATAAAGAGGCGCAGTGCTGCGTGCTCGACCGTCGCAGCGACCTGCACGAAGGCCTGCGCCCGGCGCTGGAAGTCTGGGCTCATGTGCAGTCCCTGCCGGAGCCAGGGTTCGCGGTGATCGCCCTGGGCAAGCGCGATGTGGCTTATGACGCCGGCTTGCCGGTGCCGTTGCTGCGTTACAAGCCGGGCGTGCTGCCGGCCAAGGGCGATGATGTCAGCGCCTGCAAGGTCACGGCGGTGATGGACCAGCATGCGTTCATGACCGTTGCGCCAGGGGTTGAACTGCGGGTGGGGGACATTATTGCCTTCGGTACTTCGCACCCGTGCCTGACCTTTGATAAGTGGCGTACCGGGTTGTTGGTGGATGAGCGGCTGGATGTGCTGGAGAGCATGGAGACCTGTTTCTAGGTCGAGCAGCGCCGCGTTGCGGCTGATCGCGAGCAAGCTCGCTCCTACAAGGGCAACGCTGTCCCTGTAGGAGCGAGCTTGCTCGCGATAGGGCCCGCCCAGACAACACTTCCCGCAGAGACCTACCTATGAGCATTGCCAAACGCATCGCCCTGATCGGCGAATGCATGATCGAACTGCAACACCGCGCCGACGGCAGCCTGCAACAGAGCTTCGGCGGCGACACCCTGAACACTGCCGTGTACCTGGCCCGCGAACTGGGCGAGGGCACTTGCGTCGACTATGTCACCGCCCTGGGTGACGACAGTTTCAGCGATGCAATGTGCCAGGGCTGGGTCGAGGAAGGCATCGGCCTGGGCATGGTCCAGCGCCTGCCGGGGCGTTTGCCCGGGCTGTACTGCATCCAGACCGACGCCAAGGGCGAGCGGCGCTTTCTTTACTGGCGCAACGAAGCGGCGGTGCGCGACTGTTTCACCACCCCCGCGGCCGAGCCGATTTTGGCGGCGCTGCCGGCCTACGATGTGCTGTATTTCAGCGGCATCACCCTGGCGGTGCTGGGCGAGCAGGGGCGCAAGAAGCTGATCGAGACCTTGATCGAGGCGCGCCAGCGTGGGGCGTGGATAGTCTTCGACAATAACTATCGGCCACGGCTCTGGGCTTCGGTGGAACAGGCGCAGGCGGCTTATCGCGAGGTACTGGCTTATGTCGATCTGGCGTTGCTGACTGTGGATGACGAGCTGGCGTTGTTCGGGTATGGCGGCAGTGCGGCGGTATTTGCCGCTTACCCGGATACCCCGGAAGTGGTGCTCAAGCGTGGCGCCGAAGCGTGCCTGATCCGCTGTGGCGGCGAGTCGTTCGAGGTGCCGGCGCAGCGGGTGGAGCAGGTGGTGGACACCACGGCGGCGGGGGATTCGTTCAGCGCGGCGTATCTGGCGTGTCGCTTGAAGGGCGGCAGCCCGCAGCAGGCGGCGGAAGCGGGGCATCGCTTGGCGAGCCGGGTGATTCAGGTGCCGGGGGCATTGATTCCAAGAACCTGAGGCAACCTGTAGCCGCTGCCAAGCCTTGGCGAGGCTGCGATCGACGGCGCAGCCGGCGCAAGGGCAGCATCCGCGATCAGTCAGATAGACCGCGTCGCCAGGTTTTGCGGCCCCTGCGGTGCCGATCGCAGCCTGCGGCAGCGGCTACAGTGTTGCAGCCGCGACGACGTAGCGGCCACGGGTGTTGCTTCAGTCGCGGTAGAACACCTGCACCAGGTGATAACCGAACTTGCTTTTGATCGGCCCGTGCACGGTGCGCAGGGGCTTTTTGAAGATGACCTGGTCGATGGCCCCGACCATCTGCCCCGGCCGTACTTCACCCAGGTCGCCGCCGCGTTTGCCGGAGGGGCAGGTGGAGTATTTCTTTGCCAGCACGTCGAAGGCTTCGCCCTTGGCGATGCGCTGCTTGAGCTGTTCGGCCTCTTCGGCGGTTTTCACCAGGATATGGCGGGCTTGGGCTTTCATGGGGCGGTTACCTTGGAACGGTGCGGACGGCGGCCGCGGATTATGCCTGAAATCAGCCCTGCTGGCCGATCATCTGACGAATCTTCTGGGCCAGCGCCTCGATGGAAAACGGCTTGGCGATCAGGTCCATGCCGGCGTCGAGAAAGCCCTGGCGCTCGGCGGCCTTTTCCGCATAACCGGTCATGAACAGGACCTTGAGCTGCGGCCGCTGCTGGCGGGCGATTTCCGCCAGTTGCCGGCCGTTCATGCCCGGCAGGCCGACGTCGGTCACCAGCAGGTCGATGCGCCGCTCGGACTCCAGCAACGGCAGCGCGCTCTTGGCGTCCTCGGCCTCGAAGGCGGTGTAGCCCAGTTCGCCCAGCACGTTGAGCACCAGCATGCGCACCGCCGGGTCGTCTTCCACCAGCATCACCGATTCGCCGGCCACCGCGTAGGGCGCTTCGACGCTGGCCGGTGCCGGGCTGTCGGCCTGGGCTCCGCTGTGCAGGCGCGGCAGGTACAGGCGCACGCAGGTGCCCTGGCCCGGTTCGCTGCTGATGGTCAGGTGGCCGCCGGATTGCTGGGCGAAGCCGTAGATCATCGACAGCCCCAGGCCCGTGCCCTGGCCGATGGGCTTGGTGGTGAAGAACGGGTCGAAGGCCTTGGCCAGTACCCGCGGGGTCATGCCGGCGCCGTTGTCGCTGACGCCGAGCATCACGTAGTCGCCGGCCTTGACCGGTTCCAGGGTGCCCAGGTCGCTGCCGTTGAGGTAGCTGTTGGCGGTCTCGATGGTCAGCACGCCACCGTCGGGCATGGCGTCGCGGGCGTTGATCACCAGGTTGAGCAGGGCGTTTTCCAGCTGGCTGGCGTCGCTGTTGATCGACCAGACGTTGTCGCCCAGGTTCATCTTCAGCTCGATGTGCTCGCCCTTGGTGTGGTTGAACAGGTCGTGCAGCGAGCGCACCAGCTGGTTCGGTTCCAGCGGCCGGCGGTCCAGCGACTGGCGCCGGGAAAACGCCAGCAGGCGATGGGTGAGGGCGGCCGCGCGCTTGGCCGAGGACATCGCGGCCTCGGTGAAACGGCCGATCTCGGCGCTGCGATTGTCATCGATGTAGCGCTGCATCAGTTCTAGGCTGCCGATGATGCCGGTGAGCATGTTGTTGAAGTCGTGAGCGATGCCGCCGGTGAGCTGGCCCACGGCCTCCATCTTCTGCGCATGGCGCAGGGCGTTTTCGGCGCGCTCGCGCTCGAACATCTCGCTCTGCAGGCGCTGGTTGGCGGCGGCCAGCGCCTGGGTGCGCTCGGCCACCCGTTCTTCCAGGGTTTCGTTGAGGTGGCGCAGGGCTTCCTCGGTCTGTTTGCGCTCGGTCTCGTCGATCACGAAGATGTAGAAACCATTGATCGCGCCGTCGGCGCCGTAGCGCGGCAGGTACTTCATCAGCGCATGCCGCGCGCGCCCGTCGCGATGCGGTGAGTTGGCTTCGAAGCTGCAGGGTTTGCCGGCCAGGGCGGCGGCGATCTTGTCGGCGCGGGTGGCGTAGATATCGTCCCCCACCACTTCGCGGATGGTCCGGCCGTACAGTTCCTGCGGGGTCAGGCCGTACCAGTCGAGGTAGGCGCTGTTGTTCAGGCGAAAACGCTCTTCGTGGTCGACGTAGCCGATCAGCACCGGCATGGCGTTGATGATCAGCTGCAGCTCGGTCTGGCTCTGGCGCAGCGCCTGTTCCATCTGCTTGCGGTCGGTCAGGTCCAGGGCGGCGCCGAGGAAACGCACCGGCCGGCCGTGGTGATCCTTGTAGCAGCGCCCGCGGGCGAAGACCCAGCGGACCTGGCCGTCGGGCTGTTGCAGGCGGTATTCCTCGGCGTACTCGGTGCCGTGGGTGATGCAGTGCTTGATGCTGCGCGCCACCATGCCCCGGTCTTCCGGGTGCACGCCCTTGAGGTATTCGCTGATGGGCAGTTGCCCGGCCAGGGTCGGGTCGATGCTGTGCAGTTGGGCGAAGTGGGCGTCGGCGATAAAGCGGTCGTCGCCGATGTCCCAGTCCCAGGTGCCGACCGCGTCGGTCGCCGCCAGCGCCAGTTGCAGGCGTTCTTCGGTTTCGTGCTGGGCCTTGAGGCTGGCCGCCGAGCGCTGCTCCAGTTCCAGGGCGATGCGCCGCCGCTCGTTGGTTTCGATGCTGGTCACCAGGATCCCGGCGACTTCGCCGCTTTCGTCGCGGATCGGGCTGTAGGTCAGGTCCAGCCAGACGTCCGACTCGCGGCCGTGGCGCTGCAGGGTGAAGGGTTTTTCGCTGAAGGTGCGTACCTGGCCTTGCAGCACGGCGTGGTAGATCGGCGTGGTGAAGTCCTGGAGTTCCGGCCAGGTCAGGTGGGTCGGCTGGCCGAAGGCGCCAGGGTGCTTGTTGCCGGCCAGCAGGGCGAAACCGTCGTTGTAGATCTGCGTCAGCTGCGTGCCCCACAACAGCAGCATCGGCATCGGCGAATGAATCACGATGTCCACCGCGGTGCGCAGGCTCTGCGGCCAGTGGTCGACCGCGCCCAGCGGCGTGGCGGCCCAGTCCAGCCGGGCAATCAGGGTTTCGGCTTCGCTGCCGGAGGTGGGGGCGTTCATGTCGGGGCTGTCCTGAGCGTGCATCACGCCGGCATTGTAACCGCTGCCGCCGGCTGCGATCGACGGCGTAGCCGGCGCAAGGGCGGTATCCGCGATCCGGCAGGTGGATCGGGTTGCCCGGTTTGCGGCCCTTGCGGTGCCGGGCGCAGCCTGCGGCAGCGGCTACAGGGACAACGATTTTCGCGGATGGCCCGTTTTGCGGGGGAGGTGGAGTTTGTGGCGGGCAGGTCCGGCCTCATCGCGGGCAAGCCTCGCTCCT
>NZ_JAQZAA010000024.1:0-213 GCF_028640875.1 Pseudomonas sp. SBT1-2 | reverse complement strand
GGCAGCGGCTACAGGGATCGCGGTGTCGGGGTAGCCGCTGCCGAGCCCGCGAGGCTGCGATCGGCAACGCAGTTGCCGCAAAACCTGCCTTCGCGATCTGCCTGAATAAAGGCGTTCGCCGGTTTGCGACGGCTGCGCCGTCGATCGCAGCCTGCGGCAGCGGCTACAGGGATCGCGGTGTCGGGGTAGCCGCTGCCGAGCCCGCGAGGCTGC
>NZ_JAQZAA010000023.1:0-301 GCF_028640875.1 Pseudomonas sp. SBT1-2 | reverse complement strand
TTGTTCCGGCGTTTTCAGATTCTGTGGATTGCGTAGCAGTAGCCATCGCGCTTGCTTGATGACCTTACGAGCAGGCTTGTCGTGGCGTAGTCGATTAGCCTCGTCAACGCGGACCCGATCAATCACCTCTCGGCCATATTTGGCCACCACATGGAAGAGGTCATAGACCACGCGCGCTTTGGGGCAGTGCCGGCGAACCTCCAGGTCAAAGGCGGTGTTCATGTCCATCGCCACCGCTTCGATTCGGGCGCAACCCTCTGGCCCCAACTCTTCGAAGAACGGCCTGACCGCCGCACGGCTG
>NZ_JAQZAA010000022.1:0-45909 GCF_028640875.1 Pseudomonas sp. SBT1-2 | reverse complement strand
TGTGACCCGTAGGAGCGAGGCTTGCCCGCGATAGCGGTGGCGTGCCTGGCGCTACTTAATAGCCGCGCTCAAGATTCGCCGGGTTCTCCAACGGTTGCCCGGCAAGAAAACGCTCGAGATTGGCCAGGAAGCCATCGGCGATGTCATGCCCGCTGTTGGTGGAGATCGCCGAGGTATGGGGTGACAGCCGCACCCGCGGGTGGCGATACAGCGGGTGGCCGTCGGGCAGGGGTTCGGGGTCGGTGACATCCAGCGAGGCCAGGCCGATGCGCCCGCTGTCCAGCGCCTCGAGCAGCGCCGCATCCTCCAGCAGGCCGCCGCGGGCGATATTGATCAGGTGCAGGCCGGGCTTGGCGCTGGCCAGCACCTGGCGGTTGACGATATGCCGGGTCGCCTCGGTCAAGGGTGCCGCCAGCACCAGATGGTCGCTGCGGGCGAACAGCTCATGGATATCCCGCGCCGCCTCTACGCCCTCGACCTCGAGCGGCGCCTGGCTCTGGCGCAGGGCGAGCACATTCAGGCCCAGGGCCCGGGCCTTGCTCGCCAGGCTGCGGCCGATCGCGCCAAAGCCGAGAATCCCCAGGGTGCTGCCCTTGAGCGGGGTCAACGCGGTGAAATGCCACTGCGCGTCATGCACCCAGATTTCGGGCAGGTGCTTGGCCGCGGCGAAGATCGCGGCCAGGGCGAACTCGGCGATGTTGTCCGCCGCGTTGCCACGCAAGGTGCTGACCGGCGGGCCGTTGAACAGCCACCGGGGGTAGAAGTCGATGCCCGACGACACCACCTGGATCCAGCGCAGCGCATAGGGCCAGCCCGGAGGCGGGGTGTCCGGCGCCAGGTAGCCGCGGACATTGATCGGCCGCGCGAGCAGGATGCTGACCTCGGCCGGCAGGTCGCTGGGCACCCCGGCGGGCACGTCGAGCACCCTGGCTTCGGGGTGGGTCTGCTCAAGGCGCTGGCGGATCACCGCGTTGAAGTCGGCATCCAGTTGGCTGGCGATAACGAGTGGGGTCATGACTTGTCCTTGTTCTGACGCTGGGCGAATACCGCCTTGCCGACGCCTTGCAGCACGGCATCGTTTTGCGGGGTGTGGACACGACCGCACAGCACATCGCGGTAATGCCGTTGCAGCGGGCTGTGGCGCGACAGGCCGGGGTTGCCGGAAGCCTCGATGGCCAGCTCGACCGCGCGAATCGCGTTGCCGGTCACCAGGTACTTCAGTTGCGCGGCGTTGCTCGCCGGCGTATGGCCCTCGGCGGCGGCATCCAGCAGGCTGCGGTTGGCGAACAGCAGGGTGTCGATATGGCCGACGGTTTCCTGGAAGCGCGGCAGGGTCGCCAGGGCGGCGCCGAGGTTGGACGGCTTGCGCGTCTCCAGCCAGCCCACCAGCCAGTCCCGCGCGGCCTGGGCGATGCCGTCGTAGACCGCCGACAAGAGCACCGCCATCCACAGGAAGCCCTCGCCATCCAGTTCCGGCTGCGGCGCACTCCAGGGGCTGACGCTGACGGCGTGGTCCAGCGGCACCAGCACGTTGTCGAACAGCACTTCGTGGCTGCAGGTGGCGCGCATGCCCAGGTGGTCCCAGTCCTCTACGATGCTGATCCCGGGGGTGTCCTTGTGCACCAGCCAGGCGCCGACCAGCGGGTCTTCGTCGGTGCTGCGGGCCCAGACGCTGAACCAGCTCAGGCCATGGCTGCCGGTGGAGTAGATCTTGCGCCCGCTGAGGCGCCAGCCGGCGGCGGTGCGTCGGGCGATAGTCGCCGGCAGGCCGCCGCGGGCCGGGGTGCCGAGGTCGGGCTCGACCCGCAGGGCGTTGATCAGCGCGCCGTCGCGCACCGCGTCGCCGGCCACCCGCAGGCGCAGGGCTTCGGGCCAGCTCTGGCTGTCTTGCAGGCGCGAGTGCTGCAGGTACTGCATCACCAGGATCAGCGCGGTGGAGGGTTCGCCCTTGGCCACCGCGCTGATGACCTTGCGCGCCTGGGCCAGGCTGGCGCCGCCACCGCCCAGGTGCTTGGGCACCGTCAGGGCCAGCAGGCCATGCTGGTGCAGCAGGGCGAAGTTGTCCCGGGGAAAGGCGCCGCTCTCGTCATACAGGTGGGCCGTGGCGCCCAGTTGCTGGCCGATGCGTTGCAGCAAGGCGTCGAAGTCGGCGACCTCGACCGGGTGCAGCACGGGCGGCAGGGGAGAAGAAAGACTCATGGTGACTTCACTCGATCAAGGAGGCTGGGAGCCGGTTCATAGCGGCAGCAAGGCAAAACTTCGGTCCCACAAGGGGCTGACGTCGAGCCGTTCGCTGAGCACGCCGGCATCGAAGAACAGGTCGGCGACCGCCTGCTGCGAGGCGATGGCCTGGTCGTTGACGGCGATGATCCGCGACGGCTGGCTGCGGTTGTTGTACATGTCGAGAAACACCGCCTTGTCGACGCCCAGCAACTGCGCCGACTTGCTCGCCCAGGGCTCGGGGTTGTCATTGATCCACTCCAGGGTGCGCGCCTGGCGCTGGATATAGTCCTGGATCGCCTGCTTGCGCAGCGGCTCTTCCAGGGCCGCGGGCCGTGCGGCGATCAGGTAGTTGCCGGAGAGGTAGCCCAGGGCGGTCTTCAGCACCCGGGCGCCGCTGCGGAATTTCGCCAGCTGGATAAACACGCCATAGATCACCCAGGCATCCAGCTGGCCGCTCTGGAAGGCGCTGAAGCCGTCCTGGGGCGTGAGCGCCACCGCAGTGATGTCGTTCAGGGTCAGGCCCTGTTCCTTCAAGGCCTTGATCAGGAAATAGTGCGAGGTGGTGGAGCGCACGTAGCCGACGCGCTTGCCGCGCAACTGCGCGACCGACTCGACCTTCGAGTCCTTGGGAATCAGGAACACCTGATTATTCACGTCGCCTTGCAGCACCGCGATCAGGCGGGGCTGGCGATGGCTCTGGATCGAGAAGATCGGCGGGATCTCGCTCATCCCGCCGACGTCCAGGCTGCCCGAGGCCAGCGCTTCGACGATCAGGTTGCCGCCGGCGAACTCCGAGTATTCGACCTTATAGGGGGTATTGGCGGTGCCGGCGTCCTCGACGAAATAGGAGTCCTGCCCACGGTAGGTGGCGACCCCCAGGGTCAGGTCGGCCAGGCTGTTGTTCTGGGCGAACGCGCGGGGCGCAAAACCCAGAGACGACAGCCCCAGCGAGGACAAGCCCAGGGCGCCAACGGCCAGCGAGCTGGCGGCGAGGAAGCCGCGACGGTTGAGGTATTCGCTCATGCCACGGCCTCGCTCTGGGCCGCGTTGGCCTGGGATGGCTTGGCGTAGCGGTTGGCCGGCACCGGCAGGCCGAGGTTGTCGCGCAGGGTCTGGCCGCTGTACTCATCGCGAAACAGGCCGCGCTGTTGCAGCACCGGCACCACCCGCTCGGTGAAGTACTGCAAGCCGTCCGGCAGCAGCGAGTTGATGATGAAGCCGTCGGCCGCGCCTTCCTCGAACCAGGTTTGAATGGCGTCGGCGACCTGCTCGGGGGTGCCGACAAAATCGCGCCGTGGCCGGGAGAAGCGCAGGGCCACTTCGCGCAAGCTCAGGCCCTCGTCGCGGGCCAGCTGCTTGATCCGCTCCGAGCCGCCTTTCTGGCTGTTGGCGCCCAGATCGCCAAGCTCGGGGAAGGGCGCGTCCAGCGGGTACTGGCTGAAGTCATGGTCGTTGAACGGCCGGCCAAGGGCGACGATCGCATCTTCGATGCTCACCAACGCCACCGCCTGCTGGTAGCGCTCTTCGACCTCCGCCGCATCGCGGCCCACGATCGGGCGGATGCCGGGCAGGATCGACAGCAACTGTGGATCGCGGCCAAAGTCGCTGGCGCGGCGTTTCAGGTCCTGGTAGTAGGCGCGCGCTTCGTTGAAGTCTTCGGGGCTGACGAAAATCGCATCGGCATTCTCGGCGGCGAAATTGCGCCCGTCCTCGGAGGTGCCGGCCTGGAAAATCACCGGCTGGCCTTGCCGGGAACGGGCGATGTTCAGCGGGCCTTTCACCGAGAAGAATTCGCCCTTGTGCTCCAGGGCATGCAGCTTACCGGGGGTGAAGAATTCGCCGCTCTGCTTGTCGTAGGCAAAGGCGTCGTCTTCCCAGGAATCCCACAGCCCCTGGACCACCGCCACATGCTCCTTGGCGATGCGGTAGCGCACAGCATGGGGCGGATGCTCGGCCTTGCCGAAGTTGTCGGCGGTGCCGCTGAGCCAGGAAGTGACCACGTTCCAGCCGGCGCGACCGCCGCTGATATGGTCCAGCGAGGCGAGCTGGCGGGCGACCTGGAACGGCTCGGTGTAGCTGACGGTGACGGTGGCCACCAGACCGATATGCCGGGTGCTGGCGGCCAGGGCCGAGAGGACGGTCAGCGGCTCGAAGCGGTTGAGGTAGTGCGGGCTGGACTTTTCATGGATGTGCAGGCTGTCGGCGATGAACACGAAGTCGAACTTCGCCGCCTCGGCCAGCTGCGCCTGCTGTTTATAGAAGTCGAAGTTCACGCTGGCGTTGGCCAGGGCCCGCGGGTGGCGCCATTCGCCCCAGCCGTGACCGACGCCATGGACCATCGCGCCGAGTTTCAATTGACGTTGCTTGCTCATGGTGATGCTCCTGAATCCGTAGTCTGGTTAGCGGGATGCCTGGTTGAGTTGCACGCGCGGGGCGTTGAAGCTCTTGTCGAAGCCCTGGGAGACGTCGATGGGCCGGCTGAGGATGCCTTCCTCGCGGTAGATGTCCGCGGTGGTTTGCAGGCCGCCGATGACCTGGTCGTCGATCGCCACCGGCTGCATGTGCGTGGCCTGGGCCACCGCCAGGTGCACGGCCAGCGGCAGGCCGGTGACCTGGGCCTGGGCGGCGGCGAACTCCTGGGGATGAGCGTTGGTCCAGCGGTAGGCGCGATCGACCCGGGCGACGAAGTCTTCGAGCTGCTGGCGTTTGTCGGTGATCGCCTGGCGGGTGGCGGCCAGGTACAGGTGGTTGCTCAGCAGGTTGTCGCCGCTGACCAGCACCTTGGCCTGGCTCTGGGTGGTGGCGATGGTGGTGTAAGGGTCCCAGGTCGACCAGGCGTCGGCGCTGCCGTTGTCCAGGAGGATGCGCGACTCACTGGGCAGCAGGTAGATGAACTGCACGTCCCGGGTGCTCAGGCCGACGCTGCGCAGGGCCTTGATCGCCAGGAAGTGGCCGATGGAGCCGCGGGTGGTGACGATGCGCTTGCCCTTGAGGTCGCGGGCGTCGTTCAGCGGCGAGTCCCTGGGCGCCAGAATGGCCGTGGTGTAGCGCCCCTCGGCGTGGACGATGCTGACCACCTTGAGCGGCGCGCCGGCACCGAGGGCGAACACATAGGGCGCATCGCCCAGGCCGCCGATATCCACGGCGCCGGCATTCAGCGCCTCGCCCAGGGGCGCGGCGGCGGGGAATTCGGAGAACTGGATTTCATAGGGCACGTCCTTCAGCTCGCCGGAGACTTCCAGCAGGACCTTGATCGTCGACTTCTGATTGGCCACCCGCAGCGGTTGCAGGTTGGCGGCCTGCGCCGTGGCGGCAAGAGCAAAAGTAACAGCCAGCAACAGCGGGGTGAGGAAGGGCAGGGTAACGCGCATGACGACAGGCTCCAGGCGGGTGTCGGTGGTTAGGGTCACCTCCGCCTGGAGAAAGGGGTCGGTCCGGGTATTGCGTCAGGTGGCTCATGGGCCGGTGAAGGCACATAAGCCGGGCTGTTTCAGATCACGCGGTTCAGATCACATAAAAACCGTGGGTGCCGTCGCGGGCCAGCTGCTCCACCAATCCGAACTCCCAGTCCAGGTAGGATTGCATGGCTTCGCGGGGGTTATCGGTGCCCTCGTAGGGCCGGCGATAACGGTCGATGCGCGGCGAGGCCAGGCGGGTTTCGCCCGTTTCCAGCGGCAGCTGCGCGTCAATCCAGCTGGCGGTGCCCTGGTGCAGCAGGAACACCGGCTTGCCGGTCAGGGCCTCGACCTCGGCGACCGCCAGCCGCGCCAGCTGGCTGCTGCCGCAGGTCAGCACATAACGCTCGGCCGGCGGCAGCTTGGCCAGGACTTGCGGCAACTGCGCGCGCAAGGCCCACCAGGCGCCCGGGATATGCCGTTTGACGTAGTTGGCGCTGCTGGTGAAATCCAGCAGCAGGCTATCGCCTTCGACCAGCCACTGGGCCAGGGTCTCGGGGCTGATTTCCTCGGCCTGCGGCGCTGCGGGCACCGGTGCCTGCCACGGGCCTTGTTCGCTGAAATGCGCGGGCTGCAGGTCGTCCAGCACATACACCTGCCAGCCCAGCTGGGCCAGCCAGGACGCGGACATATTGGCGCGCACGCCATCGTCGTCCACCAGCACCAGGCGCGCGCCGCGCACACTGGCGACGTGATCGGTTTCCTGCACCAGTTGCCCGCCGGGGGTGGAGCGGGCCGCGGGCAGGTGGCCGGCCTCGAATTCTTCCGGGGTGCGCACGTCGAACAGGTAGGTGCTGCGCTGCGTTTCCTGCTGCCAGCGTTGCAGGTCGTCGAGGCTGGCGCGGCCCACTCGTGCCTTGTCGGCCACCCGCCGGGCGTCATCGGCGGCGACAGCGCGATGGGCTTCGCTGGTAGGTGCGAAGCGCCGCGACTGGCCGTGCTCCAGCGCCTGCCCGGCCAGGGTCCAGCCGATGGTGCCGTTGCGCAGGGCGGCCACCGGGTTGGCGATGCCGGCGTTGATCAGCGACTGGGTGCCGATGATGCTGCGGGTGCGTCCGGCGCAGTTGACGATGATCCGGGTCGCCGGGTCCGGTGCCAGTTCGCGGGCGCGCAGCACCAGCTCCGCCCCCGGCACGCTGATGCCACGGGGAATGCTCATGGTCTGGTATTCGTCGAAACGCCGGGCGTCGAGCACCACCAGGTCCGCCTGGCTGTCGAGCAGGGCCTGGACTTCTTCCGCCGCCAGGGACGGCGTATGCCGTTGGCTTTCCACCAGCTCGCCGAAGGCTTTGCTCGGCACATTGACGTCGATGAACAACTCGCCGCCGGCGTCGCGCCAGCCGTCCAGGCCGCCTTCGAGCAGGCTCACATTGCTGTAGCCCAGCGCTTGCAGGCGCTGCACCGCGCGTTCCGCCAGGCCTTCGCCATGGTCATAGACGGTGACCTGGGTATCGCGCCGGGGAATGCGCGCATACACCTCCAGCTCCAGTTTCGACAGCGGGATATTGGCGGCGAACAGCGGATGCCCCTGGGCGAAGGGCGCCTCTTCGCGCACATCGACGAGGGCCAGCTCTTCACGGTTCAGCAGCGCCTGGCGGATCTGTGGGTAAGAGCGGGTAGGTGCTGTGCTCATAGGGCTTGGCTCTCTTTGGACAGGTCCCAGATATTGGGCAGGAAGGCGTTGGAATAACCGGAGATGAACAGTTTCTCGCTGCCGTCGGCTTGGTACACCGCGCGGCGCACGGCACCGATATTGGCGCCGTAGACATGGATGCTGATCGACACCTGATCGTCGAAGGCATTGCTGACCTGATGGATGTCACCGATCTTCGGCGACACCGCCTCGACCTGGCCGGGCAGCAGCTGGATCCGCTGGCCCTCGACCCGCAGGCTGCCGTCGCTGTGGCGGGCGAAACCTTGTGAGTACTCCGAGCCGCGCAACATGCCGATCAGCCCCCAGACCCGGTGGTCGTGGATTGGCGTGCGTTGCCCTGGGCCCCAGACAAAACTGACGATGCTGAAGCGCTGCCGGGAATCGGCATGCAACAAATACTGTTGGTAGCGCTCCGGATCGGGGCGGGCGAAGTCCTCGGGCAGCCAGTCGTCATGGCTGACCAGCTGGGCCAGCAGCTTGCCGCCGCGGTGCAGCAGGTCGCCTTCGCGGGGGTGGCTGTCGATCAGCTCCGCCAGGGCGCCTATGAATGCTCTGAGTCTCTCCGGGTGTCGGGCCTGGGTCATGGCGACTCCGTGGTCGTGGTCTAAGTTCGATATCAGGGTTCGTTATCAGGATTTAAGCATAATGATTTTTCTTAATATGCTATTTTTTTATGATTAGGTTATAGCTGAAAGGAATTTAGAACCCATGTGAATAGCGTTAGACGTTATCGATAGATGCGCCAGGCTATCCAGCTACGCGCATTCAAACTATGCTTTTCGAACATCTTAATGACTGTTCTCTATGTGCGGGCCAAATGAAAATTGATGATATCGACGCCTTTGTCGAAGTGATTCGTTGCCAGTCCATCAGCCATGCCGCCGAGACCTTGCAACTGACGCAACCGGCGATCACCCGGCGGGTGCAGAACTTCGAGCAGGCCTTGGGCGTGGAGCTGTTCGACCGCAACACCAAGCCGCTCAAGCCCACGCTGATCGGTACCCGGGTGTACGAACAGTGCCGGCTGATCCTGCGGGAAATGGATGCCCTGCGCGAACTGGTGGCCACCGACGCGCCGCCCACCGGGCTGTTGCGCCTGGGCGTGCCGCAGACCATCGGCGATGTGGTGCTGCTCGATGCCCTCAAGCACCTGCGCGTCGAATACCCCGAACTGCGCGCCCAGGTGGCCACGGGCTGGGGCAGCCAGCTGGTGGGCAAGATCGAGCGCGGCGAGCTGGACGCGGCGGCCGCGCTGTTCCCGGCCGGCAAGATCTTCCCGGACAACATCATTGGCGAGTCGATCGGCAAGATGGAATTGGTGGTGGTCTGCGCCAAGGCGCAGTTGCCCAAGCGCCCGTGCAAGCTCGCGGACATTTACCAGAACGGCTGGATTCTCAATCCGGACGGCTGCGGCTTCCGCGCCGGGCTGCAACGCACCCTGTCGGACCAGGGCCTGGCCCTGCGGGTCAACCTGGAAACCTTTGGCACCGAGTTGCAGTTGGGCCTGGTCGCCGATGGCCTGGGCCTCGGCCTGGTGCCGCGGCCGTTGCTGGAGCGCAGCGCCCACCGCGAGCAACTGGCGGCGATGCCGCTCAAGGACTTCAAGCCGGTGATGGACCTGTGGCTGATCTACCCGCATTTTCTCGGCAACCTGCAAGGGCCGGTGGATGCCTTTGGCAAGCTGGTCGCCGGCTCGCTGCAGAAGATCAAGAGTGCCGCGTGAGTGGTTGAAAGAGGGCAAGGGCAGGGCGGTTTAAAATAAAAAATAATGATAATTAGCTTAGATTAAAATGTGCTTTTTATTATCTTTTGCCTTCCCCTAGGCTTGCTGGAGTTCCTTCAAGGCCATCCAGGAAGTTTTGCCATGAGCAGCGTCAGCCCGTTATCCAGCGTCTCGAAAAATGTTCGCCAGCGTGTCAGCCCCGAAGAGTGGGAGGTGCGCGTGAAGCTCGCCGCGGCCTACCGGCTGGCGGCCTTGTACAAGTGGACCGATCACATCTACACGCACTTTTCCGCGCGGGTGCCGGGGCCCGACGAGCATTTCCTGATCAACGCCTTCGGCTTGCTGTTCGACGAAATCAGCGCTTCCAACCTGGTCAAGGTCGACATTGACGGCACTATCGTCGACGACCCCACGGGCCTCGGGATCAACTACGCCGGTTATGTGATCCACAGCGCAATCCATGGCGCCCGTCCTGACCTGCAGGCGGTCCTGCACACCCACACTCGCGACGGCATCGCGGTGTCCGCCCAGCGCGACGGCCTGTTGCCGATCTCCCAGCACGCCATCGGCTTTTCCGGACGCGTGGCCTACCACGGCTATGAAGGCATCGCCCTCGACCTCGACGAGCGCGAACGGCTGGTGGCGGACCTGGGGGACAAGAGCGTGCTGATCCTGCGCAACCACGGGCTGCTCACCGCAGGCATCAGCGTCGAGCATGCGTTCCAGCAACTGCATTACCTGGAGCGCGCCTGCAACATCCAGATCGCCGCCCAGGCCAGCGGCAATACCGAGCTGATCTACCCGCCGGCCGAGGTGGTGGCCAAGGTCGAGAAGCAGGCCGAAGCCTTCAAGAGTGGCGACGGACCGGGCGTCGCCCGGCACTGGAATGCGCTGATCCGCCAGTTGGAGCGCAGCGATACGGCTTATAAGGAGTGATGGTACGGACACAGAAACGCGCTTACGTACTGTGGCCGCCGGCGTAGCCTGCGATTGGCTTGGGCGGCATTCCGACCCGGCAGCCGTGAATCCGCAACATGCGGTCTGCCTGACAAACCGCAGTCTCCGGTTTTGCGTCTGCTGCGCAGCCGATCGCAGCCTTCGGCAGCGGCTACAAGGCATCCATCCAGCAGGCGTCATGCTCTGTAGCCGCTGCCGAGCGAAGCGAGGCTGCGAACGACCGCGCAGCGGTCGCCAAACCAAACGCCGCCGCAGTTCAGTGATACCGCATCGTCAGGTTGGCGGGGCTATGCCCCGATCGCAGGCTGCGCCAGCGGCTACAAGGTATCCATCCAGCAATGAGCGATGCTCTGTAGCCGCTGCCGAGCCGAAGCGAGGCTGCGAACGACCGCGCAGCGGTCGCCAGGCCAGACGCCGCCGCAGGTCAGTGATAGCGCGCCGGCAGGTTGGCGGGGCTGTGCCCCGATTGCAGGCTGCGCCAGCGGCTACAAGGTATCCATCCAGCAATGAGCAATGCTCTGTAGCCGCTGCCGAGCGAAGCGAGGCTGCGAACGACCGCGCAGCGGTCGCCAGGCCAGGCGCCGCCGCAGGTCAGTGATAGCGCGTCGTCAGGTTGGCGGGGCTGTGCCCCGATCGCAGCCTGCGGCAGCGGCTACAGGGCGATCAGGGCTCTATGCGTCGGGGTCCAGCTCAGGCAACTTTTTCCGCGGCCAGCCGCTCGCGCTCGGCCACCCGCTTGCGGGTCAGCGGGATCAGGCGCTGGCCATAGTCGATGGCGTCCTCGAGCGGGTCGAAGCCGCGGATCAGGAAGGTGGTGATGCCCAGGTCGTAATAGTCGAGCAGGGCTTCGGCCACTTGCTCCGGGGTGCCAACCAGGGACGTCGAGTTGCCCTGGGCGCCGAGCAGCCCGGCGATGCCGGTCCATAGGCGCTTGTCCAGGCGCGAGCCCTGGGCCGCTGCCGCCAGCAGGCGGCGCGAACCTTCATTCGGTGGTTCGCGGCGGACAAAACCGTTCTGCTCGGCGAGGGCCGTAGCCTGCTGCAGGATGCGTTCGGCACGGGCCCAGGCCTGCTCCTCGGTGTCCGCCAGGATCGGCCGCAACGACAGGCTGAACCTGATGCTGCGACCATGCCTGGCGGCCTCGGCACGCACCTGGCTCACCACTTCGCGCACCTGCTCGTAGGTTTCGCCCCACAACGCATAGACGTCCGCATGCTTGCCAGCCACGGCGATGGCCGCCGCCGAGGAGCCGCCGAAATACAGCGGGATGTGCGGCTGTTGCGGTGACTGCACCGCCGAATACGCACCCTCGACCTGGTAATACTGGCCTTGATAGTCGAAGGGCTGGCCGCTGGTCCATTCCTGGCGCAGCACGTCCAGGTATTCGTCGGTGCGGGTGTAGCGCTGGTCCTTGTCGATATAGCTGCCGTCGGCGCGCAGTTCGCGGTCGTCGCCACCGGTGATGATGTGCACCGCGGTGCGCCCGCCATTGAACACATCCAGGGTGGTGAACTGGCGCGCGGCCAAGGTCGGCGCGGCGAAACCCGGGCGATGGGCGATCAGGAACTTGAGCTTTTTCGTCACGCTGGCGGCATGCGCGGCGATCAGGGTGCTGTCCGGGCTGTTGGAGTGGAACGCCACCAGGGCGCGGTCAAAGCCGGCGTCTTCATGGGCGCGGGCGACTTTTTCCACGTAGTCGGGTTGCAGCACGGGGCCGCTGCGCGGGTGAATTTCCGAGGCGTGGTGGCCGCCGATAAAACCGATGAATTCGATACTCATGGTGGATTCCCTGTTTTCTTCCAATAGTTTTTCAATAGGCGTGATTCAGCCTCCACCGGGCAAGGGGTCGGTCCGTGGTGTCGAAAGTAGGCGCAGCGCGGCGGGGTGTGAAATGCCGTTTTGTTCTAAGTTAATTATTAAATTAACTGATTATTTAAATAGACATGTATCAGCAATGTGCATTTTATAGCGCTGCATCCGCACACCCGGCAAAGGGCGTTGGCCGAGCCGTCTTACTATGCAAATAATTTATCTGGTTAATTTTCTATCTGATTTTTAATCATATTAGGTTATTCCCAAAAAGAATTTCACTGCGATTTTTTATGCGAATAGCATGAATTCGAAGCTGAAACATGGCGCCTCCGGCCATGGGCTTGATGAGGAAGGAAGCCTGATGAGCGACAAGACTTTCGAGACACCGGGCGCCAGCAGCTCGTTTTCCGTCGACAAGGCCGTTCGCCGGGGTGGTGCGGGGCAGGGCGGGGCGCAGTGGATCCCGCCGTGGCTGCGCACTTGGCGCACCCCCGAGGCGCTGCTGCGGCTGATCAGCCCGATCGTGCTGCTGTTGTTGTGGGAGCTGGCGTCGCGCTGGGGGCTGATTCCCCAGCGAGTGATCGCCGCGCCGTCGCAGATCGGCGGTACGCTCTGGGCCATGATCGCCTCCGGCGAACTGGGCAAGCACCTGCTGGTATCGCTGCAACGGGCGCTGGTGGGCTTGAGCATCGGCGTCAGTATCGGCGTGGTGGCGGCACTGATCAGCGGCCTGTCGAAACGCGGCGAGGTGGTGCTGGATTCGCCGATGCAGATGCTGCGCACCATCCCTTCGCTGGCCCTGGTGCCGCTGTTCATTCTCTGGTTCGGCATCGGCGAGTTCACCAAGATCGCCCTGATCGTCACCGGCACCACGTTCCCGGTGTACCTGAACCTGTTCGCCGGCATCCGCAACATCGACCCCAAGCTGATCGAGGCCGCCAACACCCTGGGCCTGAGCCGGCGCGAGCTGATCTGGCACGTGATCCTGCCGGGCGCCTTGCCCTCGTTTTTCGTCGGCCTGCGTTATTCCCTGGGGATTTCCTGGCTGGCCCTGGTGTTCGTCGAGCAGATCAACACCACCGCCGGCATCGGTTACCTGGCCAGTGACGCGCGGGACTTCATGCGCACCGACGTGATCGTCATCTGCCTGCTGATCTACAGCGTCCTCGGCCTGCTGATCGACGGCCTGATCCGCACCCTGGAACGTTTCGCCCTGGCCTGGCGCCCAACTTTCGTGAGGAATTGATATGTCGAGCATCGATCGTGTAAACGCGCCCAAGACCGCCCACCCGGTACAACTGCGCAATGTGGTGCGCCAGTTCGGCGAGCAACGGGTCATCGACGGCCTGGACCTGGACATCGCCCCGGGGGAATTCGTCGCGCTGCTGGGCGCCAGCGGTTCGGGCAAGACCACCTTGCTGCGCAGCCTGGCCGGGCTCGACAGCATCGACAGCGGCCAGCTGCGGGTGCCCAAGGCGCGCGCCGCGGTGTTCCAGGAGCCGCGCCTGATGCCCTGGAAGCGCGCCTGGAAGAACGTGATCCTCGGCCTGCGCATTCCCAATGCCCGCGCCCGCGCGGTGCAGGCCCTGACCGAAGTCGGCCTGGCCCACCGCCTGGAAGCCTACCCGGCGACGCTCTCCGGCGGCGAAGCCCAGCGCGTGGCCCTGGCCCGAGGCCTGGTGCGCGAGCCCAAGCTGCTATTGCTCGACGAACCCTTCGCCGCGCTGGATGCGCTGACCCGGATCCGCATGCACCGGCTGATCATTGATCTCTGGCGCAAACACACGCCGGCGGTGCTGCTGGTGACCCACGATGTCGACGAAGCCATCCTCCTGGCCGATCGGGTCATCGTGCTGGCCAACGGCAAGATCGCCGAGCAACTGAGCATCGACCTGCCACGCGCGCGGGACACCGGCCAGGACGGTTTCCAGGAGATCCGCGCGCGCCTGCTGAGCCTGTTGGGGGTGGAAGCGGCGGAGCCGGCGCTGCCAGCAACCGGCACCGCGCGCCCGCCTTCGAGTGTCCGGCGGTTCGCCCATGGCTGAGTGTTCGCTTGTGGAAAATCTCCAACCTGATGTTGCCGGGTGTCTCGTCACAGCGGGCTCTTTGGGACGCGTACTGCAGAACGGTGGAGTGGGTGCGCCAGCGACAGGCTGAACCGACTCGTCAATAGCACTTTCAGAAGTATCCGATATTGTTGTTTGTTTTAATTATTCCGCATCTTTTTGCATGAAAGATGAAATGGCTCTTTCCAGCTATCCGGGAAAATCGAGTACCGGATTGTCGGGAAAGCTGATAGATGAATCTTTGGAAAGGAATGAAACATGCGCAATCTGAACGATATGGAAATAGACGTCGTATCGGGCGCCGGCTTGACCATCGGCGGAAAAAAAGTGACTACCGACACCAACCTGAGCGACCTGGCTGACCTGATCAAGAACAATGGTGGCACGGGTAATATCGGCGTTGGCGCTCCTGGCAAGGGCGGCATCGGTATTAATATAAAGAATGGCTGGACCGGCTGGCCGTTCAACTGAACGACTATCAGTTGCCCGATGCTTTATAAATAATAAAAACAATGAACATTGCACTAACGCCAGAAACTGTTTCTGGCGTTTTTACTCGCCGGCACTGACTGAGTGCCGGACCTCCCATTACCCCTCCCGGCTTCACCTTATCGCAGCGTCCAGAAGCCCAGTCGACCCAGGCTGGCGGCCAGGCGCAGGCGCAAGACCTGCCAGGCGCCGAGGGCCTGTATGTGCTGCTCCTGAGCGCTGGAGTAGGCAGTCAGGGCATTGAGCATCTCGATCATGCTGCCGACGCCGGAACGGTACCGCCCCTGGACAACCTCCAGGGTTTGACGCGACTGCTCGACCAGTTCGCGAGTGCGCACCAGGCTGCGGGTCTCGACGCCGAGCAACTGATAGTTGCTCCAGGCCTCCAGCGAAATCTGCTGCTCGACTTCGGCCAATTCGGCTTCGCTGGCTTCCCGGCGGGCGAGGGCATTGCGGATCTGGTAAGTACGCTCGAAGCCTTCGAACAGAGGGATGTTCAGCTGCAAGCCGATGCTGCGTTCGCGTTCGCGGATGTCGCCGTTGAACACCCACGGCTGCTCGGTGTAGCGACGCCCCAGGTTAGCGCTCAACGTCAGGCTGGGGCGGCCGGCGGCGCGGCTTTCCTGCAGAGACGCGTCAGCCGCTTTCAGTCGCGCCTGGGCGGCGTGCAGGGCAGGGTGGCTGCTGCGGGCCTCGGCCAGCAGTTGGTCGATGGCCTTGACGAAACCGGTATCGGGTTGTGCATCCAGTTCGCTGGAGAGATGCAGCGGGATGTCCGGCGGCAGGCCCATGCGCAGGGCGATAAGGCCGACAGCCTGGCGTAGGGAACCCTCATCCCTGACCTGTTTCAGCCTCGCCTGGGACAAGGCGGTCTGCGCCTGCAGGCGGTCGGAAAGGGCAGCGGCGCCCGCCTGGTATTTCGCATCGGCCGCCTTGAGGTTCTGCGCCGCCAGCTCTGCCACCTGGCTCGAGGCGACAAGGCTGCGCTGAGCGCAGAGGGCGTCGTAATAAGCCTGGGCGGCGAGGGCGAAGGTGTTCTGGAGGACCGCGTCCTGGCTGGCGGTGGCCGCCAGCAGCAGTTGCTGGGCATTGTGCAGGGTGGCGCTGCGACGACCGAAGTCGAACAGCACCCAGCTCAGTTCGAGGCCAGTAGCGTGGCTGCGACTATGGCCGGACTGCTGGGGCATGTCGCGACTGTCCAGGTCGCTGTAGCCATGGCTGCCCTCAAGGCGCCCTTGCAGGCGCGGCAGGAAGGCGGCCCGGCCGATCCCTACCTGCGCCGCGCTGGCCTTGGCATTGGCCCAGGCGAGGCGCGTCCGGGGATCGTGACAGAGGATGCGCTCAATGGCGTCCTCCAGGCTCAGTTCACTGCGCGGTGCAGCGGTGTGGCAAGGCAGGCCACTGCCGCCAAGGTCGTACACGGCCCGGCTGGAGACTTCATCGGCGGTAGCGAACACATCGGGCTCGTAGGCCGCGGCGCAGGAGGCTGCACCCAGCAAGCCGAGCAGCAAACACCGAACCGCGCGCATCAGCTTCGCTCCCGTGTGGCCGGGTGCGCACGGGTTTCGTCGCTTTCCACCTTGCCCTGCCCGAGCACCACCACCCGGTCTGCCGAGCCGATGGTTTCCGGGCGATGGGCGATCATGATCCGGGTAATGCGCAGGCCACGGATGGCGGCGTTGACGCGTTGCTCGCAATGAACGTCGAGGTGGCTGGTGGCTTCGTCGAGGAACAGGATTTTCGGTTTCTTGTACAAGGCCCGAGCCAGCATGACCCGCTGCTTCTGCCCGCCGGAGAGCACGGTGCCCATATCGCCGACCAGGGTGTTGTAGCCCATCGGCATGGCCTGTATGTCGTCGTGGATCGCGGCCATTTGCGCGCACTCGATCAGCCAGGGCATGTCCACCCTGGAATCGAAGAAGCTGATGTTCTCCGACAACGAGCCGGCGAACAGCACATCGTCCTGCATCACCGTCCCGACCAGCTCGCGCAGGCCGTCCAGCCCCAACTGCGAGAGTTCCAGGCCGGCCACGCGGACCTGGCCCTGGCTCGGCGGAAGAATGCCGAGCAGGACGTTGAACAGGGTGCTCTTGCCGCAGCCGGAGGGGCCGACGATGGCCACCGACTCACCGGCGGCAATGTCCAGGTCGAGCCCGTCGAGCACCCAGGGTTCCTGCTCGGAGTAGCGGTAGCGCAGGCCGCGAACCTGCAGGCTGGCCGGACGCTCGCGCAGATCCTCCGGCACGCCGCCGACAAATGTTTCTTCGGGAGCCTGGAGGACGATGTCAGCCAGCCGTTCGCCCTGTAGCTGCAACATGCGCAGCTCGAAGAACTTGTCGATCAGGCTGGCCACCCGGCTGTCGAACTGCAATTTGTAGGCATTGAAGGCCATAAACACGCCGACGCTGAACTGGCCATCCATCACCAGGGTCGCGCCGAGCCAGATCACCAGCAGGTTCTCGACGCCGAACAGCAGGCCATTCATCTGCTGGTAGAGCAGTTGCAGCTTCTGGGTGCGCAGCCCCGCGTTGATCTGCTCCACCAGCAGGCCGAGCCAGACCGAGCGGCGCTCCTCCTGGCGCTGGAACAGCTTGAGCGGGCGGACCCCGCGGACGGTTTCCAGAAAGTGGCTCTCTTGGCGGGCCGCATGCACGATCTGCTCTTGCGTGGCGTTGCGCAGCGGGCGGTACCAGGCCCAACGCCCAAAGGCGTAAAGGCTCATGGCAGCAATGGAAACCGCCGCCAGCACCGGGCTGTAGAGCAGCATCATGGCCAGGGTGGCGATGGTCATCAGGCCGTCAAGGATCGCTGAGAGAAAGGCGGCGGTAAGGGTCTGCTGAATGTTGTCCACCGAACCGAAGCGCGAGACCACGTCGCCCAGGTGACGTTTTTCGAAGTACTGGATCGGCAAGCGCAACAGGTGGCTGAACACGTTGGCCTGCCACTGCACGCTAAGCAGGGTACTCATGTGCATCATCACCCAGGCGCGCACCCCGCTGACGGCCTGCTGCATCAGTAGCAACAGGCCGAAACCCAGCGCCAGGGTACTGAGCAGGTCGCGGTCCTCGCTGACAATGACGTTGTCCAGGGTCCATTGCAGGAAGAACGGGCCGACCAGGGCAAACAGCTCCAGCGCGCCGGACAGCAACAGCACCTGGGTCAACGAGCGATACAGCCCGGTGACCCGGCCCATCATGTCCAGCAGACGGATGCGCGGCTTGGCGGCCTGTACCTCGAAACCGCGGTCCGGCCACAGCTCCATGGCGACGCCGGTGAAACTGCGCGAGGTTTCTTCCAGGCTCAAGCGACACAACCCGCGGGCCGGGTCGTGGAGCGTGACGCCGCGGGCGTCGACCGCCTTCAGCACCACAAAGTGGTTGAAGTTCCAGTGCAGCACGCAGGGCAGCTTCAGCTTGCCGAGATCGTCCAGGGCCAGTTTCACCGGGCGAGTCCCCAGTTGCAGTTGGTGTGCGGTCTGGATCACCTGCTTCAGGGAAGCGCCCTTGAGCGACACACTGAAGCGTCGCCGCAAGTCCATCAGGTCCGTGTGGTAACCGTGGTAGCCGGCGATCATCGCCAGGCAGGCCAGGCCACATTCGGTAGCTTCGGTCTGCAATACCAGCGGCAAGCGCCGGCCTATGCGCAGAGCGAGCGCGTCGAGAAATGCCATTGAAGGTTGTTCCTAGAGTTTGCCGGTCAGGCTGTACAGCGGTTCGAGCACCCACTCATAGAGGCGGCGGGTGTCCTGGAGGACATCGGCGTCGAGCAACATGCCGCTTTGCAAGGGGCGCGGTTGGCCGTAAGCCGTCACCATCTGCTTATCCAGGCTGATCTGCAGGCGATACAGCTGCTCGCCGTCCTTGGCCAGCCCTGGTACAGCGCCGGCCATGCTGGCGAGCTCGGCGAAGGGCACGCTGGTGCGTGAAATGGAACGCACCCGGCCCTGGTACTGACCGAACTTCTGATAGGGATAGGCCTGGTAACGGATCAACACCGAGTCGCCCGGCTTGATGAAACCGATGGACTTGCTCGGGGCATACAGCTCTGCCTGCAAGGGTGCGTCGGCGGGAACGATGCTCAGCAATGGCCGCGAGCTGTCCACGGTCTGCCCGATGTCGGCGAGTACGGCAGTGGCGATGCCGGTTTCCGGAGCGGTGACCAGCAGCGTGCGCTTGGCCTCGCTCTCCGCCAGGTTTTGCTCGAGGGCAGAGAGCTGGCGCTGGATGTCCGCCTGCTGGTTGGCCTGGCGCGCGCCCAGGCCCGCCAACTCGTTGCGGCGCTCGGTCAGTTGCTGCTGCAGGGCCGCACGTTCGCGCTCCAGCCCCTGCAGGGCCTGGCGCTGTCCCAACAGTTCGGCCTGGCGCTGCTGGAGTTGGTCGACGGAAATGTAGCCCTTATCCATCAGGCCCTGATAACGCTGCGTGGCGTCGCTGGACAGCGCCACCAACCGCTGCTGGCTGTCCGCCTGCCGGGCGAGTATCGCCAGCTCGCGCTGCAGGCTGGCGACCTTGTTGCTCAGGCTGTCACGTTCATCGAGTTGTAAGCGCAGGACTTTCTCCAGTTCACCGCGCAGCGAACCGCGGCGATGTTCGAGCTGGCGGCTGATGCCGGCCTGCACAGGTTCGGCGTCAGAACCGTAGCGTTCGCTGGAGATCGTCAGCAGAGGCTCGCCACGCTTGACCCTCTGGCCTTCGTGGACGAATGTCTCGAACACGATGCCAGCCTGGGGCACGTACACCTTGACCAGGCCACCGACCGGGACCAGCTGGCCGCTGATGGTGCTGCGCTTGGTATAGCTGGCGAAGAAAAAGAAGGCCGCCACCGACACCGCCAGGGCCGTAGCCAGACACGTGAGAACGGTGAAAGAGATCGGGCGGACCAGAACTGTATCGCCCAGCCCGTTGGTTTGCCGGGCGTCGAGCGCCTCCCTGCGGAACAACGGTATATCTGCCATCGAACTAAGCGCCTGTGAATGATAATTCGAGAGCCAATGACTGTTTCATGAGCGCTGCAGTTGATGATTGGCTAATTATGGGGCGCCACATTAGTTGCCTGAACCGGCTTGTCGTTACTTAACTTTTATCGCTTTAACTGCGTGCAGCAGAGCCATTTTCAATGCCGGATTTTGTGGTCGGACACCATAATCTCAAAAAGCAAAAATACAACTGAGAACTTTCTTATTATCATCTGCTTTTTTCTGATTCGTCCCGCCTATGGTGTACGAACAATAGGCTTGTCATGGACAGCGCCGGTCGGTCATTCATGTGCACCTGTAAACCTTTCAGACCAGCCGCTTAAATTAGAACAACAACACGGAAGTTCCCTGGTGACCCGCCGTCTTCATCGTCGGAGTCAGGGAAGGGGTGTACTTGCGCGTGGGTCTGCAGGTCGAGCAGCTCCCTCTTGCCAGTCATCGAAACGCTCGTCGTCACGCAAACCGGCGATGGGATACAGAAGAGTCATGGGGGCCTCCTGGAGGCGGGCGTTCTACAGGTAGTTCCACAACGCCTGGGAAACCGGCGTCGGCTGGCCGCTGCCGAACAGCGTCTGGCCGATCTGCAGGCCCAGTTGCCGGTAGCTTTCGAACTGCGCTTCGTCGAAGAACTGGTTGGCAGTGCTTTCGTTGGGGAAGGTCGGGTGGGCGTTGGCGTAATTGAGCACGTCCACCGGCACTCCGGCGATCAGGCGTGGCTTGAGCAGCAGGATCCGCGCGGTGCGCTGGCCCTGGCGATTGACCACGTTGAACAGCATCGCGCAGCGCAGGCTGTCGTCGGGGCCAGGATGGGTGAAGTTGGCGGTATGGCCGAAGTAGGGCGCCAGTAGCGAAACCTCATGCACGCCCAGGTCCTCCTCGATCTCCAGGGCCTGATCGATCCGCGCCAGGCGGATCAGGTTGGCCAGGTCGTCGAACTGGTAGCTCGGGTCGGCGCCGCAGTCGCACATGACGATCAGCTCGATCTTGCGCCCTTCGCGGATCAGCTCGTAGGTGGCGGTGTTTTCGAAATGGCCGCCGTCGGACAGGTATTGGTAGTCGCGGCGCACCCCATGAAAGTGCGCGCTCAGTTCATAGAACAGGTAGGTCTGGGTCGGGAACACCCGGGCCCAGCCTTTGTCCCGCCAGCTGCGTTGAGTGTCGGCTTGTTCGTCGCCTTCGAGGAAATTGCCCGGCCACCAGGTGCCCAGGCGCAGGTTAGTCAGGCCGAACGACAGCGAGGTACCCAGCGAGGTGGCCCGGCCCAGGCCGGTGGAGATCGCCGCGCCGGAGGTCGCCACCCAATGGGCCAGGCCCAGGGTCTGGTAGATCTCGCTGAACCATTTGCTGCGGGTCGAGCGCTTGCGCGGTTCGCCGTCGAGGATATAGCTGACGCTGTCGGGTGCCTTCGCGCCATTGGGGGCCAGGCACAACGGCTTGCCCTTGCGGTCGCGCTGCACCAGCTGCTCGGCCGGGTCGACGGTGAGGTTCAGGGTGACGTTGATCAGGTGCACCGGCGCGCAGGTGGTGACGCCGTAGTACTGCTCGATCGGCACGTCGTCGCCGGGCAGGGCTTCGGCGACGCTCAGGCGCTGCTTGCGGATCTTGGGCGTCCTGCCGGCAAAACGCAGGCCGTTGGAGGCGCCCAGGTACGCTCGGGTCAACCGGCTGCGATAGAAGGATTGCAACGAGGACTGGTTGAGAAAACCGATGAAGCGTCCCTCCGCCAGGCTCAGGACCAGGGCTACCGCCACCAGGCCCATGAGGCGCGTCAGGCTGTCGCTATCGAGCCCCTGGTAGCGCACGAACTGCACCAGCAGGCCCCAGAGCAAGGCCACCAGCATGAAGATCGCGATGCCGGCGACACCGGCGATCACACTCAGTGGCAGGCGGCTCAGCCAGCCGGGCAAGGCCTTGTCGTCGAGCAGACTGGAGAGGCTGCGGATCGCGCCGATCAGCAACGGCAGCAGAACCGCCGACGACATCAGTTGCGCGCGCTGCTCGCTGATGTAGATCCACTGGGCCAGCCACGGCACCAGGACGTAGAAGCCCAGCAGCAGGGTGAAGATCAGGGCCTGGGCCAGGTAGCGGGTGACCAGCACCCGGTAGGTGCGCACGCAGTTGTTGCGCGCCAGGGCGTCGTCCTTGTCGCGCTTGAAACGCAGGCGCAGGGCCACGAGGATACAGGCCAGCACGCCGAACCAGTTGACCACCCCGCAGACGATCAGGATCGCCCGCAGTTCGGCGTCCAGCCCCCAGGGCGCGCAGGCCAGGCCGATGAACAGGGCACCGATCGCGCTGCACAGCAGGGTCGCCCAGTTCCACAGGTGCACCGCCTCGTCCTGGCTCTTGCGGAAATACACCATCCAGAACGCCAGCATCAGCGGCACTATCCAGAACAGGGTGGCCGCCACCGGCACCCACCAGAGCGAACCGCACAGGACGTTGACCAGGTCCATGGGCAGCAGCGCGACCAGCGGCGAACACAGCGGGCCGCTGGAAATGAACACCTGCGCCAGGGTGGCCAGGGCCAGCGTGCACAACAGCGGCATGCCGATCACGACATGCAGCGCCAGCAGGTTGCGCAGCGACAGGCCCAGGACATAGAACAGGTCGCCCGAACCGCCCGGGGTCAGGTAGCGGCCGTTCTCCCGCAGCCAGGCCAGCGGCGCTTCGCCCACCGGGGCCTTGGCGTAGTCGATATGGGTGTGGATGCGTCCCGGTGGCTCGAAGTCGAGCACTTCATAGGCATCTTCCGCGGCCTGCACTTCGGGACTGGCCGCCACCTGGGCGTTTTCTCGCCCACGCAGGCGCCCGGGCAGGAACAGGCTGCCGAAAAACGAACCCAGGTAGCCGCCACCGCTGACAGTGGAGAGGTAGTCGAACTGCGCCAGCAGGCGCTTGCCGATGCCCGGTTCTTCGCCCACGGCATCCGGCGCCCTGGCCCGGGCCATGGCCTGTAATACCCCGAGGCAGAAGGTGGCGCTGCGAATGCCGCCGCCGGACAGGGCGACGGCCCAGTGGCCGGCGCTTTTGCGCGCCAGGCCCAGCAGATCCCGACGTTGGTCGATACGGGCATGTTCGGCGTGAAACTGGGCATCCTGAGCCGAAGAAACGGGCTTTTTCCTGTCCATGTGCAGCCCTCGCAAAAGGGAGGGGGGATCCATCCCTCACGAGTAAGTTAAAGCAGGAAAACAGCAGGTTGCCAGCAGCGTTTGTGACAGCCGGAGCGGTGAGAGTGGAGCCCGATAGCCAATCGAAATTACCCCTGGTTTTTCATCGCCAAATGGAAGAATTGACCCGCTCGCCATGGCCTAGTATGGCGGCTGTAGGGCGTTGTAAGGCGACTGGCGTACCGAGGTTAACCGGCCCGGTGCGCAGGCAGTCGGTTGTTCGGCCATCAGAAAAAGAACCGGTCGCGACACAGGTGTCCCCCAAGGACAGAGGGACCGGTCTGCAGCACGTGCAAGGAGCAGCGCATGACACCCGTGAAGCTGATGTTGAGCATTTTCCTTCCTTTGGTGCTGTTACAGGGTTGTAGCAGCGAGACGAAAAACCCCTGCGGCGACAAACCCGGCGAGCGACTCGACGAAGCCAAGTGCGTCGGCCGCGATGCCGGCAGCCTCAGAGGCGCCGACGAGGACTACTTCGCCGACATGGACTACGGCGTGTCCAAGCAACCGCAACTGCTGGTCGAGCGACTGTCGCCCTTCATCCCCGGCATTACCGAACAGCAGGCGCTCCAGGCCTTCGCCCGCGGGCGCAACAACTGGGTGGTCTGGACCGCCGGCAACGATGCGCTGTGGGACAAGCTCTCGCGCGACAGCGTCGGCAACCTCGACCTGCTCAAGACCATCTCCAACCACCCGAGCCTGAAATACAACCGCGATAAACGCTGGCAAGTGCTGGGGGTGGTCAACGAACCCTGCTACGTCAAGGGCGAGGGGCCGCGCGACGACCGCTACGGCCTGTGGCTGGACAAGCGCGACCCGTCCTGCGCCGCCGACCCCTTCGAGAACGAAACCAAGTACCCCGGCGTGAAGATCGGCGCCCGTGGCAAGAACCTGCCGGTGGGTTCCTATTACGGCTACGGCACCGGGATCGTCGGCCTGCGGCTGTTCCCCAACCCGGACTTCGACGAGCACGCGCAGAAGAAGTGGGACGCCAAGCGCTATTACGAAGACCCCGCCTATTACAACGACAGCAAGCTGGTGAAACCTTACCGGGTCGGCATGTCCTGTGGCTTCTGCCATGTCGGGCCGAACCCGACCAACCCGCCGGCCGACCCTGAACATCCGGCCTGGTCCAACCTCAACTCCAACCCCGGCGCGCAGTACTTCTGGGTCGACCGGATCTTCATGTGGAACCAGGACCCGAGCAGCTTCCCGTACCAGCTGTTCCACACCTCGAAACCGGGGGCGCTGGACACCTCGTTCGTCTCCACCGACTACATCAACAACCCGCGGACCATGAACGCGGTCTACAACCTCAAGGCGCGCATCGAGCTGGCCTCGAACCTGGGCAAGGAAAAACTCGCCGGTGGCGGGCTGAACAACCGCCAGTTCAACGAGGTACCCGGCGTGCCACCGGACAGCCCGCTGGCGCAGTTCTACAAAAAACCTGACACCGTATTCACCCCGCGGGTGCTCAAGGACGGCGCCGACTCGGTGGGCGCGCTCGGCGCCTTGAACCGGGTGTTCATCAACATCGGCCTGTACAGCGAGGAGTGGACCACTCACTTCCGGCCGTTGATCGGTGGCAAGCCGATCACCCCGTTCCGCATCGACGTGGCACGCAAGAACTCCTCCTACTGGAACGCTAACGAGGCGCAGACCCCGGACCTGGCGCTGTTCTTCCTGGCCTCGGCGACCCCGGACTACTTGAAGAACGCCCCCGGCGGCGCGGCGCACCTGAGCGAGCCGGCGGCAGTGCTCGAGCGCGGCAAGGAAGTGTTCGCCGATACCTGCGCCCGTTGCCACTCCAGCAAATTGCCGGAAAAGGCCTGGACCTTCTTTCCCGACCATGGCTGCGTGAACGACGGTTACCTCAAGTGCTGGAACAACTACTGGACCTGGAGCAAGACGCCGGAGTTCAAGACCGCGATGCGCGCCATCGTCAAGGATGAGAAGTTCCTCACCGACAACTTCCTCTCCACCGAGCTGCGGGTGCCGGTCACCCTGACCGAAACCAACGCCTGCAGCCCGCTGGCGACCAACGCCCTGGGCGGCAATATCTGGGACAACTTCTCGTCGGAGTCGTACAAGCAGTTGCCGGCGGTAGGCTCGGTGCTGGTGCAGAACCCGTACACCGGCGAACCCTGGGAATACGCGATGCCGGCGGGTGGGCGTGGTTATACGCGGCCAGCTTCGCTGGTCAGTGTGTGGTCCACCGCGCCGCTGCTGCTGAACAACCGCCTGGGTCAATTCCACTGGAAGGGTGGGGTGGAGGACCGCATGGCGTCCTTCGACAGCGCGATCGAGATGCTGCTGTGGCCGGAAAACCGCACCGGCGACTTCCAGGTCATGACCCGCTCCGGCAAGACCCACATGGGCACTGTCGACGTCACCAGTGAAACCAGCTACCTGCGAGTCAGCAGTGGCTATCTGCCGACCTTCCTGCAAAACCTCGAAGGCCTGCTCAGCCGCTTGCTGCCGTGGCTGTTCGGCGAGGACGGCATCCAGCTCGGGCCGATCCCGCAAGGCACGCCGGTGAGCCTGCTGTCCAACATCGACCTGGAGAAACGCGACCAGGTGCTGGAGCTGCTGCTGAAGATCAAGCACGACCTCAAGCAACTGCCGCCTGGTGCCAGCGACGAGGAGGCCCGCAAGGTCTTCGCCGGCCTGGTCAAGCCACTGCTGCAGGTGAGCAAGTGCCCGGACTTCGTGGTGGACAAGGGGCATTACTTCGGCACCAGTTTCCTCAAGGAGGAAGCGCCCCTGAGTGATGCAGACAAACGGGCCTTGATCGCCCTGCTGAAAACTTTCTAGGTGGCCAGCGATGAACAACGAAACGGATTACGAGTACATCGTGGTGGGCTCCGGGGCAGGGGGCGGCACCGTCGCCGCCCGCCTGGCCGAACAGGGCCGCAAGGTGCTGGTGCTGGAGTCGGGCAGCGACCCGGCGGCAGCGGACACCACCGCCCCGCGGCTGCCGGAGGAGTACCAGGTGCCGGCGTTCCACCCGCGCTCCACCGAGAACGATGCGATGCGCTGGGACTTCTTCGTCCGCCACTACAGCAACGATGCCCGCCAGTTGCAGGACCCCAAGTTCACCCGGACCTTCCAGGGCGAGGACGTCAACGGGGTGCTGTACCCACGGGCCAGTTGCCTGGGCGGCTGCACCGCGCACAACGCGATGATCACCGTCTACCCGCACAACCAGGACTGGGACCATATCGCACAGATCACCGGCGATCCGTCGTGGAAAGCCAGTGCCATGCGCGAGCACTTCCAGAGCCTGGAGAACTGCCATCACCGGCCGTTCCAGCGGTTTCTCTCCTGGTTCGGCATCAACCCGTCGCGGCATGGTTTCAAGGGCTGGCTGCACGTGGAGAAGGCGATTCCGGAGGCGGCGTTCGACGACCAGTCGCTGGTGCGTGCGATCGTCGACGCTGCCGAGCAGGCGTTCAAGACCCTGGGCGAAACCCTCAAGCGCATCGGCTGGCAGTTGCAGGGCGTGGGCGACCCCAACGACTGGCGGCTGGTCCGCGAGGAAGCCATCGGCCTGCGCTATCCGCCGCTGGCCACCCGGCAGCATCATCGCAACGGCACCCGCGAACGCCTGCTGGATGTGCAAAAGCGCCACCCGGACAACCTGCACATCGAGCTGGATGCGCTGGTGACCCGGGTGTTGCTCGATGACCAGCAGCGCGCCTATGGCGTGGAGTACATCAAGGGCGCGCGGCTGTACCGGGCCTGCACCTTGCCGCGCAATGCCTCCGGTGAACTGCGCCAGGTGCACGCCAGCCGCGAAGTGATACTCGCCGGCGGCGCCTTCAACACCCCGCAACTGCTGATGCTCTCAGGGATAGGCCCGCGCGAAACCCTGGAGGCCATGGATATCCCGGTGCGGGTCGAGTTGCCGGGCGTGGGACGTAACCTGCAGGACCGCTACGAGGTAGGGGTGGTCAACCGGATGAACTTCGAGAATTGGGAGGTGCTCAAGGGCGCGCGCTACGCCAAGGGCGATCCGCAGTACGAGGAGTGGGCCAAGGGCAAGGTCGGGGTCTACAGCACCAACGGCGCGGTGCTGGCGATCATCAAGAAATCCCTGAAGCAACGGCCGCTGCCGGACCTGTTCTGCTTCTCCCTGCTGGCGCTGTTTCGCGGTTATTTCCCCGGCTACTCGAAGCTGATCGTCGAGCACCTGAACTACCTGACCTGGGCCATCCTCAAGGCCCATACCATCAACAACGCCGGCTACGTCACCCTGCGCTCCAAAGACCCGGCCGACACCCCGCTGATCAACTTCCATTACTTCGAGGAGGGCAGCGACACCCAGGGCGAAGACCTGCAATCGGTGGTGGAGGGCATCAAGTTCGTGCGCAACCTGGCCCAGCCGTTGAAAGACGCCGGGCTGATCGCCAGCGAAGAACTGCCCGGCGATGCGGTACAGACCGACGAGCAGCTCAAGACCTTCGTCATGAACCAGGCCTGGGGCCACCACGCCTCCTGCACCTGCCCGATCGGCGCCGACGACGACCCGATGGCGGTACTCGACAGCGCCTTCCGCGTGCGCGGCGTGAGCAACCTGCGGGTGGTGGACGCCTCGATCTTCCCGAAAATCCCCGGCTTCTTCATCGTCACCTCGATCTACGTCGCGGCGGAGAAGGCGGCGCAGGTGATCCTGCAGGATGCGGCCGCAGTACGGGCGCAGGCGGTGCGAGGGGCAGGGCAGGCTACGGCCAGTGCGGACAGAGCGACCACGGTGGAGGCGATGGTTGCGTCAAAACGCTGAACCATGGGCAAAGGCCGAGCCGTCGAGAGGCTCGGCCTTACATCCGCTCGATGATGTTCCGTTGCCGGTATTTCGGGCGATCAAACAGCCGGGTAGTCAAAGTATCCGCTCAGCGGATCGTACTTACGCTGCTGAAACGGTGACTAGACTTCATCTTGCTAGCCCGGAAGGATCGACGGCTGCTGTGCGTTTTCGTTGGTCCCATAGGAAATTATCTATCTTCGCGACAAGGAGCAGTCATGACTTCGCTAGACTCAATTCAGCAAAGGCAAATCAGTCTTACACACGCTTACGTGGTGAATAATTCGGCGAGATATTCACCGTCATGGAAAGACATCAAGAACCCTTCGCCGCACCAAGTTAAAGACAACATTCTTTCGCGTCTCAATGGCTCCAAGATTGGCGGCGGCTATGCCGTAGTCTGGGGCCCCGCTCTGGCTATGGATGGCGATTACGCGGCTCATATCACAGTGGTGCTGATCGGCGGGAAAAGTGGGAACGACATCGTAGTGGTGACGAGTGGGACCCTTGGCGATTCTCTTCAAGATCAGGTGGACGATCTTGATATTTTTCCAATGGTGCCGTTACAGGAACTCATCAAGAGCTGCCCGGTGCCGGCAAGCATATCGCCGGGAACTGCATTGGGTGTACAAAAGATATTGAATACGCCATCTACTATTGGTGTTCAGGGCACACTTTGCGATTTTCTCGGGAAGCAGCGGAGTGGGGCGACGATCCGATTGGTCGGTCATAGCCTTGGCGGTGCGCTAATGTCGGTACTCGCGCTTTATCTAAAAGAGAAACTCTCGGGCTTTAATTTTTATTGCGAAACGATTGCTGCGCCAACGGCTGGCGATGGTTTTTTTGCGAGCTATTTCAATAAGCAAATGGCCGGTAATGCGCTACGGATATACAACACTCTGGATGTTGTTCCGATGGCGTGGTGCGCAACTTCTCTGGATTTCTCCTTGACGCTCTATGAACCCACCAACGTCATTGATAATGGCACGAAGGAAATGGTTTGCTTGGCAATAGATACGGTTACAAATAATAATTTGAACTACACGCAATGGGGCATGGGTAGCTCGAACATGGAGCTGCGGCTCTGTGGGGAACTTCAATCGAAGTGCGCAAGCTATCAGGCTCAATCCAGTTATCAGCACATCTACGAGTACATGTCACTGCTGGGATTGCAGCTTGGCGATATACCGATGCCGCCACCGTTCGGCAGCTAGTGCAATACTCTTGTCGCCCAGATCTTCGAGTTGCAGTTGCCGGTATTTCTTCGGGAAGCCTATACAACTGCAGCTCGCTTATCCGGAAACCTTTTTGTTCGCAATCCTCATAATGGCGATTGGCTTCTGGAATAGGGCATACAGGCCATCCGACAAGATCGCGGCTCTATTCGAACTGCGCTCTTGTCGGTGCCTGTCTACACCAGGGGAGGGAAGAGATAGAGGGAAGGGGGCTCAGCCGTGAATCTGTTCAGCCGCTCAGGCCGTGAAGGATGTACTCACTGTGCTGGGCGCTCATCCAGGCTATAGCCGAGGCTATGAGCATCCTCAAATCGAATTCGCGACACCTCATTGGCCTCATCCGCTCAGAGAAGAGAACCTGACCAATGCTCTCAAAATGAATGTGCTTGTTCATCGGTTTATGTTCATGGATCGCGAATGGCGGGCTTTGGCACAGTTTCCTCACACGACCACCAGGTTTCTTCGACTGTTGGGCGCAGCGTTATTTTTGGCGGCATCGCCGTTGTCACTCGTCCGCCGCTTTTTTGATCCTTGAAGCAAGGAAGGGTGTGGTACCTCCTGACGCTGCTGAACCGCTTATTAAGGACAAGTGCGCAGGCTGTTCGGCATTACTCGCGTTATGCCTTAAGATAGCCGGTTGCCGAAAGAACCGTCATGGCCATAGCCATGAAGGGCTTTCATCCTTTACAAATAAGTGTGGTGAAGATGAACAAGCCTTTCATTTCGCTGTGCCCTGAAATTACTCGGGCACATGCGCTGACGTTGAAGGATTGGTTGGAGGATGAGCGCGTCACTTGCTATCTGAGCGATTCTCGTGACGTTTCCCGCTCCATCGAGCAAGTCATTGATCGGACTCAATTACCGATCCTGACCCATTTATTCAACCGGGGCGGCCGATTCTTCATGGCCTATGACCGGCATGACGCCCCGGTGGGCTTTGTCCGTCTCATCAAGACCGGCTCGAATTGCGAGATAGTCCTGGTCATCGGAGACAGCGACAAATGGGGGCGAAACCTTGGCGCCCGCACGATCCGCGAAGGCATGAAACTGGCCTTCCTCGACATGCGGGCCGAGAAGCTCATCGCGAAGATCCACCCGGACAACGCGCGCTCGCTGAAAGCCTTTCTGCGCAGCGGCTTTCTGCTTGAGAGCGAAACGCCGGCATTGAAGTCATTTTCCATGACGGCGGGGCGCTATCTCCAGTTCTTGCGCGAAGGTGCCGTTGGCGGCTCCACGGGGATCTACATCACTGAAATCGACAAGGCCAGGCTCGAGAGTCTGATCGCGCTTGAGCAAGGCCCGACCGTTGTTGAACTCGAACATGAGCTTGAGCGAGCCATTGTCGTCAAGCCGCAGCAGGTGGCGCGCAATGTCGTCACGATGAACTCCAGGGCCTTGCTGCAGTTGGACGACGAGGAGATCGAAGTGGCCTTGGTCTACCCTGACGACGCGGACAGCAGCGCCGGGAAGCATTCCGTGTGTTCCGACATCGGTGCTGCCATCCTGGGCTATCAGGAGGGGGACGCCATCGACTGGCGAATTTCTGATCGGACCCGCCGGATTGAGATCAGGAAAGTGCTTTACCAGCCGGAGGCCGCGGGCGATTTCCACCTGTAATTGCGCCTTTAGCTCAGTGTTCGTCCATCAGGCGCGAAGATCCCCCAAAGGACGGGGCCGCGCTTTCCGTGCCTGATGCCAACCGTCTGCCACAGGCCGCGCCGTTCAATGACGCCGGCGACATCTGCAAATACAACCTCGATATTAGCCAGGGTGGTTGAGTTCTGACGGGCACGCGGGATGTAACGAGTAACACACTAGGACAGGAACTGCTTGAGCAACCGCAGGTTCTGGTCCCGGGTACGCGAATCGATCTGCGGAAAAGGTGCCGTTTCAGTGACGAGAATGGGTAACGGCGCCGCATCTCCAGTTTGCACGAGCAACGGTACACGCTGACCGGAAGAGAAACGACACTGAATCAGCTTCATCGGTAACCACCTCATTAATGGCCCTTTAAGAAAGTGGATGATAGAAGCGGGTTTGCCGAATCAAGGTCTTACGAAGCACATGAACACATCTGACATAGTATCCGATTTAACATAATATACATTATGCGTATATCTATATGGAGGCTTGGGGGGTGTGGGGCGGCAGATTTGAAGCCAGGCCCCGATCACTCTGCCGCAGCTCGCGTCTGGACCTCAGCAATGTAATCCAGATAATCCAGGACAAACGGATCCTGAGTCCTTTGCTCCTATCCAGAACCCCACCGGCACTGGATCGGAAAATTTCCAGCTGCTTGACTCGTACGGATACCGGCTGTTGGTGAACACGTCGCGGTATCTCTCGAAATTCGTAACGCCTGCAAAAGATCGAGCCGGAGAATGCCAAACTCAAGAAGCTGCTGGCCGAGGCCCACCTGCACATCGAATCACTGAAGGTGGGCTTTGGGTGGTCGCCAGGATGGTCAAGTAGTTTACCGACAGAGCTCTCTGTATTGATTCACGTTGGAAACTGCAGAGTCTAGTGTTGTTGTTTTGTATTTAAAGTAGCGGATTTTATTTGCCTGAGCTGGTCCAACATTACCGAAATATTCTTCCCAAGCGTTACTCTTAGTCAGTAAGTCAGAGAGCATGGTGCTTAGGTCGTTTGCCATCCAAACTGTCTTGTAGCCTTTAATCTCGCCAGGAGCTGGACTCTTATGCTCGACATAATTAACCACCATGTATTTTTTCTCGTAGGCCATAAATACCGTATACACTGTCCCGGCTGACTGCTTGAACCAAGGGATAACAACAAAGTGATGAACCTTTGGTTTCGGACTATCCGTACTAAAGTGCCAAACAGCTGTCTCCGAGTGCAAGCCACGAAATAAAAGTGCCTGATCGATTTGGTACTTCATGCTCCCATTATTTGTAATTTCATCATTGCCAACGTCATCTTGCACCTTCCCATAAACAGCGCAGCCCATTTGAACTGACACAGAAGGACAATCATTCAACTCCATGAGTGTCTTGTTATTGTTTATTGCCTTAATCAGATCTTCCCCTGTCATGTCTCTTGGCTCCTGCCCAGATATTTAACACGTATTTGAAAATAATTAAGATCCCTATCCTTGGTGAGGATAGCTCCGATCCGTCCTTTATCAAAGGTCGCCAGTACCATGACCACCAGCACATGCATATCCAATCTCAACGCCCTGCCCCGACACGCCTCAGGCAATAAGCGGCCTTGCAGGCACAGGCAAACGTACGGATATGAGAAGGCTCAAACCGCCCTGGCATCGGGTGTGGATCCTGTATGGGAAAAGGGAGAGTCGACCATGAGAAATATCCGCCCTGCCCTCTGGGTGGCATCGAAATGTAGGTAGGCAGAACCGACCGATAAACTCGGCCAATCTGGATAGGCAATCCCAAAATTCCGCCTAGTTCAAAATGTTATCCCTTCTCCCCGCCGGGTTTTGCCTGGAGGGTTGGCGAGAAGTCGACAAAGCGCCGGGACAAGAGGGACGGCGCCGCATGTGGGCGTAGGCAAAAGCTGCGCGTTAGTGATCGTGCAGCTGGATCCGCTCGGAGAGCAGATCGACGAAGGAGACCACCTTTGGCGAAAGATGACGTCTCGTTGGGTAGAGCGCATGCACGGGGATCTCCGCAGAGCACCAGTCGACGAGCAAGGGCAGCAAGCGCTTATGGCGCAAGTCATCGGCGCAGAAGAGCTGGGGTAGCCATGCGATCCCCACGCCCGCGAGGGCGGCCTCGCGAACGATCTCCATGTCATTGACCGTCAGTCGTGGGGTAACGCGGACCTCGACACGTTTGCCCCCCGACTCCAGGGGCCAGACGTGCGGTGCGGCTCCGCCGCCGAATGCGACGCATGCGTGGCTCGTCAGTTCGGCAGGCGTCTTCGGGACGCCATGGCGTTTGCAGTACTCGGGTGCCGCGACGAGCATGAACTTCGCTTTTCCGAGATTACGCGCAACAAGGGTCGAATCGACGAGCTCTCCCGCTCGAATGGCCACATCGAAGCGTTCCTCCACGAGATCGACAAGACGATCGGAACACACCATCTCGACGGCCACGTCCGGATGACGAACCAGGTACTCGGCGACGATCGGTCCGAGCGTGCTGGACGACATGGGAGCCGCGACCCGCAGCACGCCGCGCGGCGCCCCACGCATTCCCGCCACTGCGCTCTCGGCCTCCTCGATGTCGCTCATGGCCGGAGAGACACGTTCGAAGAGCAGACGGCCCGCCTCGGTGAGGCCCAGTTTACGCGTCGTGCGCTGGATAAGCCGCTCACCGACCCGTTCCTCCAGGTCAGAGATCTTCCGGCTCACCGTGGACTTCGGCAGGTTCAAACGTCGCGCTGCTTCACTCAGGCTCCCCGCCTGAATGACCCGTACGAAAATCAAGAGTTGGTTGAGATCGGTCGTTCTATTCATGGAACGATGTTGCCAAAATACCATGGCTTGTGCAACGAAATGACAGAACCTATTGTGCACGTGAAGCGTCGGTAACCACCAGACAGGAAGCGAACCATGCATAAGAATGTCTATACCGCAGAAAACGCCGCGATGCTGCTGATCGACCATCAGACGGGGACGATATCCTGGACGCGATCGCACGACGTCGAGCAAGTCAGGAAGAACACCGTGCAACTCGCGAAGATCGCCAAGGGTGTCGGCATGCCACTGGTACTGACCTCAAGCATGGAGGAGAACATCCAGGGCCCGCTGATTCCCGAGCTGGAGGAAGTCGCACCGGACGCCTTCGCCAAGCGGGTCAAGCGCACGGGAATCGTTAACGCGATGCACGACCCGAACTACAGCAACACGGTCAAGGCCACAGAACGGAAGAAGGTCATAGTCGCTGGCATCACGACCGAGATCTGCGTCGTCTTTCCAGTGCTCCAGCTGCTTGACGAGGGGTATCACGTTCAGGTTGTGACGGACGCGTCTGCTTCTTTCACAAAGACAGGGGACGCCGCCGCGCTGCGGCGTATGGAGCAGGCCGGAGCCGTGATCACGTCGACGGCACAGGTCGTGTCGGAGCTGGCCGTCGATTGGACCACCCCGCGAGGACAGGCGCTCGCCGAGTTGCTCGGCCTCGGGCTGGTGTGACAACACGTTCGGCCCCGGACACCAGGGACGACGAGCAACCCACTCAGCCGCCGTGATGTGCTTCGTCTCGGCGGCACCGCACTGGCCGAAGCCTGCAAAGAGTCCCCACAAACAAGAACGAACACCATGACGACAAGCGTCAAGCCCCCCTGCTCTACCCAGGCACAATCAGCGTCCGCGCGATATCGCTCAGCGCACGCATAGGAGTGAGCAGCGGTCCGATTACGCATCTCGTGAATCCCTCTGACCTGGGGGGCTCGTCAAGCTATTTGTGTTCCTTGATCTCTTCGATAAAACAGTCGAGTTTCATACCATGACTTTCAGAACCATCGTTGTTCTAGGTGCCACTGGGCAACAGGGCGGTGCCGTGATCCGCTCATTATGGACCGAAGGCCATTGGCGCATTCGAGAAAGCCGAGCTCCAACGTGGCGCAGCAATTGGCCGCGAACGGCATCGAGGTCGTTGCGGCCGACATGGACGACTATGCCTCACTGCGAAGCGCCTTTGCCGGCGCCCATGGAGTTTTTTCCGTTCAAGGTTCAGAACAAGGCACGGAGCTCGAAACTCGCCGGGGCATTGCCGTGGCGGATGCTGCGCTAGCTGCAGGGGTAGAACACTTCATCTATGCATCGGTGGGAGGAGCCGATCGGCGCTCGGGCGTAGCGCATTTTGAAAGCAAGTGGCTTATCGAGGAACACATTCGCAGTATTGGTCTACCCGCCAGCATCGTTCGTCCAGCGTTCTTCATGGAGAACTTTAGTAAGCCTGCACTACGAACCGTGCTATTGGCGCTGTTGCGCAGCTATGTGCCCAAGACGAAGCCACTCCAAATGATTGCAACGGCCGACATTGGCAATTGGGTTGCGCAAGCCTTCACCCATCCGGGTGAGTCTCTTGGCAAGTCCGAGGAAATCGCCGGCGTCGAGCTGACCCGCGCGCAGATCGTCGTCGCCCTCAAGAGCCACGGCTGGGCGGCCGGGCTACCCTTCCCACTGCCCAGGTTGCTATTACGTTCATTGCCCCATGACGTTCGGAAGATGTTTGAGTGGTTTGGGGAGGCCGGCTACCTCGCCAACATACCGGCGCTGCTGGCGCGCCAGCCCGACGTGCGTACCTTCGACAAATGGCTCGTTGAACAACGTGGTAGGCCGTCGGGCACATAACCATCTGGCGTTGTTCGACCTGCGACTGCTGACCCCGTCGGCGTGCCTCCTGTGCATGCTGTTCGCGACTGACTTCCTGTAGAGCGACTCGCGAGGGTGTCGTAGTCGCAAGCCGGAATCGACATCAAAGTGGCGCCCATCATTTTTGTAGTGATGGACGCCACTTTCGAGTCTGGGCCATGAATGTTTCTTCTCTTCTTTCTGAATCACGTCCCGGCCTCAGATCGACCAGAGCGCGTAGCTCTGCTTGCCCTCGGCGCGAAGTTGATGCCCTATGCGGCGGATCTCGGCCTCGCCCCGTCGCAATGCCTCGACGCTGGTATGCACAGAGTAGTGGCCGAGCACCAGTTCGTGAGGGTGCTGCTTGGCCGAGCCAAGCACGAACTGTGTGTCACCCTCCGCGACTAGTTCGATGGCCGTCTCGCCGTGCTCGAAGATCGCGATCTCTCCACGTGTGATGCGAGATGACGCATGCAGCGCACCATCCATCAACGATAGCCACGCGACGTCATGCCCCAATGGCGGGAGGAACGTCCATCGTTCGCCGTCCTTCAGCGTGACCAGGAGGTACGTCATTGGCGGCGCAACGATGGGGCTCGAAAGACCGTTATACGAGCCGAGGATCACCCGCACCGGGCCAACGTGGGGCACATCTTCGGGCATCACGTAGTGGCTCATGCTAGGCGCATTTTCAAGATCGGGTGGGAGCGCCACCCAGAGCTGGAAACCTCTCACGGGCGCCGAGTTCACGGTACCGGTGTGCCAAACACCGCCCCCCGCCTGCATCCATTCCACGCCGCCGGCGGGCAATACGCCCACGCTGCCCGTCGTCTCGGCGTATTGGACCGAGCCATCAAGAAGGACGGTTACTGTGGCAATACCTGAGTGCGGGTGCCAGCCAAGTTCAAGAGAGGGGGCATGCCCCCCCTCAAAATCGAAGAGATCGAGGAATACGAACGGCTTGATGAACCCACCCCAGTCAGAGGGGCTCACGAGCCGCGTAATCGGGCCGCTGCTTATCCCGCGCGCCCGGTGAACGATGTCGCGTGGACGCTGATTGTGCCCGAGGTGGAGCTGGGTGTTTTCGCGTTCTGTCGTGCTTGTCGTCATGGTATTCGTCCTTTCCACGCCATCAGGATGGGGGCGTGGTGTTTCAGGTCGGTTTCCTGCGCCCAAACCCCGTCTTCCATGAGCAACGACACGGTAACGACGCCGGAATGGAAGTGCCAAAGGAAGCCGTGTTGCCGCGGACTAAGGGTTTGGTTAGCTGGCCAATTTGCGTTGGGATGTCATCTTTCTGCGATCCACCATTCTCCACCGTTGGATCAGGCCGGCATGTTGACCTTGGCCCAGTCAGCAAAACTGGTGAGTTGCCCACCGACAAGCGCATCGGCGCGCGCCCTCTTGGTGTCCGCATCAGGGCCGAAGTAGCTGTAGTCCTCGAAGTAGCTCATCATTTCGCAGACCTCCTCCGCGCCGGGATAGAACGTATCGTAGACCTCGCCTGGCACCTGGCTCACCACCACGTTGTGGCCCTGTGCGTTCAGAATATCCGCGAACTCTTGCCAGCTGTAAGCGTCGGGGCAGAGCGACAGGATTTGCCCCTGACCGGCTGTCTCCGGGTGGTCAAAGACCTGCCTGACCAATTTCCCCAGTTCCAGGATGTCGCCGGCATGGACGTTTTTGTTGGTGATATCCATCGGAACCGCCCAGGCCTTTTGGTCCCCGTTTCCGGTGGGTTGCTGTGCCATCTGGGCAAGAAAATTCTGAAAGAAGAACGGCGCTTCGACGAAGCTGTAGTAGGGAAAGCCCGCGTCAGCGATCACAACGTTGGCCAGAGCTTTGTTGGTGAAATGCGAAACCTCATACCTACCGTCTGAAATGTCGAGAGCGTTGGGCAGCGTCGACCAAACAACATGAGAAATACCGGCGGATTTTGCGGCGCTGACCACATTCCTGACCTGGTCGTACTCGCTCGCCCCGGTTGCAGGGTCCCAGAAATTGGTGACCAGGAACACGCCATAGGCCCCGTTGAGCGCCGATGCCAACGTATCCGCTGCGTTCAGATCTGCAGCGACCACCTCGACCCCACGAGCGGCGAGCTCCTTGGCCTGGTCCGAGCTGGCATCGCGACTGATCGCCCGGACAATGTAGCCACCCTGGTCGAGCAGCGCGTTCACCACCCCCTGCCCCTGCCGACCCGTTGCGCCAAACACAACAATGGTTTTATCCGACATGATTATTCTCCTGCATTTTCTGCTGATGGCTATTGATACAAAGGAGGCAAGGAGCGCCGCTCTGTGTGAGCGACGTCCTTGGCGGTTGTCATACGCTCAGTCGCGGCGTAGGAAGTAAAGCGCTCATGTAGTCGCGCATCGGCGGGATCACCAGCGTATCCAGTAGATTTTCGACACGCACGCCCCAAAGTCCTCGAGGGTTATGTCAGTGGTCTCAACGAAGCCACGCGGCCAGAGTGAAATCGGCTTAATTCATGTGTTTATCAAACCACTCGATCATCTGCGCCGGATGTTCGGAGAAGTAGTTGTAGCCGTCCCAGCGCCGGGTGCTGCCTTCGATCCAGAACAGCTTCTTGTCAGCGACGGGGATGTTGTCGAAGATCGCCTGCACGTCGGCGGGCTTGGTCAGCGCATCGTCGCGCACCTGAAGGATGAAGGCAGGCGCCTGCCAATTCTTGGCGTATTCCAGCGGCGACACCTGATCGATCGTGAAGCTGGTGATCAGTTGAACCTCCCGGTCAACGGCGTCGAACTGGTCCGCGATCCCCATCGCCTCGAGGTTGCGCTCGACCATGGCGCGCATTGAGATAGGTTGCAGGGCGACCAAGGCGTGTACGCTCGCGAAAAGCTCGGGGTACCGAGTTTTCGCGACGAAGGTGGCATTGGCGCCCATGCAGCGGCTGAGTAGGCCCAATCTCATGCCGCGGGTGTCGGGGCGGGACTTGATGTAGTGCAGCGAACCGGCCACGTCACGGGATTCGAAGAGGCCCCAGGTGAAGATATCGCCGTTGGCGACGCCGCTGTGACCGTGGTTGCGCGCGTCGTAGGTCAGCACGTTATAGCCGGCCTCATGCAGGTGCTGGTACTCCCGCATGTAGTTGACCTCGATGTCGTTGCCGGGCACGAACTGCCACTGGGGTAGGTGCGAGGGGAAGCCATAGCGGTTCATAGGCATCGGGTGGTTGGCGATGACCAGTTTGTCCGAGCCTGGACAGGGTATCCACCATGCCTCCAGCGGGGTGCCGTCCAGCGACGGGAAGGTGACATCCTCATACGCCATCCCGTATTCGTCCGGCGTGTGCAGAATCGGTGCACGGACCGGGCTGCTGAGCCCTCTGGCCAGACCATTGATCAGTTGCGGAATATCCGCCATGACAGTTTCTCCTTCTCTTTCGGTTTGTGGTGTCTTCTCACATCCAAAAGATATGTCCCGGCCTGCTGTTGTACAAGCCATGGAAAATTGGCATCACCGTTCCATGAGTGGAACGAATGATTGGCTCTTGTTCCTGGTATGGATCAGCCAGGCGCAGAGCCTGAGTGAAGCGGCGCGATATCTGAACCTGCCGAAGTCCACAGTGAGCTGGAGGATCTCGGACCTGGAGGAGCGGAGTGCTTCGATCGTCGTGTCGATCTCGTGGAGGAGCGTTTCGATGTGGCCATTCGAGCGGGAGCTCTCGTTGATTCGCCCCAATCTCAAAAAAGCCGAAAGACCCGCTTAGGGGGGCCGGTGTCAGGAAGACACCTCGGCTGGATGCATAGAGTCGCCGGGCTGTATCGCACGCAGTTCGGCCACTGCCCTGAGCAACTGGACACGATTATTGCTCAACTCCAACTGAGCTTTGAGGATCCGAGTGAACTGCCCCCAGCGAACCATCGCCTCAAACCATGACGAAAGCTGACATTTTCAGCGAGACCGTTAACAACAGGCTCGTCAAACTCGAACTCTTGGGCAGCTCCCTCAACAGAAAAATCCAGGCTTTTACCAGCTTGTCAATAGTGCCGTTGAGCGACTGTGCGGGAGGCAGCACGGTAGTAGGCTTTCATAGCGTCACACTACGCGAGTGCCCGATCTGTTCAGATTATTGATAAAGGCAGGTCAGGCCGACGTATAAGCCGCATGTCAGATAACTGAAAGGATTCGAACATGAAAAAGTCCATAACTGCTCTGGCCGTATCCGCGACGCTCGCTTTCACCGCAACTGTCGCGAACGCTTCCGTGCATCCGACCACCATCAAGGCTCCCCAGACCGTCAATCAGGTGACAGCTTCTATTGACACGCCTTTCGGAACTCATCAAAAAGCTGGCGAAATCCAGATGGCCAGTCTGGCCAGAAGTTGCTCCGATGAACGATATTCCTGGTGGGAATACAGCGGTTGGGAAATCGTCGGCTGTCTCATCAGCGGCCAGTGGTAATTATTGACGGGCCTGGTGCGTGACTTGCGTGGTGAGCGCGCACCAGAGCCTGTTGCAGGCTCCCCAGGATCAGTCCAGATTGAGTGGCACCCACACACGACTTCGAAGATACAGATCCCCTCACCTCTTCAACCAGCCGAATGCCCGGACTGATGGATAAGTGCCAAAGCAGGCGATCATTGATGAGGTTCTGCGACACAACATGCCGAACTCTGCTGCTTCAGTCCTATCCCCGGCATAGAGCAACTCTCCGCCATTTTCCAGCAGTAAAGCGAATACAGAGATGTCGGAATCCAGACAAAAAACAGCAAAAATAAAAAAACCTTTTTCATGTCCTACCTTGCATCTATTAATGGTTGAGCCAAGTCTCTCTCGCCAAGCCAATAGCCATGATTGGCGTAGCGCTATCTAGACTTCCCACGCAAACGGATTAAAAACGTAGCCCTTGCCCCAGATAGTCTTGATGCATACCGGGTCCCGGGGGTTGTCATTGAGTTTGCCGCGCAACTTGCTGATGTAGACATCGACACTACGGTTGAACCCATCGAACGGGATCCCGCGAATACGGTTGAGGATGTCGTCGCGAGAAAGAAGCTTGCCCTCCGCACTGGCCAGCACCCACAGCAATTCGAACTCCATGGTGGTCAGGTTGATTTTTTCATCGGCCAGGCTGACCACCCGGCAACCGCGGTCGATCGATAACCGTCCGAACTCCAGGACATCGAGTGTCGTTGAGTTTTGTGCCAACCGGCGTTGCAAGGCGCGTAGCCGAGCCAGCAACACAGAGGGTTTGAAAGGCTTGATCACATAATCGTCGGCACCGGACTCCAGGCCGAGAACATGGTCCCGGTCATCCCCTTTTGCGGTCAGGATGACGATGGGTGTATCGGACAGGTTGCGAATCTCGCGGCACACTTGCAGCCCACTCTGGCCTGGGAGCATCTGATCAAGCAGCACGACGTTCGGCTTGAACTCGATAAATGCCGCCAGCGCCTGGTCGCCCCGGTGGACCACCTGCACCTCAAAACCATGCCGGAGCAAAAACTCTGCGATCAGCGCCGCCAGCTTCCGATCGTCTTCAACGAGCAAGACATTAACGAGATCTAAGTTGTCCATAAAAACCGGGTAAGAGTCCTGATTAAAATACGGTTGTCCGCCTGGGCTATCGCTTCCATCCAGTGCATGCAGCCCACCACCCTTGGCTACCCGCTCCGAATTCGCGTCATCTGCGGCACCTTGCAGCCGAACCCGCCTTCCCTCTGACAGCGTTTCCGTTACTGCTCGGCATCGCAGCAGGTTTCGTACTCCGAGCCGCCGAAGGTCAGCGGGTGATGAACTCGATAAGCATTAGCCAGGCCTGGGAATCTGGCCTTGTCGACGCCTTTTTCAAATTATAATAACACGTGTTGCGTAAAATAAAGCGGCTTGCTAGGATCCAGATCGCCAAGTGGCATTTCCTAGGAGGAAGCTCTCATGCAAGACTCTGTGCGCAAGGCGTTCCTGGAAGACGGGGCCGTCCTGATCAAAGGTTTTCTGAACGTAGAACAGTTGGCCCAGTGCCGGGCCGCCTACGACTGGGCTGTCGAGAATCACGGCCCGCATGCTTTCAGGATGTTCGACGGGACCGAGCAGCAATCGCATGTCGACAATGCCAACCCCAAGGCCAAGGCCCGGCTCGAGGAACTGGTCGCTTCCCTGCCCTTCGGCAAGCTGTTTGCGCAGCTCTGGGGCTCTGAACATGTCTGGTATTTCGCCGAGGAAGTGTTTCTCAAGGCGGGCGGCCGCGGCTCCCGTACGCTCTGGCACCAGGACACCTCCTATCTGCCTTGGGCTGGCCTGCATTGGGGCAATGCCTGGATCAGCTTCGAGTCGGTGCCCAAGCGCAATGCCCTGGAGATCGTCCGCGGCTCGCACAAAGGGCCGCGTTACGACGGCACCACCTTCCTCGATCCGAACGACCCGACCCAGCCCCTGCATGGCGGCAACGCACTGCCTCGGCTTCCCGATGTCGAGGCCCAGCGCAAGCAGGATCCCGACGCTTACGAAATCCTCTCCTGGGCGACCGAGCCTGGAGACATAGTCGTGCTCCATCCCGGCGCGCTGCACGGTGGCGCTCCGGTCGATGAGACCTTCCCGGATCGTCACACCTTTGTCTTCCGCTTCTTCGGCGACGACGCAACCTTCCGCCCGCTGCCGGAACACAGCGCAGCCGGTTATCCGCAGCAAGGCGTGCTCTTCACCCAGGAGCTGGCAGACCTGAAGGCCGGGGATTCCTTTCGCCACACCACGTTCCGGCAAATCGCCTAAGCCTAATAAGGAGATCGTCCATGACCACCCAAGACTTGCGTCGACAGTCCATCAACCCTGGCCATACCCAGGCCATTTACGACAACTTTCACTTCTCCCAGGCGACCCGCGTGGGGAACATGATCTGGGTGTCCGGCCAGGTTGGCGTCGACGCGACCATGACTCCGGCCGAAGGCATCGAGGCACAAACGCACCTGGCGTTCCAGGCCTTGAGCGGCATTCTCGAGGAAGCGGGTGCAAGCCTGGCCGACGTGGTCGAGCTGATGACCTTCCATATCGATCTGCAGGGCGAGATCCATACGTTCGGACAGATCAAGGACAAGTATTTCCCAGATCGTTACCCATCCTGGAGCGCGGTTGGCGTCACGCAACTGGCCCTTCCCGCATTGCGCGTGGAAATACGCGCGGTGGCGGTCATCGGCTGCGGGCAGGATTGATCCGAGGGCGTCGACGCATACAGGCGCCTCAAGATTCCAAGGGGCTGCGAAGTATCTTCGCGCCCTTTCGAGGATGCTTATTGACAGGAACAAGGACCACAACATGGCAACACTGATCGTGAGTTATCCCGCTGCCAAAGGCGGGCGATTCGACCGGGATTACTATCTGGCAACCCACCTGCCACTGGCGCGCGCCGCCTGGAGCGAGTTCGGGCTGCAATCGGCAGAGGTGCTGTTTCCGGCAACCGGGCCAACGCCGCTGGTGGCCATGGTGATACTGCGCTTTCGCGAGCAGGCCGATATCAATGCCGCGCTGTCCTCGCCCGGGACTGCCAGGGTGATTGGCGATGTCGCCAACTTCACCGATATCACCCCGACGATCTTCCGCGCGGATGACGAATAGTCGGCGGACTCAAGCCCTGGCCGCTGCGCTGCTTTCCCATGTGCTTTCTGCGAGCAAATTCCCTATGCTGCTCCACAGCCAGAAGGCACCATTTTCAAACCGATGGTGCTCCAGATAATCGAGCCAGCGAAGTTGCCCATTTCCCATGCATGATTCTCACCTCTCTCCACCCAAGCCTGCCGTACGGCGCGGGCGCCCTGTCGGCAACCGCGACGAGAAAAGAACCGAGTTGCTGAAAGCGGCGATCGCCGTGATCGCCCAGGAAGGCTACGCTGGCGCTTCGATGCGCAAAGTGGCGCAGCATGCCGGATGCACCACGGGTGCGGTGACCTACTACTTCGCCAACAAGGAAGAGATGGTCACGGCTGTCGCCCAGAGCCTGTTCGACCAGATCGACACGTTGCTGGAAGGCAGCCAGGAACAAGTCGACATCAAGTCACTCATCGAACAATGGCTGAACTGGATGCGCGTCGATGAACCAAATGGCTGGCTCGCCTGGTTCCAATTGCTGGCCCATGCCAGGCACGAACCAGCGTTCGCGAGCATCATCAAGCAACGCTACGCACTGTTCCGCCAGGTACTCACGTCGATGCTGGAGAAGGGACAGAAACAAGGCAAGATCCGCAGCGACATCGAAGCGGATCTGCTCGCCGATCAGATCAGCGCCATGAGCGACGGCTGGATGATGATGTTGCCGATCGAGCCCGAAAGGTTCACCCCCGCCAGAAGCCAGGCCCTGCTCGATGCGGTCATCACCCTGATCTCACCGGCGGCGCCATCGAACGGCAAGAGTCCCCGGAAGCAATGAGGCCGTAGCGTTGCCGGAATCGGTAACGGAGCTTCTTCAGAACCAGCACAAGGCCGGCACGCTTCCGGCCTTTTGCATGCTTTGCGCCGCGAAATAGCGCTGCCATCCAGGTCGTTGCGGCCCCCTCCTCCCCCCTGCTCCATCACGCCTACTCAGGCAAGGCTTCAATAGCTCGACGCCCCTTGCCCTGTCCCTGATTCGCGGCGGTTTTCCCTTTGCCCGGATCAGATTATGCGTTATTTTGCATAACACATGTTTTGAAAAATAAAACTCAGATCTGGCAGGGACAAACATGCATTCGACCGACAATGAATCATCCCTTCAATCACCGCAGCGGCGCTTGCTGCTGCAAGCGCTTGGCAGCGCGGCAGTGGTTGGAGGGCTCGCGCTGAGCACGCGTGCCGCGGCGCAGGCGCTACAAGACAATCGCGACGGCATATTGGACGTAGCGATCATCGGTGGCGGCCTGGCGGGCCTGACTTCGGCACGGGACCTGCTCAGCGCCGGCTGCGAGTCTTTCGCCGTGCTTGAGGCCCGCGATCGCGTGGGCGGACGTACCTACAACCACGACCTCGGCCATGGCGTGGTCTCTGAAGCGGGCGGCCAGTGGATCGGGCCAGGACAAACAGCCATCGCCGACCTGGCACGCCAGCTTGAGGTCGGCACCTTCCCCACCTATTACCAAGGCAAAACCGTCTATCTGCTGGATGACACCAAGGTGGAAGAGGACGTGACCGACGGCCCGAACTCCAACACCGAGCTGGTCGGCAAGCTGAACGAGCTGGCCAGGGGCGTCCCCAGCAAAGCACCCTGGAAGGCAGCGGATGCCGCCGCCCTCGACAAGCTTTCGGTTGGCGAGTGGCTGGTCAGGCAAGGCATCAGCAACCAGGACCAGATCGGATTCAACATGTCCGTGAGCCTGACCTTCGGCACCACCCCAGCCGGCATGGGACTGTTGCACTACCTGTCGATGATCAACTCTTCCGATTGCAGCCTGGAGAAACTCGAGGGGATAAAGGGCGGCGCCCAGGAGACACGTTTTGTTGGCGGCTCCCAGGTACTCAGCCTCAAGATGGCGCAGGCCCTGGGGGACAAGCTCAAGCTGTCTTGCCCGGTGCGCAAGATCGTCGGTTGGGACCGCGACGTCGTCGAACTGCATACGGACCGCGGCATCATCCGCGCCCGGCAGGTCATTGCGGCAGTCAACCCGGCCCTGTGCAACCAGATCACCTTCGACCCGCCCCTCCCCACCGGGCGTGCGCAGCTGCAGCGACTCTGGCCGGCCCACGCGCCCATGCGCAAGACCGTGCATGTCTATGAACGCCCCTTCTGGAGAGACAAGGGCCTGAACGGCCAGATCATCCAGGTCGAAGGGCCGCTGATCCTGGCCTATGACAATTCGCCCCCGGATGGCAGCCTCGGGGTCCTCAGCGGGTTCGTCAGGACCGGGCAACTGCCCCATGATCCGCAAGCCGCGCAGAGCACCTTGTCGGCCATCTATGCCCAGGCCCTGGGGGACGAAGCCTTGCACCCTGTCCAGTTCCACGACCAGGACTGGGGCAAGGTCGACCCCTGGACCCTCACCTGTATCTCGCCAATGCCGCCCGGGTTCTGGACGCAATGGGGCGAGTACCTGAACCCCGCGACCGGTCGCTTGATCTGGTCCGGCACTGAAACCGCGGATCTCTGGGCCGGCTCGATGGACGGCGCGGTCCGTGCCGGCCACCGGGCGGCGCTGGAAGCGCTCCAGGCCCTGGTCCAAGACCGGAGGAGCGCCTGATGAAACGAGCAATAGTGATCGGGACGGTGGTGGTGGCCACGGCGCTGGCTGGGGCTGGTGCGCTCTACGGCCCGGAGCTGGTGGCCGGCTACCGCTTCATGAATACCCTCGACGAGCACAACGCCAGGTACCTGGCCAACGGCGGCGCCTGGCCGCAGCTTCAGGACACCTGCGCCCTGTGCCATGGCGCGAGGGGCCAGCCGGCAAACACCCGATATGCCTCCCTGGCTGGACAATCCGTAGCCTACATCGAGGCGCAGTTGCAGGCCTTCGCGCAAGGGCGTCGGCACAGTGCGCAAATGAGCCCGCTTGCGGCGAATCTGACGCAAGAGCAGATCAAGTTCCTGGCGGATTATTTCTCCCGGCAGACAGCCGGCCAGACCGAGGCCCCGGCAAGCGACCAGGCCCTCGAGCAACGCGGAAAGGCCAAGGTTGCCACCACTGGCTGCGTCGCCTGTCATGGTGAAAACCTCTCGGGCGGCCCGTTGGCGCCGCGGATCGCCGGCCAGGGGCCGCTCTACCTGACGGATCAGCTCACCGCCTTCAAACAGGGCCAGCGCAAGGACCCCACCCAGGCCATGAACGCCCTGGCCAGTACGTTATCGGAAGACGACATCAAGGCAGTGGCCCACTACCTGGGCACCCTGGCACCCGCACCAGGCGCCAAGTAGTCCGCTGTGGGTGAGCGTGGGCAAGGATGCTCACCTCTCCTTGCCTTCCTCCCTGCCTTCCCTCCTCGACCTCCGCCCTGCCCTGACGTTCCTGCGGGCACAAAACATCATGGATATCCGCGTCCGACGTTGCCCCGAGCTCAGGCTCAGGTGGCTGCATGCGGACAGACGCGACCAGCTTCACATCCAGCATGCTCGCGCCCCACGTGCCGCGGCTGGTTTGTCACAC
>NZ_JAQZAA010000002.1:0-21212 GCF_028640875.1 Pseudomonas sp. SBT1-2 | reverse complement strand
GCCCGCGATGGCCACGCCGCGGTGAGTCTGATGCACCGCGGTGCCTTGATCGCGGGCAAGCCTCGCTCCTACAGAAGATTGTGTTGGGCGCCGGTTTTCGCGGCTTCGCTCCTATGATTGTGACAATGAACAATAAAGCCGCCCCACACTTGTGCAGCCGACCGGGGTCAAGGTCGCGGCCAACTGGCAGCATGGGCGCCATAAGAACCGGAGATAGCCCATGAAAATCATCATCGCCCCCGACTCCTTCAAGGACAGCCTGAGTGCCTCTGGCGTGGCCAGCGCCATCGCCGACGGGCTGGCGCGGGTGTGGCCGGACGCGCAGCTGATCCAGTGCCCGATGGCGGACGGCGGCGAGGGCACCGTGGAGTCGATCCTCGATGCCTGCGAGGGCCAGTTGCGCACCACCCGGGTCCAGGGGCCGCTGGGGGCACCGGTGGACGCGCGCTGGGGCTGGCTGCCGCAGAGCCAGACCGCGATCATCGAAATGGCCGAGGCCAGCGGCTTGCAACTGGTGCCGCCGGGCCAGCGCGATGCCTGCACCAGCAGCACCATCGGCACCGGCGAGTTGATCCGCGCGGCCCTGGATGCCGGTGCGCGGCGGGTGATCCTGGCCATCGGCGGCAGCGCCACCAACGACGCCGGCAGCGGTGCCTTGCAGGCGCTGGGCGTGCGCCTGCTGGATGGCGATGGCCAGGCCTTGCCGCTGGGAGGCCTGGCCCTGGCGCGGGTGGCGCGGGTCGATCTGAGCAACCTCGACCCACGGCTGGCCGAGGTGCGTTTCGAGATCGCCGCCGACGTCAACAATCCTCTCTGTGGCCCTCACGGCGCCTCGGCGATTTTCGGTCCGCAAAAGGGCGCGTCGCCGCAGCAGGTCGAACAGCTGGACCGCGCCCTCGGCCAGTTCGCCGACCAGGCCGCGCGGGTGCTGGGCAAGGACGTGCGCGACGAGCCGGGCAGCGGTGCCGCCGGTGGCCTGGGGTTCGCCGCCAAGGCCTTCCTCGGCGCGCGGTTTCGTCCGGGGGTGGAAGTGGTGGCGGAGCTGGTGGGGCTGGCCGAGGCCGTGCAGGGCGCGGACCTGGTGATTACCGGCGAAGGTCGCTTCGACGCCCAGACCCTGCGCGGCAAGACCCCCTTTGGCGTGGCGCGCATCGCCAAGCAGCACAATGTGCCGGTGATCGTGATCGCCGGGACCCTGGGCGAAGGCTACGAGCAGATGTATGAGCACGGCGTGGATGCGGCCTTTGCCCTGGCCGCCGGCCCCATGACCCTGGAGCAGGCCTGTGCCGAAGCGCCGCGCTTGCTGCGGGACAGGGCGGCGGATATCGCCCGGGTCTGGCGCCTGGCGGCGCGCCAGGGCTGACGTCATCGCGGGCAATCGAGCGTCGACCGGCCGCTCCTACAGGATTGTGTCCTCCCCATTTCGCGGATCGACACAGGCTTCTGTAGGAGCGAGGCTTGCCCGCGATCAGCTCTACCTGACACCCCGCGCCGTCAGGGATCGCCCACAGAACTTCAGTAAACCCCACCACCCGAGGTAGGCGCCGCCACTTCCTTGTACTGCCCCAGCAACCCCTGCAAGCCCTTCATCAGCACTGTGGTGTCCACCCCCACCGCGACGAAGTTCGCCCCCAGTTCGATATAGCGCTGCGCCAATGTGCGGTCGGCACTGAGGATTCCGGCCGCCTTGCCGGCCTTGCGGATCCGCGCGATGGCGTCCTCGATCGCCGCGACCACCTCGGGATGCCCCGGGTTGCCGCGATGGCCCATAGACGCCGAGAGGTCGGCCGGGCCGATAAACACACCATCGACCCCGTCCAGGGCGGTGATGGCATCCAGGTTGGCCAGGCCTTCGAGGTTCTCGATCTGCAGCAGCAGGCACATCTGCTCATCGGCCTGGTCCAGGTAGCCGGGAATGCTGTTCCAGCGTGAGGCCCGGGCCAGGGCACTGCCGACGCCACGAATACCCGCTGGCGGATAACGCATGGCGCGCACCAGCTGCCGGGCCTGCTCGACGCTTTCGACCATGGGGATCAGCAGGGTCTGGGCGCCGATATCCAGCAGTTGCTTGATCAGCGCGGTGTCGCCCACCGGCGGGCGGATGATGCCCTGCACCGGGTAGGGGGCGATGGCCTGCAACTGGCCGAGCAGGCTGTTGAGGTCGTTGGGCGCGTGTTCGCCGTCCAGCAGCAGCCAGTCGAAACCGGCGTTGGCCGCCAGCTCCGCGCAATAGGCATTGGCCAGGCCCAGCCACAGGCCGATCTGCGGCGCGTCTTGCCGCAGGCGTTGCTTGAAATGATTGATCGGCAGTTGCATGAGCGTGCTCCTCAGACAAAACGGCAGGCAATGCTGCCGAGCTGGTCGTAGTCGACGTGGAAGGTGTCGCCGGGGCGCGCCGCCACCGGGCGGGTGAAGGAGCCGCCGAGGATGATCTGCCCGGCTTCCAGGCCGACGTCGTAGGCCGCCAGCTTGTTGGCCAGCCAGGCCACGCCCTTGGCCGGGTGGTTGAGCACCGCGGCGGATACCCCGGATTCCTCGATCACCCCATTGCGGTACAGCACCGCGGGCACCTTGCGCAGGTCGATATCGCCAGGGCGCACCGCGCGGCCGCCCATGACCACCCCGGCGTTGGCGGCGTTATCGGAGATGGTGTCGAACACCTTGCGCGTGGCCTGGGTCCGCGGGTCGACCTGCTGGATGCGCGCGTCGATGATCTCCAGGGCCGGGATCACCCACTCGGTGGCGTCGAGCACATCGAACAGCGTGCAATTCGGGCCCTTGAGCGGCTTGCCGAGGATGAACGCCAGCTCCACCTCGACCCGCGGCACGATAAAGCGCTGGAAGGGAATGTCGCTGCCTTCCTCGAACAGCATGTCGTCCAGCAGGGCACCGAAGTCCGGCTCGGTGATGTTCGACGACACCTGCATGGCCCGCGAGGTCAGGCCGATCTTGTGCCCGACCAGCTTGCGCCCGGCGCGGATCTTGTGTTCCACCCAACTGCGCTGGATGGCGTAGGCGTCCTCGATGGTTATCTCGGGAAACTCCAGCGACAGCTGGGGGATCTGTTCCCGGTTGCGTTCGGCGGCGTCGAGGCGGGCGGCGGTCTGCTGGATATCCGAAGTGCTGAGCATGGTTACTTCTCCTGGGGATTGACGATAAGGGCCGGCACCCGCAGCACCAGCCAGGCGCCGCCGGCGATCAGCAGGGCCAGGGCATAGAGGGCGAGGCTGGCGCTCTGGGTGGCGTCGCGGACCACGCCGATCAGGTAGGGCGCGAGGAAGGCGGCGATGCTGCCGAAGGAGCTGATCAGGGCGATCCCCGCGGCCTGGGTGTTGCTGGCGAGAAAGGCCGGCGGCAGTTGCCAGAACATTGGCAGCGCGGCGCTGGCGCCCATGCCGGCCACCAGCAGCCCGGCCATCACCAGCCAGGCATTGTCCGGGGCCAGGCCGGCGACGATCAGGCCGACGCTGGACATCAGCAGCGGCACGCTCAGGTGCCAGCGCCGTTCGCGCAGGCGGTCGGAAGAGCGACCGACGCCGATCATGAACAGGCAGCCGGCCAGGTACGGCAGGGCGCTGAGCAGGCCGACGCGGCTGTCGCGGGCGATGCCGGCGTGGTGGATCAGGGTGGGCATCCAGAAGGCAATGGTGTTGACCGCCAGCATCACCGCGAAATAGATGCACACCAGCAACCAGATGTGTTTGTCCTGGAGGATGCCGGCGAAGCGGGTGATCGGCTTGTGCTGTTCTTCCTGGCTCAGGGCCGCGTGCAGTTGCTGCTTTTGTTGGTCGCTCAGCCAGGCGACGCTGTCGATGCTTTCCGGCAGCGCCTTGAGCACCACCAGGCCAAGCAGGACCACCGGCAGGCCTTCGATCAGGAACATCCATTGCCAGCCGCGCATCCCGCCCAGGTCGTGGAAACTCTCGAGAATCCAGCCCGACAGCGGCCCGCCGATCACCCCGGCCATGGGCACGGCGATGGCGAACAGCGCGGTCACCTGACCCCGGCGGCTGGCCGGGAACCAGCGATTGAGCAGCACCAGGATGCCGGGGAAAAAACCGGCCTCGGCGACCCCCAGCAGAAAGCGCAACAGGTAGAAGCCGGCGGCACTGTCCACCAGCAGCATGGCGCTGGACAGCAGGCCCCAGACCACCATCAGGCTGGCGATCCAGCGGCGCGGCCCGACCCGGTCCAGGGCCAGGTTGCTGGGCACGCCGAACAGCGCGTAGGCGATGAAGAACAGGCCGGCGCCAAAACCGTAGACGCTGTCGCTGAAGCCCAGGTCCTGGGTCATCTGCAGCTTGGCGAAGCCGATATTGATGCGGTCCAGGTGGGCGAAGATGTAGCAGGTGAACAGCAGGGGCATCAGCCGCCAGGTGATCCGCCGATAGGTGTCGGACGTCTCCGCGGCGCTGGGCAGGGCAAGGGTCGAGCTGGACATGGGCGGGTCTCTTTTATTGTTCTTGTCGATAGGGCTCGGACCTTTAGCCGCTGCCGCAGGCTGCGATAAGCCCCGAAGGGGCTTCCAGCAATCTCAAGAGCACGACTGCTTCGTCGGAAGTGCCGCCCAAGCCGATCGCAGCCTGCGGCAGCGGCTACAGGTCACAGGTCACGCTTGGCGCTTGAGAAACTCATGCACGTTGTTGTGCTTGAAGTTCAGCTCGGCATCCAATTCGCTCATCTCGAACGACAGCGCCAGCAGGCGCTGGGCCTGGAGCTCGGCGAAGTGCGCCTTGATGATCTCGAACAAACCCTCGGCGACCTTGCGTCTGGTCGCCAGGTCGCGCCCGGCGCCGACCTGCAGGCGCATATGGACGAAGGCGTAGTCGTGCTTGCCGTCGGCCATGCGCCAGGTGTCCAGGCGCACGCCGCGGCTGCGGATGCCGCCGAGCGGGAACACGCCGCTGGCCCCGAGGTAGTCGTGGACCTTCTCGAACAGCCCCGGCAGGTCGGCGGCCTGCTCGATGTTGTCGGTGTATTCGGCGATGAAATGCGGCATGGGGGCCTCCTTTGGAGGCAGCTACAAGCCGCAAGCTGCAAGCGGCAAGAGGGTTCTCTTGTGGCTTGTAGCTTGCTGCTTGCCGCTGCTTCATATCTCAAAAATGGCGTTGATCTGGCCGGTGCCGGAGCTGCCGAAAGGCGCGGTGACAATCTCCGCCGGCCGGTTGTATTCGGGGCCGCCGAGCAGGCCCAGGAGCATGGCGGTGTCGTGCATCCGGCCTTCGCCGAAGCAGTGTTCGGCGTAGTCCGGGAGCATCGAGCAGAACTCGCGGAAGCGCCCCTGTTGCCACAGTTCGACCACTCGCAGGTCCACCTGCTTGTCGAATTCGCGGGTCCAGTTATGGATGTTGGCTTCGGCCTCGCGGTCGTCGGAGAAGCGGTGCGATAGCGAGCCGGAGGCCAGCACCAGGACCTTGCGGTCGCTCTTTTCGATGGCCCGGCGCACCGCGGCGCCGAAGGTGAAGCTGTCTTCGAGCTTGTGCCAGGCACACCAGGCGGCGATGGAAATCACTTGGAAATGCTGCTCCGGCGGTACGTCCATGTGCATGTAGCGCATCGGCACCAGGGTGCCGTATTCCAGCTCCAGGCTGGGGATGTTGTGGGCGAGGGTGCGCACATCGGCGGCATTGGCTTCGGCGGCAATCAGCTCGCCCAGCACCGGGCAGCCGCTGTAGTCGTAGTCCATGTTCTTGATGAAGTGCGGCAGTTCGTTGCTGGTGTAGGTGCCCTTGAAGTGCTCGCCGCAGTTGATGTGGTAACCGCTGTTGACCAGCCAGTGCACGTCGAACACCACCGCGGTGTCGGCCCCCCGTTCACGGGCGCGACGGGCGATTTCCTTGTGCCCGGCGATCGCCGCTTCGCGACAGCCGTGGTGCTTGCCCGGCAGTTCGGACAGATACATCGATGGAACGTGGCAGACCTTGGCGGCCATGACGACTTCGCCCATGGTGCTTCTCCTGAAACATCTTATTGTTCGATCTTGTAGCCGCTGCCGAAGGCTGCGATCGACTGCGTAGCAGTCGTAACCGGGACACCTCGATCGACTGTGAACAAGGCGCCGGATCGCGGCCCGCGGCCACGGCTACAGCGGATTTTTCAACCTTACACGCCCCAGCGCGGGATGTGGTGGCTGCCCATGGAGATACAGATGTTCTTGATCTCGGCAAACACCTCGAAGCTGTACTCGCCGCCTTCGCGGCCGGTGCCGGAGCCCTTGACCCCGCCGAACGGCTGGCGCAGGTCGCGCACGTTCTGGCTGTTGATGAACACCATGCCGGCCTCGATGCCACGGGCCAGGCGATGGGCCTTGCCGATGTCCTGGGTCCAGATGTAAGAGGCCAGCCCGTACTCGGTGTCGTTGGCCAGTTGCAGGGCCTCGGCTTCGTCCTTGAACGGGATCAGGCAGACCACCGGGCCGAAGATCTCTTCCTGGGCGATGCGCATCTTGTTATTGACGTCGGCAAACACCGTCGGCTGGATGAACTGGCCACGGGCAAGGTGCGCCGGCAGGTTGGCCGGACGCTCCAGGCCACCGGCGAGCAGGGTGGCGCCTTCCTCGATGCCGATGCGGATATAGCCGGTGACCTTGTCGTAGTGGGCCTGGGTGATCATCGAGCCGACCTGGGTCTTGGGATCGGTCGGATCACCGACGATCAGCCGCTTGGCGCGGGCGGCGAACTCGGCGACGAACTGCGGGTAGACGCTTTCCTGGATGAAGATCCGGCTGCCGGCGGTGCAGCGTTCGCCGTTGAGCGAGAAGATGGTGAACAGCGCGGCGTCCAGGGCGCGCTGCAGGTCGGCATCTTCGAAGACCAGCACCGGCGACTTGCCGCCCAGTTCCATGGAGTACTTTTTCAGCCCGGCGGTCTGCATGATCTTCTTGCCGGTGGCGGTGCCGCCGGTGAAGGAAATCGCCCGCACATCCGGATGCCGTACCAGGGCATCGCCGGCGGTGGCGCCGTAGCCCTGGACGATGTTCAGCACACCATTGGGAATGCCGGCTTCGACCGCCAGGCGTCCCAGTTCGTTGGCGGTCAGCGGCGACAGCTCGGACATCTTCAGCACCGCCGTGTTGCCCAGCGCCAGGCACGGCGCGGTCTTCCAGGTGGCGGTCATGAACGGCACGTTCCATGGCGACACCAGGGCACAGACGCCGACCGGCTGGTACAGGGTGTAGTTGAGCATCTGGTCGTCCACCGGATAGCTGTGGCCATCCATGCGGGTGCAGACCTCGGCGAAGAAGTCGAAGTTGTGCGAGGCACGGGGGATCAGGACGTTTTTGGTCTGGTGGATCGGCAGGCCGGTGTCGAGGGTTTCCAGTTCCGCCAGGTGCGGCACGTTCTGGTCGATCAGCTCGCCCAGCTTGCGCATCAGGCGTGCCCGTTCTTTCGCCGGAGTATTGGCCCACTTCGGAAAGGCTGCCTTGGCGGCCGCGACCGCCTGGGCGATTTCCTCGGCACCGCCGCTGGCCACTTCGCCGATGGCTTCACCGGTGGCCGGGTTGTAGTTGACGAAAGTGTCTTGGCTTTCGACCTCGCGGCCGTTGATCCAGTGTTTGATCATTTATGCGTGCTCCTTGGCCGCCAGTTGCGTGTCGTGTTGTGCCTTGATCCTGAAGAACTCCGCCTCGCTGACGATGCGGTTGACCAGCCGGCCGACGCCTTCGACTTCCACCACCACTTCATCGCCGGGCACCACGTCGGACAGGCCTTCGGGGGTGCCGGTGGCGATCATGTCGCCGGGTTGCAGGGTCATGAAGCTGGAGAGGTATTCGATCAGGTAGGGGATGTCGAAAATCATGTCGGCGGTAGTGCCTTCCTGGCGCAACTCGCCGTTGACCCAGGTGCGCAGCTTTAGCTGGTTCGGCTCGGGCACGTCGGCGACGTCGACTATCCACGGTCCGACCGGGGTGGTGGCGTCGCGGTTTTTCACCCGCAGGTTGGGCCGGTAGTAGTTTTCCAGGTAGTCGCGGATCGCGTAGTCGTTGCAAACCGTGTAGCCGGCCAGGTAGTCCAGGGCGTTCTCGCGCTTGACGTTGCGCGCGGTCTTGCCGATCACTGCCACCAGTTCGCACTCGTAGTGCATGTAGGCGACGTTGTCCGGGCGCCAGGTGACCTGGTTGTGGCCGGTGTAGGTGCCGGGAGACTTGATGAACACCAGCGGCTCGGTCGGCGGCTTGAAGGCCAGTTCGGCGGCGTGGTCAGCGTAGTTCAGGCCCAGGGCGAACATGCTGCCGGTGGCCGGAGGCAGCCACTCGACCTGATCCTCGGCGAGCACACGGCCATCGGCCAGTTTCACGCTGTTGGGCGCGTTGACCAGCACGTCGTGGACCTGGCCTTGATAACGGATGCGGGCGTGTTTCATGGCGGCTCCTTATTCGGCGGCTGTTTCGGCGACAACGTGATTGGCGAGGCGGCCCAGGCCGCTGATCTCCACTTCGATGCGGTCGCCCGGCTTGACGTCGACTCGACCTTCGGGGGTGCCGGTGATCAGCACGTCGCCCTCGTGCAGGGTCATGAACTCGCTGATTTCGGCGATCAGTTGGGGAATGCCGCGCACCAAGTTGGCGGTGCTGTTGCGTTGCAGCAGTTCGCCGTTGACCCACAGCTTCAGTTCCAGCTCATGGGGATCGCGCACCTGGGCCGCCGGCACCAGTTCCGGGCCGAAGGCGCAGAAACCGTCGCGGCACTTGGCCTTGACGGCGGGGCGGTAGTAGCTGTCTTCCGGCAGGCTGAATTCGTTGACGATGGTGTAGCCGGCCACATGCTGCAGGGCGTTTTCCACGCTGACCCGGCTTGTGCGCTTGCCGATCACCACGCCCAGCGCCGGGCCCGGTTGCAGGCGCTCGACACCCTGCGGATAGATCACGGCGCCGCCGTGGACGTTGCGGGTGTTGGGGGTCTTGATGAACAGCACCGGCTTGACCGGTGGCTTCTGGTAGGGCGGCTGGGTGAAGGATTCCAGGTGGCTGCGCAACAGGCCTTGATAGTTCAGCGCGACGCCGAACAGGGTGCCGGTGGCGACTTCATGCAGTGCACGGCTCATTGTGGTTTTCTCCTGAGCATCGCGGAAGACGAGGTGATTTCGTTAATGTGTTAACGTTATATTTAATATGTTAACGATCGTCAAGCGCCGACCCTGACCCGTTTGCCGAGTACTGGTGAACAGGCCGCGAATCACGCAGGATGTGGGCGCTTGCCGCGGGTAAAAATAAAAAAGCGCTGCGGCGAAATAAAAAGCGCCGCGAGCGAAAAAAAGAGACACGCCACCATGAGCGATCGCCAGCCGATCCCCAACATCAACATCGGTCAGGTCTACGACCAGCGTTACGCCGACTCGCAGGTGCATTACGACAAGCTGAGCAACCTGGCCGGGTTCTTCGGCCGCAACATGCCGGTGCACCGCCACGACCGGTTTTTCCAGGTGCACTATGTGAAAAGCGGCGCGGTGCGGGTCTACCTCGACGACCAGCAATACCTGGAATCGGGGCCGATGTTTTTCCTCACGCCGCCGACCATTGCCCATTCCTTCGTCACCGAGGCCGACAGCGAAGGCCACGTGCTGACCGTGCGCCAGCAACTGGTGTGGGAACTGATCGAAGCCGACAGCCGTCTGGCCAGCGGCCCCCAGGTGGCGCCGGCCTGCGTGGCCCTGGCGCGCCTGGACCCGGGGTTCGCCGGCGAGGCGCGGCGCCTGGCGTTGCTGTTCGATGAGTTGCAGGAGGAAGTCGCCGGGCAGGGCGCCGGGCATGCGCCGGCGCTCGAGGCCCTGACCCGCTTGATCCTGATCAGCCTGCTCAGGCTCTCGGCCAATTCCCTCAAGGCGCGCCCGGCGCGGCACGAAGACCTGCAGATCTTCCATCGCTTCAATGAACTGATCGAAGCCCAGTACCTGGAGCATTGGCCGCTGTCGCGCTATGCCGGGCAGATCGGCGTCACCGAGGCGCGCCTCAACGATGTCTGCCGGCGCATCGCCGACCTGCCGTCGAAACGCCTGGTATACGAGCGCCTGATGCAGGAGTCCAAGCGCCTGCTGCTGTTCACCGCCAGCTCGGTGAACGAAATCTGCTACCAGCTGGGGTTCAAGGACCCGGCGTATTTCAGCCGGTTTTTCCAGCGCTACGCGAAGATGACGCCGGGGGAATACCGGACGCGCCAGGGCGCGGCGAAGCCCTGGTCCTGAAGGCAAAAAAACTGGGAGGGCAGGGGCGCTGCGTGGGACAATCGGCGCCTTTACCCGACAAGGAAAGTCCCATGTTGCAGCGCACCCTGATGGTCCTTTTGCTGACGGCCAGCGCCGCCCAGGCGATGGCGCAGAACGCCGCGGAGAAGGTGCCCTTGCTGCGCCAGACCAAGGAATGGATCACCGGCTGCGACAACCTGCGCAGCTGCCACGCCCTGAGCGCGCCCAACGGCGAACACGGCGTGCAGTACAGCAGCCTGACCCTGCACATCCAGCGTCGCGCCGGCCCCGACGGTCCGCTGGAAATACGCCTGGACCAGCGCGGGGAGCCCGCTGAGCTGTCGGCCTTGCGCCTCGACGGCCAGGCGCTGGAGCCGCAACTGCTGGACGCCCTGGTGCTGTTGCCGGAGAAGAAGGGTGCGCAGACCCAGGTCACCCGTTATGAAATCGTCGACCCGACCCGGGCCCGCCAGTGGCTGGAACGCCTGCGCAATGCCGAGGAACTGAAGCTGGCGGGAGACGACGAGGCCCGGGTGCCGTTGTCCGGTCTGTCGGCGGCGCTGCTGCTGATGGACTCGGTGCAGGGCCGGGTCGATGGCGTGACGGCGCTGTGGCGGCCAGGCCAGCGTCCGGCCAGCGAGGTGCCGGCGCGGCCGCTGCCGGCCCAGCTGCGGGCTTATCCGGGGGCTCCGGAACTGACGGAGGCGGAACGCACGCGGATCTCGGCGGCCGCCGTGAAACTCGCCACGCCGGGTACGCCCAACGACGATGAAGACTATGTGGCCGAGCCCCAGGTCGAGGTCTATCCGCTGACCGCGCAACGGGCGTTGACGGTGGTGCTGAGCGAGTGCGCGGCCTACAACTGCGACTACCTGATCAGCAGCTGGTCGCGCAGCAATCCGCCGAAGCTCGAGGCGCTGCGCCGGCAAGCCGTGCCCATGAACAACGCGGACGGTTCGGGCGGCGCCCACTACGACCCCAAGACCGGGGTGCTGAGCACCTTCTATCTGGCCCGCGGCATTGGCGACTGCGGTGAAAGCGGGCGCTGGCTGTTCGACGGCGAAAGCTTCCAGCTCAGCGATTACCGGCAGATGCCGACTTGCAACGGCCTGTCCTCGGAAGACTGGCCGCGGCTGTGGAACATCGCACCGCCGGCCAACCGCTGAGGCGTTTCAGGCCAGGCCTGGATGGCGGCGCTCGAACTTCTGTTCCAGCACGGTCTTGCCCCATTGCGCCGCCGGCTGTTCCTCCACCAGCTGGAAGCCGAAGGCTTCATACAGATGCCGGGCGGCGTCCAGGCCGCTGAAGGTCCACAGGTAGCAGGAGGTTGCCCCCACCCGGTCGCAATGCTCCAGCGCCGTCTTGAGCAGCAGGCGACCGGTGCCGGTGCCACGGGCCGCCTCGTCGAGGATAAACCAGCGCAGATGGGCACTCTTGTCGGCCTGCTTGTGGTCCGGGGCGCCGCCGAGATCGATGGCGATCGAACCGACGATCTGCTCGTCCAGCACCGCCAGCCAGATGCCGTTATCCGGGTGGTCCAGGCGCTCGCTGAACTCCGCCAGACCGGCCGCGACGCGCTGTTCAAAGAACTGCCCGAAACCCACCAGGCGTGAGTAGTAGTGCGCATGCAGCTCGGTGATGCGGCCGATCATGCCCGGCCGATAGCCACGCTGCACGCTAGGGGTTGCCGCGGCGATCTGCGGATGACCCAGGCGGCAGGCCTGCAGCGCCTGGCCATAACTGCGCAGTCCGGCGACCACCTGGCTTTGCTCCCGTGGCGCAAGCAGGCGCAGCGCCTGTTGCACCTGGGCGCTGCCAAAGGCATGAATGGCGGCGACCTGTTCGCGCCCGCTGGCGGTCAGGCCCAGCAGCTTTTCCCGGGCATCCGTGGGGCTGGGGCTTTCCTGGATATCGCCGCGCTCGATGAGCTTGGCCAGCAGGCGGCTGACCGAGGACTTCTCCAGGTTCAGGCTCTTGCCCAGCTGGGCGGCGGTGAGCGGGGCGTACAGATCGAGTTCGATCAGCGCATGCACCGCCGAAGGCGCAAGGTCGGAGCCGGCCAGGGTAGCGCCCATGAAGCCCAGCTCGCGCACCAGTTTGCGCGATTCGTTACGGACCTGATCCACCAGCGGCGACGGGGAGGACATGGCGAGGCTCCATATATAGTTGTTCGATACAACTATATGTTCAGGCTGCGGCAAAATCCATAGGGACGCGGGCTTCTGGGTCAACACCGATCAGTCGAGCGCAGGTGATCCCCTGTAGGAGCAGCCGGTCGACGCTCGATTGCTCGCGATGATCGTTAACGATAACGCGTACCGACTGGCTAAACGCGGCGCTCTCAAGTCCATCGCGAGCAAGCTTCGCTCCTACAAGTGGCCGTCTTTCAGCCAATGGCCAGCGTGGATGCCTGTTGCTCCAGGCGAGCGGGAACCTGAATGCTCAGCGGCGCCTTACCCAGCACCAGGTCGGCGGCCTTTTCGCCGATCATGATCGCCGCCGCGTTGGTATTGCCGGTGGTCAGGCTCGGCATGATCGATGCGTCGGCCACCCGCAGGCCCTGTACGCCGTGGACCCGCAGTTGGTCGTCGACCACCGCCTGTTCGTCGTGGCCCATCTTGCAGGTGCCGACCGGGTGGAACACGGTGCCCAGGCTGTCGCGAATCCATTGCTCGATCTGCGCCTGGCTCTCGACGTGCGGGCCGGGCACCAGCTCGCCCTTGAGCCGCCGGGCGAACGCCTGGCTCGCCGCCAGCTGGCGCACCAGGCGCACGCCCGCCACCAGCTTGCGCAGGTCCTCCGGGTGGCTGAGGAAGTTGCTGTCGATGATGGGCTTGTCATGGGGATCGGCGGAATTGAGCCGGACCTGGCCACGGCTTTGCGGGTGCATCACGGCGATGTGCAGGCTGACGCCATGGCCCAGCGGCACCAGGCGCTGGGGCTGGTTCTTCAGCGCCGGGGCGACGATCAGGCCCAGTTCCGGCGCGGCGTCCTCGGCCTGCAGGCGCAGGAAAGCGCCGGACTCCACGGTATTGGAAGTCAGCGGACCGCTGCGCCGGCTCAGGTACTGCCAGGGCGAACGGGCCAGGGGCAGCAGGCCCTTGGCCGACACACCGTAGGTCAGCTCGCTGTCGCAGCGGTACATCAGTACCACGTCCTGATGGTCCTGCAGGTTGTGGCCAACCCCCGGCAGTTCATGGCGCTGGGCGATGCCATGGCGCTCCAGCTCGGCGGCCGGGCCGATGCCGGAGAGCAACAGCAGCTGCGGCGAGTTGATCGCCCCGGCGCTGAGGATCACTTCGCGCCGGGCCTGGAGCTGGAACACCGCGCCGTCCTGGCTGACCTCGACGCCGCAGGCGCGGTTGCCGTCCAGCAGCACGCGGTGGGTCAGGGTCGAGCTCAATACGCTGAGGTTGGGCCGCGGCAGCGCCGGGTGCAGGAAGGCCCGCGCGGCGCTGCAACGTTCGCCGTTGATCTGGGTGACATGGAAGGGGCCGTAGCCTTCCTGCTCCTCGCCGTTGAAGTCCGGGTTGTAGCGCCAGCCCAGTTCCTGGGCGGCCTGGTAGAACACCTCATTGATCGGGCTCGGGCTGCGTTGCGCGGCGACGTTGAGTTCGCCGCCTTGCCCATGCCAGGGCGAGGCGCCGGGCTCGAAGTGCTCCGAGCGCAGGAAGTACGGCAGCAGTTCGTCGTAGCTCCAGCCTTGGTTGCCGGCCGCGGCCCAGCGGTCGTAGTCGCTGCGGTGGCCGCGGATGTAGATCATGCCGTTGATCGCGCTGGAGCCGCCCCAGAGCCGGCCGCGGGGGCAGGGGATCGGACGGTCGCCGCTGGCGGCCTGGGCGCTGAACTGGTGCATCCAGTTCCACTTCGGGTTGGCGATCAGCCGGATGATGCCCGCCGGGGTGCGCACATAGGCGCCGGGGAACAGGCTGCGGTCGCTGGGGCCGGCTTCGATCAGGCAGACGCTGAGCTGCGGATCGGCGGACAGCCGGTTGGCCAGCACGCAACCGGCCGAGCCGGCCCCGACCACGATGTAGTCGAACGAACGCGGGGCAGAGTCAGTCATGGGAGATACCTCGTTGGCAGTGAGAAGCAGGTTCACAACCCCAGCGCCGCGCCGACGTCGTACATGACTTGCAGGCCGACGACAAAACCGTTGCCGCTGAGCTCGCGGGCCTCGGGGTTGTAGAAATTGTCCGGGTTGATCAGGTACTGCACGCTGGGCTCGAGGGCCAGGTGCCGGGTCAGGGCGAAGTGGCCGTTGGCCTCGATGGCGTAGACATTGCGTTCGCCCAGGCTGGGGTCGCCGCCGTTGACGATCCGCGCCTGTTGCTGGAAGCGCAACTGGTGGTCGTTGAGGCGCAGGTAGCTGGCCTTGAGGTTGAGCTTGTCCTGGGGCCGGTCGAAGGGCGCCAGGTAAGTCAGACCGATTTCGGCGAAGTGGCTGAAGGGCTGCTTGTCGTCGGCGGCCAGGGACAGCGAACCGAACGCCAGCAGGGCCTGGGGCGCGGTGCCCTGGCCGCCGTCGGCCCGCCAGAAACCTTGCTGGAACTTGAAGAAGGCGCCGCCGGTGCCGTGCTCGCTGGCGCCGGTCAGCGGGTCGTACTGCCTGGAGGTGTTGTAGTAGCCGTTGAGTTCGTAGTGGGCGCTATAGGCGCCGTCGTGCTTGCTGCCGATGCCCAGCAGCAGGCTGGTGCCGCTGGCGTCGTCGGTGCTGAAGTCCAGGCCCTTGCGTTTTTTCAGGTAGTCCACCGGGTTCGATTCGAAGGCGCCGGCATGCACATACAAGCCCGGCGTCGGCTGGTACTTCAGGTAGCCGCCCCAGCTGCCGTAGGGCGGCGGCAGGATGCCGGTGGACGAATCGATGATCGGGTCGTTGCAGGTGACCACGGTTTCGCAGTTGTAGATATAGAAGTAGCGCCGGGCGTTGGTGCGCCCCAGGCTCATGTCGACTTGGCCGTCGAGCCAGGTCTGCTGGTAGGTCAGCAGGCTCAGCTGGTTGCTGGTGATGTCGTTGTGGATCGGCGCGCCAGCGAAATAGCTGCCGGCGGCGCCTTGCCAGTTGCGCGAGGTCGGCTGGCCGGTGGCGGTGTCGAGGATGAAGAAGGTTTCCTCGAAATGAACGGCCGCGCCTTCGAGGCCGGCAAGGGTATCGAGGTCGAAGTCGGCGCCGACGAACAGGTCGCCGCTGTTGCCGAAGCTGTGTTCGCGCGGACCGGTGTCGAGGTTGTTCATCGACAGGCTCCAGAACTGCACATGGGGGCGGATACCGTAGCCGGCCAGTTGCTCGCCGAGCCCGGCCAGCGGGCCTTCGCGGCTGGGTGCCGGAGTCCCGGCCTGGCACAAAGGGGTGAACAGGACAGCCGCCAGCAGCGGGCACAGCAGGGGAGTGCTTTTCATGGTCGGTACTCGTTTCTTGTTGTTTTTGTAATGAGTTGTTCAGGTCTGTAGCCGCTGCCGCAGGCTGCGATCGGACGCGCAGCGTTCGCCAACGGGTTACCAGGAGGCTGCCGATGGTGCTGGCGAGGACTGCGTCCTCGATCGCAGCCTGCGGCAGCGGCTACAGGGTCACGCCTTGGCCAGTTCGGGGTTGGGGTTGACCAGCACCTTGATCTGGCTCTTGTCCCGCAGCAGGGCTTCGAAGCCATGCTCCACGGCCTGGTCCAGGGTCACGCAGCGGGTCACGGCGCGGGTCAGGTCCAGGCGGCCGCTGGCCAGCAGTTCGATCAGCGGCGGGTAGGCGTTGCGATAACCCACGCTGCCGAGCAGGCGCAGTTCGTGATTGACCAGGTGGAAGGCATCGACGCTGACCTCGCCCATCAGCCCCACCAGCACCACCTCGCCGCCCTTGCGCAGGGCATGCAGGGCCAGGCTCAGGGTCTGCTGGCTGCCGGCGGCCTCGAAGGCGGTGTCGACTCCGCCGCCGCTCAGTTTTTGCAGGCGTTGCGGCAGGTCGGCGGCGTGGCCGTCGAGCACTTCCTGGGCGCCGAAGTCGCGGGCCAGTCGCCGGCGTTCCGGGCTGATGTCCACGGCGAAGATCCGCTCCACGCCGCGCAGCCGGGCCAGCAGGATCAGCAGCAGGCCGATGGGGCCGAGGCCGAACACCACGCAGCTGTCGCCGGCCAGCAGGCTGCTCTGGTTCAGCGCGTGAAAGGCCACCGCCGCCGGCTCCAGCACCGCGGCCTGCTTGAAGCTCACCGAGTCCGGCAGCGGGTGCAGCATGTAGGCCGGCACCAGCACCTGTTCGGCGAAACCGCCGTCGCCCATCAGGCCAATGAAACCCATGGACTGGCAGAGGTTGTACTGGCCGGCGCGGCAGTACTGGCAATCGCCGCAGCGATACTCCGGTTCCACCGCCACCCGGCTGCCGACCCGCACCCGGTCGACGCCCGCGCCCACCGCCAGCACCTGGCCGCAGAATTCGTGGCCGAGGGTCAGGGGCGCGCGGCAACCGGACAGCGGGTGGGGCTCTTGCTGGGGAATCGAGTGCGGACCGTCGGCGTATTCGTGCAGGTCGCTGCCGCAGATACCGCAGTAGGCCACCTGGACCAGTACCTCGCCCGGGCCGGGCTGTGGCAGTTGCAGATCGCTCAGGCGCAAGTCGCGGGCGGCATGCCAACGCAATGCTTTCATGGCTGGTTTCCTTGCAGGGCGGAAGACAGGGAAGGTTCGGCGCGGCGCCCGCGGGCCAAGACCGCCGGCGCGGTTTCCTTGAGGAACAGCGCCAGCAGCGCGGCCAGCAGGGCGCCGCCGCAGGAGATCCACATGACGATGGACAGGCCGAAACGGTCGGCGGCGAAGCCGGCGATGGTCGGCGAGACGAAGCCGCCCACCAGCTCGCCGATGCCCATGATCATGCCCAGGGCGGTGGCCATGACTTCCCGGGGCACGGTTTCCGCCGGGATGGTCGCCATGAACAGGGTGAAGCAGCCAAGGCCCGTGTAGGTCAGCAGCATCAGCACGCCCATCAGCAGCGGGCTGTTGGCGTAGAGCAGGGCGATCGGGCAGCAGGCGGCGATCAGCGAGAACAGCACTAGGGTCGGGCGACGGCCGAAGCGGTCGGAAATCGCCGCCACGCCGAAGCCCCACAGCACCCAGGCACCGCCCAGGCAACTCATCACCGTGCCCATGCTCGCCGGGCTGTAGCCGCGGACCTTGACCAGGAAGGTCGGGGTAAAGGAAATGAGGATCACGAACCAGGTGAGGAACACGCAACTGATCAGGGTGCAGAGCACGATGTTGCGGCTTTTCAGCAGGGCCAGGCGATTGACCGGTGCTTTGTCGTTGTCGCTGGTGGTTGCCGGCGCCGGCGCGTCGTTGCGCACGTAGCGCCAGATCAGCAGGGCGATCAGCAATCCGGGGATCAGCGAGACGATAAAGGCATGGCGCCAGCCGTAGGCCTCGGCCAGGCCGATCAGCACCGGCGGGCCGATCACCGCGCCCAGCAGCCCGGCCGCCGAGCCTTGCAGCAGGCCCATGTTCAGGCCCCGGCGATGGGGTGAGGAGGCCTCCACCATCAGCGATTGCGAGAGCGGCAGGATCGGCCCTTCGGCCAGGCCCATGATGCCGCGGAACAGCAGCAGGCTGAGAAAGCCGGTGACCAGCCCCGACAGCGCCGAGCACAGGGAAAACAGGATTACCGCGACGATCAGCAGCGGCTTGCGCTTGCCACGCCGGTCCGACCAGGCCCCGACCAGCGCGCCGGACACCGCCCAGGCCAGGGCCAGGACCGACGACAGCATGCCCAGGTGGCTGTTGCTCAGTTGCAGCTCGTCGGCCATGAACGGAAACAGGAAGGCCAGGGCCAGGCGATCGAAAAAGACGAAACCGAACGTCAGGAACAGCACGCCCAGCAGGATGTTCTCGTAACCGGCTTTATTGTTGTTGTAAGCCATGGTCGTTCTCCGCGGGAGGGACAGGTGAAAGTCGCGAGCTCAGCGAAACAGCGTGTCGATATAGGCCGCGCCGAGGCCGATCTTTTCGTAGTGCGCGCGGCACATGGCGATATAGGAGTGCACGTCGAAATAACCCTCCGGCTCGCCCTGTTCGTCGAGCCAGATCAGCGGGCCCTTGACGATGAAAAACGCGCGCATCGGTTGCTCGTGCTCGTAGGCCACCAGGGTGTGGCCTTCGCCCGGGGTCTCGTAGACGAAGTCGCCGGCGGTGGCGGTCCAGTCGTGCTCCAGGTAGCCCCACTTGCCGGACAGGGTGTAGGCGAACACTTCGTGGGGGTGGTAATGCCGGTTCACCAGCCCGGCGCTGCTGGCCATGAGGATGTCGCACCAGCGGTTCTCGCTCGGCGAGATCCACAGCGGCCGCGAGGACACGGTTTCGGTGAAGGGCACATAGAGCTTCAGGTCGTCGCTGGCGGCATTGGCCAGGTAGACCTCGGGCTTGGCGTCCGGCTTGAAGCAATTGGCGATCGGTTGCAGGTCTTTCCAGAATTCACGGCTGGCGGCTTCGGGCATGGTCGGCCTCTATTCGTTGTGGGAGTCGAGGCGACTTTAGGCGCGGCGCGCAGGCGGGGTTTTATCGAATCGGACAGGATTGTTGACTGGATCGGACGAGCGTTTTCCTACAGGTTTCAGGGACGCCGTTTACCCTGGCAATCGACTTGTGCCCACTGCGTTTCACATTGACAGGGCATAAGCTTCATATATTAATGAACGGCCGCGACCGGTGTGTTCCACGGCCTCGGGATCCGGTCACTGCCTTGCCGACCGGCGAATTTTCTGCCCATGAGAAGAATAAAAATGTCTCCATGCGCCTTGCTCGAAACCCGGCATGCCTGCACCCAGGACATCGCCCTGGATCAGCGGCTGGCCTTCTGGGAGGACTACAACGCCTCCACCCTGGTCGGCCTCAAATGCAGCTCTTTTTGTGAAAGCGGTTTTGCCGCCAGCCAGGACAACCTGCAACTGGAGGGCATGCGCCTGGCGCAGATCGAGGGCAACGAGCACGTGGTCGAGCGTGACAACTCGATGATCCGCTCGGTGCCCAAGGAATCGGTGTTCGTGTCCTTCGTCACCGGCAGCGGCTCGTTTTTCTATCAGGACGGTGCCTGTCAGTTGCTCGAACCGGGCGAGCTGATCGTCTACCGCACCGACAAACCCTATCTGTTCGGGTTCTCCGGGCCGATGCGCCAGTTCATTTTCGACATTCCCCAGGAGCTGTTCGCCGAGCGCTGCCTCAAGCGTTTCGACCGTCCGCTGAAGATTGGCGGGCAAAGCGGCGTGCAGCGCCTGTTGCTGCGCACCCTGGGCGAACGCACCCGCGGCTTTTTCCAGCAGCCCCTGAGCCAGGACGCCGGCGGTTATCAGGACCAGGCGCTGGAGCTGCTGGGCAGCCTGATCGCCGGGCAGGTGGGCGAGCGGCGGATCAATGCGCTGAGCGCCTCCTACCTGCTGGCGGCCAAGCAGTGCATCAACGAACAGTTGGCCGACCCGGAGCTGAGCTGCGAGCGGGTGGCCGCGCAAACCGGCATTTCACCGCGGCACCTGAGCCGGCTGTTCGCCCTGGAAGGCACCCAGCCCAGCCGCTTTATCCTGGAAAAACGCCTGCAGCAGGCCCATGACCTGCTGAGCAGCTCGCGGGGAACAGGCCTGGATATCGGCGAAATCGCCTACCGCCACGGCTTCACCAGCCAGGCCCACTTCGCCCGGGCGTTCAAGGCCCATTACGGCCAGACCCCAAGCGAAGTGCGAGCCTCCCTGTAGCCGCTGCCGCAGGCTGCGATCGGCCTGGGCGGCACACCGACGAAGCGGGCGCATGGTCTCAAGATCGCTGAAGGCCTTCGGCCTTATCGCAGCCTGCGGCAGCGGCTACAGGGTCAGTGGTCGTTGAGGAAGGTTTGCGCCAGATCGTCGATCAACTGGCGCTGAAAGGCCTGGAACCCAGGATTGGGCTGCTGCATCTGCACGAATTCCAGCATCGGATCGGTCACCGCGGTCCTGACGCCGGCCAGTTCCTCGACCGTCGCCAGCCCGCAGAAGGGCACATAGGCCTCGGAATAACCACCTTCATGCACCAGCACCAGGCGCCCCTGGCACAGACGCTCGGCGGCTTCGCGCACCTGGCGGGTCATGGCGCGGAACGAGTCGCTGTGCAGCAGCATCCGCGCCAGCGGGTCGACCGCGTTGGCGTCATAGCCGCAGGCAACGATGATCAGCTCCGGCTGGAAGCGCTCCAGGGCTGGAATCACGATGCGTTGCAAGGCATGCAGGTAGGCATCGTGGCCGCTGCCGGGCAGCAGCGGGATATTGAGATTGGCCCCCAGCCCGGCACCGCGACCGCGGTCCTGCTCGCCGCTGTAGCCGGGCGGGAAGCAGCCGTCCTGGTGCAGGGAAATGGTCAGCACGTCGCCGCGCTCCTCGAAGATCGACTGGGTGCCATTGCCGTGGTGCACGTCCCAGTCGATCACCGCGACCTTGCCCAGGCCGCGCCTGGCCTTGGCCGCCTCGATGGCGATGGCGATATTGGCCAGGAAGCAGAAGCCCATGGCGCCGTCGGCCAGGCAATGGTGTCCCGGCGGGCGGGACAGGGAATAGGCGTTGTCGGCTTCGCCGCCGAGCACCGCATCCACCGCGGCCATGGCCAGGCCGGCGGAGAGTCGGGCGATCTCGTAGCTGCCCGGGCCGATCGGCGCTTGCGGACCGAGTTCGCCGCCACCGGCCTCGCTCAGGGCCTTGAAGCGTTGCAGGTACTCGGCGCTGTGCACCCGCAGCAGGTCCTCTTCGCTGGCGGCCGTGGCGCTGCGCACCAGCAACTGGCGGGTCAGGCCGGAGACGTCCAGCAGGCTTTTCAGGCGGCGCTTGGTTTCCGGCGATTCGGCGTGCCCGGCCGCGGCGGGCGGTTGCACCCAGCCGCCGACCGGCAGCGTCAGCGCATGTGGCCCGGCGCTGTGCCAGAGGCTGAGTTCATCGAAGAAAAACGCGGTTTTACGGGTCATGGGCATCTCCATCTGTTGGGCGAAAGTGTGTAGCCGCTGCCGAAGGCTGCGATAGGTCCGAAGGACCTCTGGCGCCCGGGAG
>NZ_JAQZAA010000021.1:0-43150 GCF_028640875.1 Pseudomonas sp. SBT1-2 | reverse complement strand
GCTCCTGTGTAGGAGCGAGGCTTGCCCGCGATAACCTTCTCAAGGCCACAAAAAAGCCCGCCGTCGATCACTCGACGGCGGGCTTTTTATTGGACGCTAAGGCTTAGATCGCGCCGCGCTTGCGCAGCAGTTCCAGCACTTGCTTGACGCCTTCTTCCAGCGACACGGACTGGGTGTCGATCACCAGATCGGCATCCAGCGGCACGTCGTACGGGAAGGACTCGCCCGGGATGTTATCCCCACCCGCGGCGTACAGGCCCTGCGGATCACGCTCGGCGCAGACCGCCGGCGAAGCCTGGACGTAGACCGTCAGCAGACGCTCCTTGCCGATCAGGTCCCTGGCCTGTTCACGACCTTCCGCACTCGGTGCGACGAATGCCGCCAGGGTCAGCAGGCCGGCTTCGTTGAACTGACGCGCCACGTGCGCGGCACGCCGCCAGTTCTCGGTGCGCCCGGCGCGATCCTGTGGCAGGCCCTTGTTCAGGTCGTGACGCAGGTTCTGGCCGTCGAGGACGAACACCGCACGGCCCATGTCGAACAGCTTGCGCTCGACCGCATAGGCCAGGGTGCTCTTGCCGGCGCCGGACAGGCCGCTGAACAGCACGGTGGCCGGTTGCTGGCCGAAGCGCTGGGCGCGCTCCTCGGTGGCGACATGGGCCAGCTTGCCATGGTGCGTGGCGCTGCCATGCACCACAGGCTGGGCGACGATCATGCCGGCGCCGACGGTGCCATTGGTCAAGCGGTCGATGACGATGAAGGCACCGGTGGTGCGGTTGCTGTCGTAACCGTCGAGAGCGATCGGCGCATCGAGGGCGATCTTGACCTTGCCGATCTCGTTCAGCTGCAGAGCGCTGGCCGGACCTTCTTCAAGGGTGTTCACGTCGACCCTGTTGACGATGCTGGCGATGGAGCCCGGCACATAACTGGTGGCGCGCTTGATGTCGTATTTCTTGCCCGGCAGCATCGGCTCTTCGGCCATCCATACCAGCATGGCTTCGAAGCTGTCGGTCACCGGCGGTACGTTGTCGGCATGCACCAGCAGGTCGCCACGGGAGATGTCGATCTCGTCTTCCATGGTCAGGGTCACGGCCTGGCCCGGGCCGGCATGCTCCAGCTCGCCTTCGAAGGTGACGATGGATTTCACCCGGCTGCTCTTGCCCGACGGCAGCACCACGACTTCGTCGCCCTTGTGCACGATGCCGCTGGCCAGGGTCCCGGCGAAACCACGGAAGTTCAGGTTCGGACGGTTGACGTACTGCACCGGGAAACGCAGGTCGGTGAAGTTGCGATCGCCCGCCACTTCCACGGTCTCGAGGATTTCCATCAGCGACTGGCCGGTGTACCACGGCGAGCGCTCGGACTTGTTCACCACGTTGTCGCCCTTGAGGGCCGACATCGGCACGAAGTGCAGGCTGGTGGGCTTCATCTTCAAGCCTTCGGCGAACTTCAGGTAGTCGGCCTTGATCGACTCGAACACGCCCTGGTCGAAGTCCTTGAGGTCCATCTTGTTGATGGCCACGACTATGTGCTTGATGCCCAGCAGGGAGGCGATGAAGCTGTGGCGACGGGTCTGGGTCTGCACGCCGTAGCGGGCATCCACCAGGATGATCGCCAGGTCACAGGTGGAAGCACCGGTGGCCATGTTGCGGGTGTACTGCTCATGGCCGGGGGTGTCGGCGATGATGAATTTGCGCTTGGCGGTGGAGAAATAGCGGTAGGCGACATCGATGGTGATGCCCTGCTCACGCTCGGCCTGCAGGCCGTCGACCAGCAACGCCAGGTCGATGTCGTCACCGGTGGTGCCGACTTTTTTCGAGTCGCGGGTAATGGCTTCCAGATGGTCTTCGTAGATCATCTTCGAGTCGTGCAGCAGGCGCCCGATCAGGGTGCTCTTGCCGTCGTCGACGTTACCGCAAGTCAGGAAGCGCAGCAGTTCTTTGCGTTCGTGCTGGGCCAGGTAGGCGAGGATGTCCTCGCTGATCAATTCGGATTGATGCGACATGTTAGACCCTACTTAGAAATAGCCCTGACGTTTCTTGTCTTCCATGGAACCGGCGCCATCGTGATCGATGACCCGGCCCTGGCGCTCGGAAGTTCGCGTCAGGAGCATTTCCTGAATGATGTCCGTCAGGCTTTCGGCCTCGGACTCCACCGCGCCCGTCAACGGGTAGCAGCCAAGGGTACGGAAACGCACCTTCTTCTTGACGATGCGGGCCTTCTCCTCGTCGGAGAGGTGCTCGAGGATGCGCTCGTCGTCGATCATGATCAGGGTGCCGTTCTTCTCAATCACTTCGCGCTCGGCGGCGAAGTACAGCGGCACGATCGGGATGCCTTCGAGGTAGATGTATTGCCAGATGTCCAGCTCGGTCCAGTTCGACAGCGGGAAGACGCGGATCGACTCGCCCTTGTTGACCTTGCCGTTGTAGACGTTCCACAGCTCGGGGCGCTGGTTCTTCGGGTCCCAGCGATGCTTGCTGTCGCGGAACGAGTACACGCGCTCCTTGGCGCGGGACTTCTCTTCGTCACGCCGGGCACCGCCGAACGCCGCATCGAAACCGTACTTGTCCAGCGCCTGCTTGAGGCCCTCGGTTTTCATGATGTCGGTGTGCTTGGCACTGCCGTGGGTGAAGGGGTTGATGCCCTGCGCAACGCCTTCCGGGTTGACGTGGGTGATCAGTTCCAGGCCCAGCTCCTCGACCATGCGATCGCGGAACTTGTACATCTCCTGGAATTTCCACTGGGTGTCGACGTGCATCACCGGAAACGGCAGCTTGCCCGGGAAGAACGCCTTGCGCGCCAGGTGCAGCATCACGGCGGAGTCTTTACCGATGGAGTACAGCATCACCGGGTTGTCGAACTCGGCGGCCACCTCGCGGATGATGTGGATGCTTTCCGCCTCCAGCTGTTTCAGATGCGTCAGTTTGTCGACCATGGCTACTCACGAAAGCTTTCTTATGGACGGCCTGCGGGCCGTGTTCGAGCGGGGCATGCTAGCACAGCGACCTCTTCTAATCAGGACGCCAGCTAGATCGAAACGGTATATGAATATACCCGCCTGTTTGCTGTGTTTACGCCTCTCTGTAGCCGCTGCCGCAGGCGTGCTCTGAAGGCCCTGGGGGCTTTGTTGCAGCCTGCGGCAGCGGCTACAGGACAAGGCTTTATATAGGGTTCGGGCAGTCGATGAACAAGTGCTCGAGGGCGAAGCGGCGGGCCAGGTAATCCCCCAGCGCCTGCACGCCGTAACGCTCGGTGGCGTGGTGACCGGCGGCGATAAAACTGATGTCGTTTTCCCGGGCGCTGTGGAAGGTCTGCTCCGAGGCCTCGCCGCTCAGGTACAGATCGACGCCGGCCAGCACCGCCTGGTCGATGTAGCCCTGGCCGCCGCCGGTGCACCAGCCGACACGCCGGATCATCTTGCTGCCTTCGACCACCAGCGGCTCGCGCCCCATCACCTCCTGGACCTTGCGCGCGAAGTCCCGCGCGGTCATGGGCTCGGCAAGGGAACCGACCAGTCCGACGATCTTCAGGTTGTCCGGGTCCAGCGGACCTTCCACAGTAATATCCAGTTGCCGCGCCAGTTGCACGTTGTTGCCGACGTCCGGGTGCAGGTCCAGCGGCAGGTGATAAGCCAGCAGGCTGATATCGTGCTTGAGCAGGGTTTTCAGCCGACGCTGCTTCATGCCGGTGATGCAGGGGTTCTCGCCTTTCCAGAAATAGCCGTGATGCACCAGCACCAGATCGGCATTGGCCTCCACCGCGGCATCGAGCAATGCCTGGCTGGCCGTGACGCCGCTGACGATGCGCAGCACCTGTGGACGACCTTCGACCTGCAGGCCATTGGGGCAGTAATCGGCAATTCGCGAACTGCCCAGGTAGCGGTCCGCCTCCTCTACCAGAGTGCTCAGGGCAACGGCCATAAAAGACTCCTAAATATCCCGTTCAGAGGCGCGCGCGGCCTCGTATAATGCGCGACATTATGGGCCGTCCCGGGCGGCCTGCAACCTCTCAGGACTTGCTCAATGCTCAAGGCTCTGCGTTTTTTTGGCTGGCCGCTGTTGGCCGGCGTGCTTATCGCGTTGCTGATAATTCAGCGTTACCCGCAATGGGTCGGCCTGCCCAGCCTGGACGTCAACCTGCAGCAAGCCCCGCAAACCAAGGCGCTTCGACAAGGCCCGGTGTCCTATGCCGATGCCGTGGCAATCGCCGCGCCGGCGGTGGTCAACCTGTACACCACCAAGGTCATCAACAAACCGGCGCACCCGTTGTTCGAGGACCCACAGTTCCGCCGCTTCTTCGGCGACAACCTGCCCAAGCAGCAACGCATGGAGTCGAGCCTGGGTTCCGGGGTGATCATGAGCCCCGAAGGTTATCTGCTGACCAACAACCACGTGACCGCCGGCGCCGAGCAGATTGTGGTGGCGCTCAAGGACGGTCGTGAAACCCTGGCCCACGTAATCGGCAGCGACCCGGAAACCGACCTGGCGGTCCTCAAGATCGACCTGAAGAACCTGCCTTCGATCACCGTCGGACGCTCCGACAGCATCCGCATCGGTGACGTGACCCTGGCCATCGGCAACCCGTTCGGGGTCGGCCAGACCGTGACCATGGGCATCATCAGCGCCACCGGACGCAATCAGCTGGGCCTGAACAACTACGAAGACTTCATCCAGACCGACGCGGCGATCAACCCGGGCAACTCCGGCGGCGCGCTGGTGGATGCCAACGGCAACCTGACCGGGATCAACACGGCGATCTTCTCCAAGTCCGGCGGCTCCCAGGGCATTGGCTTCGCCATCCCGATCAAGCTGGCCATGGAGGTGATGAAGTCGATCATCGAGCACGGCCAGGTGATTCGTGGCTGGCTGGGCATCGAGGTGCAGCCGCTGACCCAGGAACTGGCCGAATCGTTCGGCTTGTCCGGGCGTCCGGGCATCGTGGTGGCGGGGATTTTCCGCGACGGTCCGGCGCAAAAGGCCGGCATGCAGTTGGGTGACGTGATTCTCAGCATCGATGGCGAACCGGCCGGCGATGGCCGTCGCTCGATGAACCAGGTGGCGCGGATCAAACCCAGCGACAAGGTCAGCATCCAGGTGATGCGCAACGGCAAGGAGCTCAAGCTCACCGCCGAAATCGGCCTGCGCCCGCCACCGGCGCCGGTCAAGGAAAAAGAGTAAAAGCATCGCCAGCCAGTTCGCTCCAACAGGAGAGAGCTGGCTGGCGATAGGGCTTACAGCTCGCCCAGGCCGTCGATCAGGGCCTGGTTCTGCTCCGGCGTGCCGATACTGATCCGCAGGAACTGGGCAATCCGCTCCTGCTTGAAGTGCCGGACAATCACCCCCTGCTCCCGCAGCTTGGCCGCCAGGCCCGCCGCATCGTGTTGCGGATGACGGGCGAAAATGAAGTTGGCGGCCGACGGCAGCACTTCAAAGCCCTTGGCACGCAGCTGCGCCACCACCTGCTCGCGGCTATCGATCACCAGCTGGCAGGTCTTGGCGAAGTACTCGCGATCCTCGAATGCCGCCGCAGCGCCGACGATCGCCAGGCGATCCAGCGGGTAGGAGTTGAAGCTGTTCTTGATCCGCTCCAGCGCCTCGATCAAGTCCGGGTGCCCCACCGCCAGGCCGACCCGCAGGCCCGCCAGCGAACGGGACTTGGACAGGGTCTGGGTCACCAACAGGTTCGGGTAACGGTCCACCAGGCTGATGGCGGTTTCACCGCCGAAGTCGATGTACGCCTCGTCCACCACCACGACCGAATCCGGGCTGGCCTTGAGGATCTGCTCGACGGCCTCCAGGGCCAGCAGGCAGCCGGTCGGCGCGTTCGGGTTGGGGAAGATGATCCCGCCGTTCGGCCTGGCGTAATCGGCTGGGCGGATCTGGAACTGCTCGTCCAGCGGCACCGCGTCGAAGTCGATGCCATACAGGCCGCAATACACTGGATAGAAGCTGTAGCTGATGTCCGGGAACAGCAGCGGCTGGTCGTGCTGCAACAAGCCGTGGAAGATGTGCGCCAGCACTTCGTCGGAACCGTTGCCGAGGAACACCTGGTTGCTCTGTACCCCGTAATACCGGGCCACCGCCTGCTTGAGCAGGTCGCTGTTGGGGTCGGGGTACAGGCGCAGGTTATCGTTCAGTTCACCCTGCATCGCGGCCAGCGCCTTGGGCGAAGGGCCGTAAGGGTTTTCGTTGGTGTTGAGCTTGACCAGCTTGGTCAGCTTCGGCTGTTCGCCCGGCACATAGGGCACCAAGCCCTTGACGAACGGACTCCAGAATTTACTCATGCTTATTGCCCCTGTTCCTGGTCAGCGATGATCCGGTATTCCGCACTGCGGGCGTGGGCGCTCAGCGACTCGCCACGGGCCAACACCGAGGCGGTCTTGCCCAGTTCGGAAGCGCCCTGCTCCGAGCAGAAAATGATCGACGAACGTTTCTGGAAGTCATACACCCCCAGCGGCGAAGAGAAGCGCGCCGTGCCGGAAGTCGGCAACACGTGGTTCGGACCCGCGCAGTAGTCGCCCAGGGCCTCGGAGGTGTGACGCCCCATGAAGATCGCACCGGCGTGACGGATCTGCGGCAACCAGGCCTGCGGATCGGCGACAGACAGTTCGAGGTGCTCCGGAGCGATGCGGTTGGCCACTTCGATGGCCTGTTGCATGTCGCGCACCTGGATCAGGGCGCCACGGCCGTTGATCGACGTGTTGATGATTTCCGCGCGCTCCATGGTCGGCAGCAGCTTGGCGATGCTGGCGGCGACCTGATCGAGGAACGCCGCGTCCGGGCTGACCAGGATCGCCTGGGCGTCTTCGTCGTGCTCGGCCTGGGAGAACAGGTCCATGGCGATCCAGTCCGGATCGGTCTGGCCGTCGCACACCACCAGGATCTCCGAAGGACCAGCGATCATGTCGATGCCGACCTGGCCGAATACGTGACGCTTGGCGGTGGCCACATAGATGTTGCCCGGGCCGACCACCTTGTCCACCTGCGGCACGCTCTCGGTGCCATAGGCCAGGGCGGCTACGGCCTGGGCGCCACCGATGGTGAACACCCGGTCGACGCCAGCGATACAGGCCGCGGCCAGCACCAGTTCGTTAACCTCGCCGCGCGGGGTCGGCACCACCATCACCACTTCGGTGACGCCCGCCACTTTGGCCGGGATGGCATTCATCAACACCGAGGATGGATAAGACGCTTTGCCGCCCGGCACATACAGGCCGGCGCGATCCAGCGGCGTGACCTTCTGGCCCAGCACCGTGCCGTCGGCTTCGGTGTAGCTCCAGGAGTCCTGTTTCTGTTTTTCGTGGTAGCTGCGCACCCGCGCCGCGGCTTTTTCCAGGGCTTCGCGCTGGGCCACGGTGATCCGGGTCAGGGCCAGTTCCAGGCGCTCGCGCGGCAGGATCAGGTCGGCCATGGACGCCACTTGCAGGCCGTCGAAACGCTGGGTGAATTCCACCAGCGCCGCGTCGCCGCGCTCGCGCACCGCCTTGATGATGTCCAGCACCCGCTGATTGACCGAGTCGTCAGACACACTTTCCCAGCTCAGCAGATGATCCAGATGATGCGCGAAATCCGGGTCAGCAGCGTTGAGTCGGCGAATCGAAGTGGGAGCGGTCATAGCGAGGGCCTCATTGAATGGCTAATGCTCAGGCACCCTAAGCTACCAGTCCATTCGCGCGGGCACCTGAGAAAATTGGCTATGACACGGATAGACGGGCGCGGCTCGCGCCGCGCGAGTGAATCAACCGCGGTGTCGCGACTCCACTGCTTTGCGCAGGGTGTCGATCAGTGCCTGGATGCGGGCGTGCTGCATTTTCATGGAGGCCTTGTTGACCACCAGACGGGAACTGATCATGGAAATCAGCTCCTGGGGCTCCAGGCCGTTGGCCCGCAGGGTGTTGCCGGTGTCGACCACGTCGATGATCTTGTCGGCCAGACCGATCAGCGGCGCCAGCTCCATCGAGCCGTACAGCTTGATGATGTCGACCTGGCGACCCTGCTCGGCGTAGTAACGCTTGGCAACGTTGACGAACTTGGTGGCGACGCGCAGGCGGCCCTTGGGCTCGACCGCGCCGATGGCACCGGCGGTCATCAGCTTGCACTGGGCGATCTGCAGGTCCAGCGGCTCGTACAGGCCCTGGCCGCCGTATTCCATCAGCACATCTTTACCGGCGACGCCGAGGTCGGCGGCACCATGTTCGACATAGGTCGGCACGTCGGTGGCGCGCACGATCAGCAAGCGCACGTCGGCCTGGGTCGTGGGGATGATCAGCTTGCGGCTCTTGTCCGGATTCTCGGTGGGCACGATGCCGGCTTCAGCCAGAAGCGGCAGGGTGTCATCAAGGATGCGGCCCTTGGACAGTGCGATGGTCAACATGGGAAACGTAAGTCCTTATCAGGATACTCATGCCCGGTCGCAAACGGCGCCAGACACGCATCGAGCCTGAACACAGGCTCGACTTGGAACGAAACCTTGGGGCACGTCCCTGTGCCCATCACGCAAACTAGCCCGGTACGCGGCGGATCTTGGCGCCGAGCATCTGCAGCTTCTCTTCGATGCACTCGTAACCACGGTCGATGTGGTAGATGCGATCGATCAGGGTGTCGCCTTCGGCCATCAGGGCCGAGATCACCAGGCTGGCCGAAGCCCGCAGGTCGGTGGCCATGACAGGGGCACCCTTGAGGATTTCGGTGCCGGTGACGATGGCGGTGTTGCCTTCGACCTGGATCTTCGCGCCCATGCGGTGCAGTTCGTAGACGTGCATGAAGCGGTTTTCGAAGATGGTCTCGATCACTGCACCCGTGCCTTCGGCAATGGCGTTGAGCGAGATGAACTGGGCCTGCATGTCCGTCGGGAACGCCGGGTACGGCGCGGTGCGCACGTTGACCGCCTTCGGACGCTTGCCGTGCATGTTCAGCTCGATCCAGTCCTCGCCGGTGGTGACTTCGGCGCCGGATTCCTTGAGTTTTTCCAGGACGGCTTCGAGGATGGTCGGATCGGTATCCTTGACCTTCACGCGACCGCCGGTCACGGCGGCGGCGACCAGGTAGGTGCCGGTTTCGATACGGTCAGGCATGACCTTGTAGGTCGCCGAGTGCAGGCGCTCGACACCGTCGATGGTGATGGTGTCGGTACCGGCGCCGGAAACCTTGGCGCCCATGGCGTTGAGGAAGTTCGCCAGGTCGACCACTTCAGGTTCACGGGCGGCGTTCTGCAGCACGCTGCGGCCTTTGGCCAGGGCAGCGGCCATCATGATGTTCTCGGTACCGGTCACACTCACGGTATCGAAGAAGAAGTGCGCACCGCGCAGGCCGCCTTCAGGCGCCTTGGCCTTGATGTAGCCGCCTTCGACGTCGATCACCGCACCCATGGCTTCGAGGCCACGGATGTGCAGGTCGACCGGCCGCGAACCGATGGCGCAACCGCCAGGCAGCGCGACTTCGGCTTCGCCGAAACGGGCAACCATCGGGCCCAGCACCAGGATCGAGGCACGCATGGTCTTGACCAGCTCGTACGGCGCGACCAGGGTCTTGATGGTGCGCGGGTCGATTTCGACGCTGAGCTTCTCGTCGATCACCGGCTCAATGCCCATGCGACCGAACAGCTCGATCATGGTGGTGATGTCGTGCAGGTGCGGCAGGTTGGCGACCGTGACCGGGCCATCGCACAGCAGGGTTGCAGCCAGAATCGGCAGGGCAGAGTTCTTTGCCCCGGAAATGCGGATCTCGCCATCAAGACGAACGCCGCCGGTAATAATCAATTTATCCATAAGAATCTCGACGCCCTTGGGCTCAGGTGCGCTCGGCCCAGGCCGCGCTGCTGAAAAATTTCATAGTGACCGCATGGATGCTGCCATCGGCGATCCACGGGTTCAAATGGGCATAGATGCTCTGCTGACGCTTGACCGGACTCAAGGCCACCAGTTCGTCACTGATCACGTTCAGCTGAAAGTTGCAGCCTTCGCCCTCAACTTCTACCTGAACGGATGAAAGAGTCTCGGACAGCTTTCCTTCAAGGAAGCTCTTCACTTCGTTGGCCTGCATGCTCAACCTCAATCGGCGCCCTGTGCGCGCGGGTCGGACATCATACAAAAAAGCCCCGCGCCTGCGAACCCCGCATAGCAGGACTCTGACGGGGGGCTTGCTTGTCGATGGGTTACTAAGGCTGCGCCAGCAGCTCGGTCAAACCGGAAACCTCGGCGATCTCGCGCATGTCTTCAGGCAATGCACGAATGCTGACGGCCTTGCCGGCTGCCGCGGCATCACGCATGAAGGCCAGCAGCAACGACAAGCCGACGCTGCTGGACTTCTCCACCGCCGAACAGTCGAGCACCAGCGCCGCCGCGGTGCTCGAGGCGATCAGGGCCTGCCCCTGCTTGCGCAGGCCCGGGCCGGAGCGATAGTCCAGCACACCGCTGATCAGCAATTCGCCGGCTTCACCCAGACGGACGGCCGACTCACTCATTGCGTGACCTTCTCAGGCGAATTTTCGGTCGCTTCCTTGGCCTTGGCCACTTCGCCGGCCCAGTTGTTGATGGTCTTGTCCAGGTCGTTGCCGTTGCGCTGCATGGCATCGGCGAACTGATCGCGGAACAGCTTGCCGATATTGATGCCATTGATGATCACGTTGCGCAGCTTCCACTCGCCGTTGATCTTCTCCAGCGTGTACGACACAGGATAGATCGCGCCGTTACTGCCCTTGACCGTCATGCCGACGCTGGTACGGTCGCCCGACTCGTCCCTGGCAGGATCAACGACGATGCCCTGGTTGTTGTACTCCAGCAAGGCGTTGCCATAGAACTGGAACAGGCCCTTCTTGAAGTTTTCCTCAAAGGTGCGCATCTGTTCCGGCGTGGCTTTGCGCGAGTACTTGACCGTCATGATGCTCTTGGAAATACCTTCGGCATCCACGACCGGGCCCACGATGCTGTTCAGCGCCGCATAAAAGTCTTGCGGGTCCTGCTTGTACTTTTCTTTGTTGGCGGCCAGGTCGGCCAGCAGACGGTTGGTGGTGTCCTGTACCAGATCATGCGCGGAAGGCGCCGCCACGGCGTGAGCCATCAACGGCAATGCCGCCAGTAATACCAACAGGCTACGTCGCAAGGTAGAGATCATGAAAAAATCCTCATTTGGCGTCTTTGCTAACGGTATTGAGCAGGAATTTACCGATCAGGTCCTCAAGCACCAGTGAAGACTGGGTGTCGTGGATGGTCCCGCCATCCTTGAGCAACGTGTCTTCGCCGCCGACGCTGATACCAATGTATTTCTCGCCGAGCAGCCCAGCGGTCAGGATAGATGCAGTCGAGTCGGTCGGCAGGTTATCTACGCGCTTTTCCAACTGCAGCGTGACCCGACCGGTGAAACTGTCGCGGTCCAGATCGATAGCCGTGACCTTGCCGATGGTCACACCGGCCATGGTCACCTTAGCTCTGACCGTCAAACCGGCGATATTGTCGAAATATGCGTAAAGTTTATAAGTATCGGTGCTCGAGGTCGGGGACAAGCCACTGACCCGCAAGGCAAGCAACAGCAAAGCCAGGATGCCAGCCAGCAGGAAAAGGCCGACACCGATTTCCAGGGTGCGGTTTTGCATCAGAAATCTCCAAACATCAAGGCGGTCAGAATAAAGTCCAGGCCGAGTACAGCCAACGAGGCGTACACAACGGTCTTGGTAGTGGCACGACTGATCCCCTCTGAAGTGGGCTCGCAGTCATAGCCTTGGAATACGGCGATCCAGGTCACGACAAAGGCGAAAACGATGCTCTTGATGATGCCATTGAGCACGTCCTCATTGAACGTCACGCTGTTTTGCATGTTCGACCAGTAGGAACCTTCATAGACCCCCAGCCAGTCGACGGCCACCCACGAACCGCCCCAGATGCCCACCACGCTGAAGATAATCGCCAGCAACGGCAGAGAAATGAAACCGGCCCACAGACGTGGCGCGACAATGTATTTGAGCGGGTCGACACCGATCATCTCCAGGCTGGAGAGCTGTTCGGTGGCTTTCATGTTGCCGATTTCCGCGGTCAGCGCCGAGCCGGCCCGGCCCGCGAAGAGCAATGCCGTGACCACCGGCCCCAGTTCACGCAGCAGGGTCAGGGCGACCATCTGCCCCACCGCCTGCTCCGAACCGTAGCTGGACAGGATATTGAAGCCCTGCAGCGCCAGTACCATGCCGATGAATATCCCGGAGACCACGATGATCACCAGCGACATCACCCCCACCGAATGCAACTGCTTGACCAACAGGCCGAAGCTGCCGCCGATACTGCCGCGACCGAACAACACATGAAACAGCATCAGGCTCGAACGCCCGAGCACCGCGAGAACGTCGATGCCCGAGTGACCGAACAGACGAATTCGCTCCAATAAAGATACTTTGCGCATCAGCGCTTCCCCAGAAGATCTGCGCGGTAATCCGGCGCTGGAAAGTGAAAGGGTACCGGACCGTCGGGGTCGCCTTTCATGAACTGGCGGATCCGCGGGTTATCGGAATCCATCAACTCGTCGGGCGTGCCCTGCCCCAGCACCTGGCCATCGCCCACCACATAGATGTAGTCGGCGATGCTCGCGGTTTCCGCCAGATCGTGGGAAACCACGATGCTGGTGATGCCCAGCGCATCGTTGAGCAGACGGATCAGGCGCACCAGCACGCCCATGGCGATGGGGTCCTGGCCTACGAACGGCTCGTCGTACATGAGGATCTGCGGGTCCAGGGCGATGGCCCGGGCCAGGGCCACACGACGCTTCATGCCGCCGGACAGCTCGTCGGGCATCAGGTCGATGGCACCGCGCAACCCGACCGCCTGCAACTTGAGCAGGACGATATCGCGGATCATTTCATCCGGCAGCTGGGTATGAACGCGCAGCGGAAAGGCGACGTTCTCGAACACATCGAGATCGGTGAACAGCGCGCCGCTCTGGAACAGCACGCCCATCTGCTTGCGGGCGTCGAACAGATCGCCGCGCGACAATTTGGGCAGGTTCTGGCCGTTGACCCAGACTTCACCGCTGCTGGGACGCAATTGCGCGCCCATCAACCGCAGGAGCGTGGTCTTGCCGCAACCGGAAGGCCCCATGATGCCGGTGACCTTGCCCCGCGGAATACGGATATCGACATTATTGAAGATGCTGCGCGCACCGCGCTTGAAGGACAGTCCCTTCAGCTCGACCGCGTAGGCGTTATCGGCACTCATCTAAACTCCTTGCGATGCAGCCTCTCACTCGGACGCTTGGCTCCCTGCCGGGAGTACATGCACCCAGGGCAGGCCGAACTGGCGGCGAACTATATCACTGCTGATACGGAGCCCCCAAGGCCGAAGCCATCCGTGTTCAGGATCACGACAGGCTAAAACGGGCTTCACAGAGCAATTCCAGCCTATAGAAGGACAAAGGCTGACGAACTTGCGTGAGGGAATCGATCATTACCGCTATAATCGCCGCCTTTTCATCAGGCTATACGATTTCTGACATGAGCCAATCCAGCGACCTGATTCAATCGGCACAACGCACCATCCGCCTCGAGATAGAAGCCGTACAAGGCTTGCTGCCACATATCGACGCAGATTTCGTACGCGCTTGCGAGATGATTCTGGCCAGCAAAGGCCGCGTAGTAGTGGTCGGCATGGGCAAGTCCGGGCATATCGGCAACAAGATCGCCGCCACCCTGGCCAGCACCGGCACCACCGCGTTTTTTGTCCATCCGGCCGAAGCCAGCCATGGCGACATGGGCATGATTACCCGGGACGACGTGATCCTGGCCCTGTCCAACTCCGGCTCGACCAATGAAATCGTGACCTTGTTGCCGCTGATCAAGCGCCTGGGCATCCAGCTGATCAGCATCACCGGCAACCCTGATTCGGCGCTGGCCAAGGCCGCCGAGGTCAACCTCAACGTCCAGGTCAAGCAAGAGGCCTGCCCGCTGAACCTGGCCCCGACCTCTTCGACCACCGCCGCCCTGGTCATGGGCGACGCCCTGGCCGTGGCGCTGCTGGAAGCCCGCGGCTTCACCGCCGAAGACTTCGCCTTCTCCCATCCGGGCGGCGCGCTGGGCCGGCGCCTGCTGCTGAAAGTCGAGAACGTCATGCATGCCGGCGAGCAGCTGCCGCAGGTCCAGCGTGGCACGCTGCTCAAGGACGCCCTGATGGAAATGACCCGCAAGGGCCTGGGCATGACCGTCATTGTCGAGGCCGACGGCCGCCTGGCAGGGGTCTTCACCGACGGCGACCTGCGCCGCACCCTGGACCGCACCATCGACATTCACCACACCACCATCGATGAAGTCATGACCGTTCACGGCAAGACCGCCCGCGCCGAAATGCTCGCGGCCGAAGCCCTGAAAATCATGGAAGACAATCGAATCAACGCACTGGTCGTAGTGGACAAGGACGATCGCCCGATCGGCGCCTTCAACCTGTCCGACCTGCTGCGCGCGGGAGTCATGTAATGAGCACGGATCTGCTGCAACGCGGCAAGAACATCAAGCTGGCGGTATTCGACGTGGATGGTGTACTGACCGACGGTCGCCTGTACTTCCTTGAAGACGGCAGCGAGTTCAAGACCTTCAACACCCTCGATGGCCAGGGCATCAAGATGCTGATGGCCACGGGCGTGCAGACGGCAATCATCAGCGGTCGCAAGACGCCGGTGGTCGAGCGCCGGGCGAAAAACCTGGGGATTCCCCATCTGTTTCAGGGTCGCGAAGACAAACTGGTGGTGCTGGACGGGCTTCTTGCCCAACTGGGCCTAAGCTATGAGCAGGTCGCCTACCTGGGCGACGACCTGCCGGACCTGCCAGTGATCCGCCGGGTCGGCCTGGGCATGGCCGTCGCCAATGCCGCCAGCTTTGTCCGTGAACACGCCCATGGCGTCACCCAGGCCCGTGGCGGCGAAGGTGCCGCCCGCGAGTTCTGCGAGTTGATCCTGCGCGCCCAAGGCAGCCTTGAAGCGGCCCACGCCGCCTACTTATAGAGCCTCCCATGCTGAGCAAAAAGATTCGCAACATCCTGATCTTCGGCATCATCACCGTGCTGTTCCTGGCGGTGGGGTACTGGAACATCAGCCCGGAACGCTTCCTCGACAAGCCGGTCGCGCAGGTCGACGAAAGCGCCATCGACTACTACGCCATCAACGCCCGTAGCGTGCAGTACCTGCCCGACGGCAAGCTGCAGTACGAAATGACGTCCGACAAGGTCGAACACCTCAAGGCCACCGAGGTGACACTGTTGACCAAGCCGGACCTGCAGATGTATCGCGGCACCGCCTTCCCCTGGCACGTCCAGAGCGAGCACGGCGAAGTCAACCCGGATGGCACCCAGGTCGAGCTGATCGATTCGGTACGGGTTTCGCGCACCGACGAGAAAAATCGCAACCTGCTGATCACCACGACCCGCATGACAGTATTCCCGCAGAAGCAATATGCGCAGACCGATCAAGACGTTAGAATCGACGGCGCCGGCGGCGTGACGACTGGCAAGGGAATGAAAGCGTATTTGAAAGACGGCAGGATGAACCTGCTATCGAACGTAAGAGGACAGTATGAGGCTCGTTAAAACCCTCCCTATTTTGCTCGGTCTGGGCGCAGCACTGGGAAGCGTGAGCGCCTGGGCTCTGCCGAACGATAGCCAGCAACCAATCCGCATCCAGGCCGACGACGCTCAACTGGACGACAAGAATGGCGTAGCCACCTACAGGGGCGACGTGATCATCACCCAGGGCTCGATGAAGGTCACCGGCAATACCGTGACCATCACCCGCACCCAGACCGGTGACATCGACGTGGTGACCTCGGTGGGCAACCTGGCCTACTTCGAGCAGATCCAAACCCAGGGCGATACCAAGCCGGTCCAGGGCTATGGCATGACCATCCAGTACCACGCTGCGCAGAACCGCGTCGTGCTGATCGACCGTGCCAAGGTCGTCGACAAGGACGGCAACATCACCCAGGGCGAGAAAATCGTCTACGACACCAACAAGAAGCTGGCCAGCGCCGGTCGCGCTACCGGCAGCAAGGTCACCGAGTCGCGCCCACGGATCGACATGGTCATCCAGCCGAAAAAGAAAACTGACGAAAAGGCCCAGTAATGGCAACTCTGAAAGCTCAGCACCTGGCCAAGAGCTACAAGAGCCGCCAGGTCGTGCGTGACGTCAGCCTGTCCATCGACAGCGGCCAGATCGTCGGCCTGCTCGGCCCCAACGGCGCCGGCAAGACCACTTGCTTCTACATGATCGTCGGCCTGGTCCAGGCCGATCAGGGTCGCATCCTGATCGACGACCTGGATGTCAGCCACCAGCCAATGCACGGCCGTGCCCGCGCCGGGATCGGCTACCTGCCGCAGGAAGCCTCGATCTTCCGCAAGCTCTCGGTGGCCGACAACATCATGGCCATCCTCGAGACCCGCAAGGAACTCGACAAGGCCGGCCGTCGCCAGGAACTGGAAAGCCTGCTGCAGGAATTCCACATCAACCACATTCGCGACAACCTGGGCATGAGCCTTTCCGGCGGTGAACGTCGCCGCGTGGAAATCGCTCGCGCACTGGCCACCGCCCCCAAGTTCATCCTGCTCGACGAACCCTTCGCCGGCGTAGACCCGATCTCGGTAGGCGACATCAAGCAGATCATTCATCACCTGAAAGCCAAGGGCATCGGCGTACTCATCACTGACCACAACGTCCGTGAAACCCTGGATATCTGCGAAACCGCCTACATCGTCAACGACGGTCAGCTGATCGCCGAAGGCGACGCCGAAACCATCCTCGCCAACGAGCTGGTCAAGGAAGTTTACCTGGGCCATGAGTTCCGCCTGTAAGCCCTGAGGTGTTTGGCTGGTCGCCAGAGCGCCCGCCCCAATAAAACCCTGCTGTTTTTATTGTTACAGCGCTCTAGGCAAACACTTCAGTTTCAGGCATATAATTTGCTTATGTTTGGCGCTCACGCGCCCTGTAGTGGATGGCGCATGTGCGCCGGCGAATAAGGTGTTAAGCCCCTGCCATGAAACCATCGCTAGTCCTCAGAATGGGCCAGCAGCTGACGATGACACCGCAGCTGCAACAGGCCATCCGCCTGCTCCAATTGTCGACCCTGGACCTGCAACAGGAAATCCAGGAGGCCCTGGAGTCCAACCCGATGCTCGAGCGCCAGGAAGAAGGCGACGACTTCGATAACACCGATCCGCTGGCCGACAACGCCGAGCAGAAACCCAATACCGATATCCAGGAACCCTCCTACCAGGAAACCGCCCCGACGGTGGACAACCTCGAGGACGGCGAATGGAACGAACGCATTCCCAACGATCTGCCAGTCGATACCGCCTGGGAAGACGTCTACCAGACCAGCGCCAGCAGCCTGCCCAGCAACGATGACGACGAGTGGGACTTCACCACCCGCACCTCGGCCGGCGAAAGCCTGCAGAGCCATCTGCTCTGGCAGTTGAACCTGGCGCCCATGTCCGACACCGATCGCCTGATCGCCGTGACCCTGATCGACTGCATCAACAATCAGGGCTATCTGGACGAAACCCTCGAGGAAATCCTCGAAGCCTTCGATCCGGAGCTGGACATCGAACTCGATGAAATCGAGGCCGTCCTGCACCGCATCCAGCAGTTCGAGCCCGCCGGCATCGGCGCCCGTAACCTGGGCGAATGCCTGCTGCTGCAACTGCGCCAGCTGCCCGCCAAGACTCCCTGGCTGACTGAAGCCAAGCGCCTGGTCACCGACTTCATCGACCTGCTCGGCAGCCGCGACTACAGCCAGCTGATGCGGCGCATGAAGCTCAAGGAAGACGAACTGCGCCAGGTCATCGAACTGGTGCAGAGCCTCAACCCACGACCGGGCTCGCAAATCGAATCCACCGAAGCCGAATACGTGGTTCCCGACGTCATCGTGCGCAAGGATAACGAACGCTGGCTGGTGGAGCTGAACCAGGAGTCCGTGCCGCGCCTGCGCGTCAACCCGCAATACGCTGGTTTCGTGCGACGCGCCGACACCAGCGCTGACAACACCTTCATGCGCAACCAGCTGCAGGAAGCCCGTTGGTTCATCAAGAGCCTGCAGAGCCGTAACGAAACCCTGATGAAAGTCGCCACCCAGATCGTCGAGCATCAGCGCGGCTTCCTCGAGTACGGCGATGAGGCGATGAAACCGTTGGTCCTGCATGACATCGCCGAAGCGGTGGGCATGCACGAGTCGACGATTTCCCGGGTGACCACGCAAAAATTCATGCATACCCCACGGGGCATTTATGAACTGAAATACTTTTTCTCCAGCCACGTAAGTACCTCCGAAGGCGGTGAATGCTCGTCCACGGCGATCCGCGCGATCATCAAAAAACTGGTCGCCGCGGAAAATCAGAAAAAGCCGTTGAGTGACAGCAAGATCGCTGGTTTACTGGAGGCACAAGGCATTCAGGTAGCCCGTCGTACCGTCGCCAAGTACCGCGAATCCCTGGGGATCGCGCCTTCCAGCGAACGGAAGCGGTTGATGTAGCCGCCGGGCTCGCCACAGCGTTCCAGTGGCAGGTCAATCGACCTGCCGCTTTATGCACTGGCAACGAAGGAGAAGCTGTATGCAAGTCAACATCAGTGGACACCAACTGGAAGTGACCGAACCTCTGCGCGCTTACATCGGCGAAAAACTCGACCGACTGGAGCGGCACTTTGACAAGATTACCAATGTGCAGGTAACGCTGGCCGTCGAGAAACTGAAGCAGAAAATCGAGGCCACGCTGCACATCCATGGTGGGGAAGTCGTCGCCAATGCAGAACATGACGATATGTATGCCGCAATCGACTTGCTCACGGACAAGCTTGACCGCCAACTGAAAAAGCATAAGGAAAAGCAACTCCACCTTCTCCAAGGCACGGGTCGCTAACACTCCCCTCCCATGATCCGACTTGAAAGCATCCTGACCCCCGGCCGTTCCCTGGTGAACGTGCCGGGCGGCAGTAAAAAACGTGCCCTCGAACAAATTGCCAACCTGATCAGCCGCGAAGTGCCTGATCTGGAGATGCAAGATGTCTTCGAAAGCCTGATTGCCCGTGAAAAGCTGGGTTCTACCGGTTTTGGCAACGGCATCGCCATTCCACACTGCCGCCTCAAAGGCTGTGAGTCGCCCATCAGTGCCCTGATGCACCTGGACGCCCCCATCGATTTCGACGCCATCGACGGCGCACCGGTCGACCTGCTGTTCGTACTGCTGGTCCCGGAAGCCGCCACCGATGCGCACCTGGAACTGCTCCGGCAGATTGCCAGCATGCTGGACCGCAAAGAGGTGCGCGACAAGCTGCGCAGCGCCACCAGCAATGAAGCCTTGTACAAGGTTGTCCTGGACGAACAGAACGGTCAGTAATCATGCGTTTGATCATCGTCAGCGGCCGGTCCGGCTCGGGTAAAAGCACCGCCCTCGATGTACTCGAGGACAATGGCTATTACTGCATCGACAACCTGCCGGCCGGGCTGTTGCCCGAATTGGCCGAGCGAGCGCTGATCCATACCGAGCTGACGCAGCCACTGGTCGCCGTGTCGATCGACGCCCGCAACCTGCCAAGCCACTTGTCGCGCTTTCCCGAACTGCTCGAGGAAGTACGCAGCCGGCATATCCAGTGCGATGTGCTGTACCTGGACGCTGACGAAGAAACCCTGCTCAAGCGCTTTTCCGAAACCCGCCGTCGCCACCCCTTGAGCAGCAACAATCGCTCGCTGGCCGAGGCGATTCAAGACGAAAGCCACCTGCTGGGTCCGATTGCCGACCTCGCCGACCTCAAGGTCAACACCACCAACCTGAACCTGTACCAACTGCGCGATACCATCAAGTTGCGCCTGTTGAACCAGCCGGAACCGGGCACCGCCTTCCTGGTGGAGTCTTTCGGATTCAAGCGTGGCATGCCGGTCGACGCCGACCTGGTGTTCGATGTGCGCTGCCTGCCCAACCCGTACTGGAAGCCCGAGTTGCGCGCCCAGTCCGGGCTCGACCAGCCGGTTGCCGAATACCTGGCCGCCCAGCCGGACGTCGAGGAAATGTTCCAGGACATCTCCAGCTACCTGCTGAAATGGTTGCCACGCTTTGCCGCCAGCAACCGCGCCTACGTCACTATTGCCATTGGCTGTACGGGCGGCCACCATCGCTCGGTCTACCTGACCGAACGCTTGGGCCAAGTCCTGCAAAAGTCCCTGAAGAACGTCCAGGTTCGCCACCGCGACCTTAGCTGAAAGGATCTACCCCGCGATGCCTGCTCTGGAAATTGAAATCATCAACAAACTGGGTCTGCATGCCCGTGCCTCGGCAAAGTTCGTCGGCGTGGCCGGTCAGTTTCCTTGCCAGATCCGTGCAGGGAGAACGCCGGAGTCGATGGTCGACGGCAAGAGCATCATGGCGATGATGATGCTGGCCGCCGGCAAAGGCACCAAGATTCATCTGAAGACCGAAGGCGAACAGGAGCAGGAGGCGCTGGAAGCGCTGGTGGCACTGATCAATAACTTCTTCGACGAAGGCGAGTAAGGTCGGCGGGGCAAGCCCGCCGAAAGGCACTCAGGCGAGTGCCGTATCCATGACCATCATCAGGCAAAAGCCGACACACAAGCCCAGGCTCGCCAGCTTTTCATGACCGTTGCGTCGTGATTCGGGGATCACTTCGTGGGCCACCACCAGCAGCATGGCCCCCGCCGCCAACGCCAACCCGAGCGGCAACAGCATCTCGGCCAGGCTCACCAGCCACGCACAAAGCAAGGCGAACACCGGCTCCACCAGGCCCGAAGCGGCACCGATCAGGAATGCCTTGACCCGGGACATGCCGGCGCCAGCCAGCACCAGAGCAATCACCAGGCCTTCCGGTACATCCTGCAAGGCGATGCCCATGGCCAGGCTATCCGCCTCCGGCATACCGCCACCCGCGGAAACGCCCACGGCCATTCCCTCGGGAATGTTGTGGGCGATGATGGCAAACACAAACAGCCAGATTCGCGGCGGGATGACCGGGTGCTCAAGGGTGCCCATCAGTTTCTCCGGGCTGCCCCCCGACACCTTGCGATCCACTAGAAACAACCCCAAGGCACCGAGCATGATGCCGAAGCTGATCAGGCCGCTCGAAGCCCAGGGCGACAACCCGAGTTTTTCCGCCGCGGCGATCCCGGGCACGATCAGCGAAAAGGCCGTGGCCGCCAGCATCACCCCGGCGCCGAATCCCAACAGGGTGTCACTCAGCGCCAGCGGCATCTTGCGAATGACCAGCACCGGCACTGCCCCCAGCGCGGTTCCCAGGGCACACACCGCCCCGCCCTGCAACGCACGCAACAAGCGCGGTTCCAGCTCCAGCCAGGACAAGCCCTGGGCAACCAGCAATGCAGTACCCGCCAACAGCAACAGCGAACCGAACGCGTAACGAAACATCCGCCCGCTGCTGATCGTCAGTGTTTCAGTGCCCATAGTCAGCCTTAGGTCTTTTTATCGGTGGGGGCTCAAACCAGTGCGGCCTGATAGCGCTGGGCTACTTCAGGCCAATTGATCACGTTGTAGAACGCATTGATGTATTCCGGCCGCCGGTTCTGGTAACGCAGGTAATACGCGTGCTCCCACACGTCCAGACCGAGAATCGGGGTATTGCCATTCATCAACGGGCTGTCCTGGTTACCGCTGCTCTCGACCACCAGGGTCTTTTGCGGGGTCACGCTGAGCCAGGCCCAACCGCTGCCGAAACGGGTGAGCGCGGCCTTGGTGAAGGCTTCCTTGAAGCGCTCGAAACCACCCAACTGCTCATCGATTGCCTTGGCCAGCGCACCGTCCGGCTTGCCTCCGCCAGTTGGCGCCATCACTGCCCAGAACAACGAATGGTTGGCATGGCCACCGCCCTGGTTGATGACCGCCGCCCGCAGCTTCTCCGGCAACTGCTGGACCCCGGCCACCAGTCTTTCCACCGACCAGTCGGCCCATTCAGTGCCTTCCACGGCCGCGTTGAGGTTGTTGATATAGGTCTGGTGATGCTTGGTGTAGTGAATCTCCATGGTCTGCGCGTCGATGTGCGGTTCCAGGGCGTCGTAGGCGTAGGGCAATGCAGGCAAGGTAAAGGACATATCAATGTGCTCCGTAATGAGGGGCATTCGGGGTCGCGGCGCCGGAAGTCGATTGCGCGACATTGCGCTCCAGCAGGCGATGCGTACGGGGGTATTCACCGTACTCACTGATGAAGTTGAGCAACTCGACGTAGGTCTTGCTGCTCTGGCGCAACGCAGCTTCCCGCAGCGCTGGCGCCAGGCGGTTGTCCTGCATGGTCTGCAACAGCCGCTGATGGATGGCGCAGAGGTATTCCGCGCTCTCCTCCGGCTGGTTCAGGCGCAGGTGCAGGTCCGCCAGGTTGTGATGGGAGATGACACAGGCCGCGACCGCTTCATCGGCATCGCTCCAGCGCTCGAACAACACCTGCGCCAGGGCCAGGGCCTGCAAGTAATACTCACGGGCGTCCACCAGGTCGCCCTGCATGAAGAAACGGTTTGCCCTTTCGATCGTGCGTTTCCAGTGCTCCATGGTGAACCTCCAAAGCAATGTCGGGATTTACACGCCGCCCGCGGTGAGTTTTTCCGGGTCGAGCAGGATCTCCAGCTGGCTGCGTGACAGATCAGTGTGTTCAAGGGCGACGTCGATTACCGGGCGCCCCTGCTTGTAGGCGGTCTTGGCGATTTCAGCGGCCTTCTGGTAACCGATGATCGGGTTGAGCGCCGTGACCAGGATCGGGTTGCGCGACAGCGCCTCCTTGAGCTTGGGCTCGTTGACCTTGAAGCTGGCAATCGCCTTGTCCGCCAGCAGGCGGCTGGAGTTGGCCAGCAGCTCGATGCTGCTCAACAGGTTCTGGGCGATGATCGGCAGCATGACGTTCAGCTCGAAGTTGCCCGACTGCCCCGCCACCGTGATCGTGGTGTCGTTGCCGATCACCTGGGCCGCCACCATCGCCGTGGCTTCCGGAATCACCGGGTTGACCTTGCCCGGCATGATCGAGGAACCCGGTTGCAACCCTTCCAGCTCGATCTCGCCGAGGCCGGCCAGAGGCCCGGAGTTCATCCAGCGCAGGTCGTTGGCGATCTTCATCAAGGTGACCGCGATGGCCTTGAGCTGGCCCGAGACCGCCACCGCGGTGTCCTGGGAACCGATCAGGGCAAACAGGTTCTTGCCCGGCGTGAACTGCACCTGGGTCAGGCTGCTCAGTTGCCGGCTGAAACCCACGGCGAACTGCGGGTGGGCGTTGATCCCGGTGCCCACCGCGGTACCGCCCTGGGCCAGGGATTGCAGGCTCGGCAGCAGATCCTGCAGATGACCGATATTGGCCTTGAGCTGCTGCGCCCACCCTTCCAGCACCTGGCTCATGCGCACTGGCATCGCGTCCATCAGGTGAGTGCGACCGGTCTTGATGAACGGATGGACCTCGACCGCCTTGCGTTCGATGACCTGTACCAGATGCACCAGCGCCGGCAGCAGTTGTTCATGCAAGCCCAGCGCGGCGCTGACGTGAATAGTGGTCGGGATGATGTCGTTGCTGCTCTGCCCGCAGTTCACATGGTCGTTGGGGTTGACCGGCTCGCCGAGCAGACGGCTGGCCAGGGTGGCGATGACTTCGTTGGCGTTCATGTTGGAACTGGTGCCGGACCCGGTCTGGAAGATATCCACCGGGAAGTGCTGCATGAAATCGCCTTCCAGCAGGCCCTGGGCGGCATCGACTATGGCCTTGCCCTGGGATTCGCTCAGTTGCTTGAGTTCGACGTTGGCCTTGGCCGCGGCCGCCTTGGCCAGGATCAGCGCGCGGATGAACTGCGCCGGCATGCGCTGGTGGCTGATGGGAAAGTTATCCACTGCACGCTGGGTCTGTGCGCCATACAGCGCCTGCTCCGGAACATGCAGCTCGCCCATGCTGTCGCGTTCGATACGGGTATTACTCATCGGGAAATCCTTGCACCAGTTCGATAAGGGGAATGGATGGCAGCAACGAGCAGGTCGCCAGTTGCCAGGCATGGCTTTGCCAGCGCTTGAGCCGGCATTTGCAGAAAGACAGGCGTTCCAGGTCACGCAACGGACGCCAGGCCTGGTCCAGGCACTGGCTGCGCCAATGCCAGGGCAGCGCGGTATCGGTAGCGGTATCGAGCAACAGGCGAAATGAGGTTTCGGCGATCAGCCAGGGCGAGGTGGCGGTGCAACACGCCAGGTAGCGCCCTTCAGCCAGGTAATGCTCGATCAGGCGCGGCTCGTCCGGATCGAGGGCACAACGGATCTGGCGGCTCATCCAGCGCCAGCTTTCGAGGTAAGGCTGCTCGTGCAAGGCAGAACTCATGACCTGGGCTCATTCGATAATGAGATTTATTATTATATGATATTGAGAATCAAAACAAGCTCGAGACCAAGCGAGCCCTGCACAGGTGGCTAGGGTTGGTCAGTGTTCAAAAGCCGGGCAATAAAAAAGCGCGCGCCCCCGGACGGGACGCGCGCTTTCGTTGCCGCTGCTGCGATTTAGCTGCCGGCGACCGTCATGCGTTCGATCAATACCGAACCGGTGCGGATGTTGCTGCGCAGCTCCAGATCGTTACCCACGGCGATGATCTGCTTGAACATGTCGCGCATGTTGCCGGCAATGGTCACTTCCTGGACAGCGAACTGGATTTCTCCATTTTCGACCCAGAAACCGGCCGCGCCCCGAGAGTAATCGCCGGTGACCATGTTCAGCCCGTGGCCCATCAGCTCGGTGACCAGCAGGCCCCGGCCCATGCGGCGCAGCAAGGCCGCCTGGTCTTCCTCGCCATGGGTCACGAACAGGTTGTGCACGCCACCGGCGTTGGCGGTGCTGGGCAGGCCGAGCTTGCGCCCGGAATAAGTCCCCAGAACGTAGGACACCAGTTCGCCGTTCTCGACGAAAGGCTTGGCGTAGGTAGCCAGGCCATCGCCATCGAAGGCCGAGCTGCCCAGGGCGCGCATCAAGTGCGGACGCTCATCGATGGTCAGCCACTCGGGGAACAGCCGCTGTCCCAGCGCGCCCTCGAGGAAGGACGACTTGCGGTACAGGTTGCCGCCGGAAATCGCCCCCAGGAAACTGCCGAACAATCCACCAGCCAGTTCCGCGGAAAACAGCACCGGCACTTCGCAGGTCGGTACCGGGCGCGCGCCCAGACGACTCGCGGCCCGTTGCGCGGCGCGCTGGCCGATGGTCACCGGGTCCGTCAGCAGATGGCCCTGGCGATTGACGTCATACCAGTAGTCACGCTGCATCTGGCCGTCGGCCTCGGCGATCATCACGCAGCTCAAGCTGTGTCGGGTCGAGGCGTAACCGCCGATAAAACCGTGGCTGTTGCCGTACACACGGCAGCCCTGGTGGGTGCTCAGGGTAGTGCCGTCGGCGTTCTTGATCCGGCTGTCGGCGGCAAAGGCCGCGGCTTCACAGGCCAGTGCCCGTTCGATGGCTTGCTCCGGGGTAATGTCCCAAGCGTGAAACAGGTCGAAGTCCGGCACGTCCCGGGCCATCAGCGCGGCATCGGCCAGCCCCGAGCTTTCGTCTTCCGAGGTGTGCTTGGCGATGGCCAGGGCCGCGGCAACGGTTTCGCGAATCGCCTCGGGACCACTGGCCGAAGTGCTGGCCGAGCCCTTGCGCTGACCGACGTAGAGCGTGATGCCAAAACCCTGGTCGCGATTGAATTCGACGGTTTCCACTTCCCGCTGGCGAACCGAAGTCGACAGGCCCTGCTCCAGAGAAACCGCCACTTCGCAGGCACTGGCGCCCTGGCGCTTGGCCTCGGCGATGATCTGCTCGACTTGTTCCTGCAGTGCCGGCAAAGCCTGCGGGCCGACGCTTTGTGCTGCACTCATGGTTTTCTCCACTCAAATTCTGCTTTCGGTTAAGGCCTTCGAGCGACCGGGCCGGACAAGCGGCCCCCGACTGGTTATCATGGCGGCGTTTCTTTGCGGACTGCCACCATGGTTGATTCTTACGACGACTCCCTCGATGGGGAGAAAAGCAAATCCCAGGTCAAACGCGAGCTGCATGCTCTGGTTGACCTCGGCGAGCGCCTTACAACACTCAAGCCCGACTTGCTGAACAAACTGCCGTTGACCGACGCCCTGCGCCGGGCCTTGGCGGATGCGCCCAAGCATGTCGCCCATATCGCGCGTAAACGCCACCTGCAATTCATCGGCAAGCTGATGCGCGATCAGGACACCAGCGCGATCCTGGTGCTGCTGGACCAGCTCGACGCCTCGACTCGCCAGTACAACGAACGTTTCCATGGCCTGGAGCGCTGGCGCGATCGCTTGATCGCCGGCGATGACGCGGTCCTGGAGAAGTTCGTCGCTGACTATCCGGAAGCGGATCGTCAGCAGTTGCGCTCCCTGATTCGTCAGGCCCAGCATGAGGTGGCCCATAACAAGCCGCCTGCCTCCAGCCGTAAAATCTTCAAATACATCCGCGAGCTGGACGAGACTCAACGCGGCCTGCGCTGAGCCTCGATCCGGGTGGGTTGCCCTGCAACTCACCCGCCGCTTCACGCCTCAAGCGCCCGTGCCACCCACGGTGATCGCATCGATCTTCAAGGTCGGCTGGCCGACACCCACCGGCACCGACTGCCCATCCTTGCCACATGTCCCCACGCCACTGTCCAGCGCCAGGTCGTTACCGACCATCGACACCCGGCTCATGGCTTCCGGCCCGTTGCCGATCAGGGTCGCGCCTTTGACCGGCGCGGTGATCTTGCCGTCTTCGATCAGATACGCCTCACTGGTGGAGAACACGAACTTGCCACTGGTGATGTCCACCTGACCGCCACCCAGGTTGGCGCAGTAGATACCTTTTTTCACCGAGGCGATGATTTCCGCCGGATCGCTTTCGCCACCCAGCATGTAGGTGTTGGTCATGCGCGGCATCGGCAGGTGCGCATAGGATTCGCGGCGACCGTTGCCGGTGCGGGCCACGCCCATCAGGCGGGCATTGAGCTTGTCCTGCATATAGCCCTTGAGCACACCGTTCTCGATCAGGGTAGTGCACTCGGTCGGGGTGCCTTCGTCGTCGATGCTCAGCGAACCACGCCGCCCGGCCAGGGTGCCATCGTCAACGATGGTGCAGAGTTTCGAGGCCACCATCTCGCCCATGCGCCCACTGTAGGCCGAGCTGCCCTTGCGGTTGAAATCGCCTTCCAGGCCGTGACCCACCGCTTCGTGCAACAGCACGCCGGACCAGCCGGAACCCAGTACCACCGGCAGAGTGCCAGCTGGCGCAGGGATGGCTTCCAGGTTGACCAGTGCCTGACGCAAAGCCTCACGGGCGTAACCCATGGCGCGGTCCTCACTGAGGAAATAACGGTAATCGGTGCGCCCGCCGCCGCCATGACCGCCACGCTCGCGGCGGCCGTTCTGCTCGACGATTACGCTGACGTTGAAGCGCACCAAAGGCCGCACATCCGCCGCCAGGCCACCGTCGGTGGAGGCTACGAGAATGCGCTCCCAGACCCCGGCCATGCTGACGCTGACCTGCTGGATGCGTGGGTCTAGAGCGCGGGTCGCGGCGTCGACACGCTTGAGCAGCTCGACCTTTTCCGCGCGGCTGATGACTTCCAGGGGGTTGTCCGGCGCATACAGCTGGGCCACGTCCTGGGTGGTAAAGGCCTGCACGGTGCCGTTCTGCCCGGCACGGGAAATCGAGCGCGCGGCCCGGGCAGCCAGGCCAAGCGCTTCGAGGGTGATGGCATTGCTGTAGGCAAAGCCGGTTTTCTCACCCGACTGCGCCCGCACGCCAACGCCCTGGTCCAGATTGAAGCTGCCTTCCTTGACGATGCCGTCTTCCAGCGACCAGGACTCGGAAATCTGCCCCTGGAAATACAGGTCGGCGGCATCGATGCCCGGGCCGGCCAGATCGCCGAGCACGCCCTGCAGGCTTTCCAGGGTCACGCCGCCGGGCGCCAGAAGGTGTTCACTGACTGAAGATAACAACCCGCTCATATGCTTTACGCCTTAAATTCGTCGTTCTTAAGCAAGTCGCTGCGCGCCTTGCGAGAAAAAGCGCCGGTGACTGGCCACCGGCATGCGCGCCCGGATGGACGCCTGTTCGCTGCTGTCGCGCTCGGCCAGCAGCACGGCCTCGTCTTGATCCTGTTGCGCCAGCACCCGGCCCCAGGGGTCGACGATGGCCGCATGGCCGAAGGTCTCCCGGGGTCCCGGATGAATGCCGCCCTGCGCCGCCGCCAGCAGGTAACACTGGGTTTCGATGGCCCGGGCACGGATCAGTACATCCCAATGCGCCGCGCCGGTCACGGCGGTGAACGCCGAAGGAGCGCTGATCAGTTCCGCCCCGGCGGCTCGCAATTCGCTGTACAGCTCGGGGAAACGCAGGTCGTAGCACACGGTCAGGCCAACCCGGCCCACCGGCGTATCCGCCACCACCACCTGCTCTCCATGAGCATAGTCATCCGACTCCCGGTAACGGCCGCGATTGTCGGCCACGTCCACGTCGAACAGATGCAGCTTGTCGTAGCGCGCCACTTGCTCGCCGTGCTCGTCGATCAACAGCGAACAGGCACGGGCCTTGGCCTCCGGCTGGTCCACCGGGGGCAGCGGCAAGGTGCCGGCCACTATCCATAACTTGAGGTCGCGGGCGGTCTGTTTCAACCAGGGCAGGATCGGACCTTCGCCCTGGGCCTCGGCACGACCGATGGCCGCCGCGTCGCGGCGTCCCATGGCGGCGAAGTTCTCTGGCAGTACGGCCAGCCGCGCACCGCCGGCAGCCGCCTGTTCCAGCAGGCTGCGCGCCTGCTGCAAATTAGCCAGCACGTCGCTCTGGCTGACCATTTGAATCACCGCGAGAGACATGGCGCACTCCAGGTTGGATATGTGGCCATGCTACTCCATAGACCCGGGCCGCGGTTTTTCAAAAAGGCTTGTCGAAGGTGATTTTCGGGTCCTTCCAGGGCCCCTTGACGCTGTACTGGACGCTGGCGAAGCGCGACACCCGGTCGCCGATCAGCTTGTCGATCAGGAACAGCGCCCCGCCGACCGCCGGCGCACCGACGATCAGCGCGGCGATCGGCAGGTTGTTGGTCACCGGCAGCGTCACCAGCAGCTTCGAATCCACCTGGTCGGCCACCAGGTCCAGGGTGCCATTGAGTTCCAGGTTGCTCGACGGCCCGGTCAGGGTGATGGGTTCGCGGGTCACGTAGACGCCGTTGCTGGCCACCAGCAAACCCTTGACCCGGTCGTAGCTCAGGCCCTTGCCGAACAGGTCGGAGAAGTCCAGGCGCAGGCGCCGGCCGATGGAGTTGAAGTTCAGCAGGCCGAAGACCCGCAGGGCCTGTGCCCCGCCTTCGACTTCCACGAACTGGCCTTTGCGCAGGGTCGCATCCAGGCTGCCCGAGAACCGCTTGAGCCCGACCCAGGCCGGCGACCCGGGCCAGCGCCCGTCCACATCCATATGGAATTCTTCGCTGGTCACGGTCGGCGCAAAGCCCCAGCCCTTGAGCACGTCCGCCAGGTTCTTGCCGCCCAGGCGGCCCTTGTACCAGCTGGTGGCCGCGCCGGGTTCGCCTTCCCAGCCGCCGGCGCCTTGCAGGACCATGCCCTTGAGGCCCAGGTCGAGGCTGTTGAAGGCCATGCCCTTGGCGGTCGGGCGCACTTTCAGCGACCAGGCGCCGATCAGGTCGTTGCCCTGGTACAGCTGATTGATCGAGAGATCCAGCGCCGGGACTTTCTTCGGGTCGACCGAGGCCAGCGGGTCCGGTGCGTTCTCGTCGGCCTGCACCGTCGGATCGGCGGCTGGCAGGCGCACGTACTGCAGATTGACCGCCATCGGCGCGGCCTTGGCATCGGGAATCGCCACGTTGCCCTTGGCCTGCTGGCTGTCGAGCTGCAGGGCCCAGGAGGATGGCTTGCGCGTCAACTGCACACGGGCCTCATCCAGGGTTGTGCCAAAACCGCTGAGCTTGCCGACCCGGAAGTCGGCGCCACTGAGCAGTTGCTTGGCGCTACCGCCCGCGTCCTGCCCGGCATAGCGATCGACCAGCGCCTTCCACGGCTCCACATCCAGTTCCGACAGCACACCGCGCACCCGCAGGCCCTTGCCCCCCGGCAACACGGCGTCGCCCTCGCCGAGGAACAACTCGCCACGGCCATCGGCAAAATTGCCGCTCGGCGCAGCGAAAGTAAAGTTGGCCAGATCGCCGTAATCGAACCAGTAACGCCGCTCGGCGCCCTGCAAGGTCATGCGCAATACACTGTCACGCCCCTGGCTGGCCGCTATGCCGAAAGGCGCGGGCAAGTCGACGGCAACCCCCTTGAGGCTGGAACTGACCATCAGTTGGCTGTCCGCACCGTCGAGGTTGAGCTGCAGCTGGTAGGGAATATCGCCGGAAACCGGCAACGGCTGGTTGTATTTCAGCCACTCCGTGAGCTTATTGACCGACACCTGGCCCTTGGCGACGACCCGGGTATCGAGCTTGCCGGGACGGCCATCGGCAAAGATCTGCGCGGTCACCGGGCGCTCGAAGGCCTGGGCGCTGATGCCCTGGCCGCTCAAGCCTTTGCTGCTGTCGAAACGGAAATCGCCCTTGAGCTGGCTCAACTCCAACTCCGGTTCGCTCAACTTGAGCCGTGCCTTGTTGGTCTTGAAGTCCACCAGCACCTTCGGCTCTTCGCCCTTGACCAGCGGGATATCCAGCTTCAGCTTGCCCTGCAGGTCGCCCTCGCCCTGCCAGCCGGCAAAGGTCGGGCCCGTGCCGATCGGCGCTTCCTGAAGAATTTTCAGACCATCACCCAGGCCGCCGGCGAACTCGCCGTCGATGAACATATGGGTGCTTTGCCCCGCGGGTACATGGGGAATATTGACGTAGACGTCGCTCACCTGGGTGTCGAGCAACTGGCCCTTGCTGGCCAGGATGCGCACACCGCTGTCCTCGATGAACACATCGCCGCTGACCTTGCCGATATGCGGCCAGCCCGGCTGGAAGGCCAGCTCGGCATCGTGCACCTTGAAGAACAGGCTGATGCTGCGCGCGGTGTCGGCCGCGCCATGGTTCAGCGAACCCTGGTACTGGAAGAAACCTTCATCCACCGCGCCCTTGAGGATCGCCGTGCGCAGCCATTCGTCCAGGGCCGGGCTGAGCACTTCGGGCAGGTACTTGGCAGTATAACGACCGTCGCCATCGACCAGGCCGACCCGCAGGTCCATATAGTCTTCCTGGGTGTGGTCGAAATGCAGGCGGATCAGGAAGTCGCCGGCGATCTTGCCCTCCTCGCCCAGGACCTTGAGGTACGGCGCGATCAGGGTGAAACCCTGCTGGTCGAGCTTCCAGGTCAGCCGGGCATTGGCCTGGAGGTACTGCCAGGGCTTGGCGAAGATCGGGTCCAGGTGCAAGGCAAAGTCCTTGCTGTCCATGCGCAACTCGCCCTGCCCCAGGTCGCCGCTGATGCTGCCGCTGACGTTACGGGCCGCCGGCGCGCCGTGATAGGCGTTAAACCCGACCTGTTCCAGGTTGGCAGCAAAACTCAGGCGCTGATCGCCGCTGACCTGCGGCCGGAAGTCGAACAGGATGTTGCGCAGCGCGCCCGTGACCTTGAGGTTGTCGATGATGGTCGCGACCTTTTCCGGCAACGGCGCCCAGGCATCCAGGACCGGCGTGAGCGGCGTCAGGTCGAGGCGGTCGGCCTGCAAGTGCCAGAGCTCTTCGGCACTGTTGACGGTACCGGTCTGTTGCAACTGCAGGCGGGACTCCCAGCGCGTCTCGCCGATGTTCATGGCCAGCGAGTCGAAGGCGACGCTGAGGCCCTGGTCGTTGCGCTGGAAATAGGCATTGAGCGCCAGGTTCTTCACGGTGATTGGTTTGCGCTCGTCATAGGCCCCGCTGACCTGCGGTGCATTCAGGCGCGCGACCAGGCTCTGCAATAAACCATCGCCCCAGCTGAGCCAGAAATCGCCACCGGCCTTGAGCTCGGAGAACTTCCACTGCTGGGTCACGTGCGGCGGTAGCCATTTCGCCCAGTTGCTTTGTGGCAGGCTCAGGTAAGCGTCGACCTGCCCTTCGCGCCAGGCGCTGGCGCGGATTCGCGTGCGCAAGCTGACCGCCAGAGGCTGGCCGTCCGGCAGGGTCAGGCGCGCATCCAGGCGTTGACGGCTGGGGCCGGCACGCAGATTGAGGCCAACGTAGGTCAAGGCGATCGCGGGATGGTCGAGCGGTTGCAGGGTCACCTGACTGTCGAGCACCGACAGCTCACTGACCATCTGCATGCGGTTGAGCAACTGCTCGGGGTCGATAGGCTGGTTATCCCGCACCGGCAGGCCTTCGAGCGCCCAGCGCCCATCCGGACCTTCCTTCAGGCTCAGGTTGAGGCCACTGAACTCAAGATGCTTGATCCGCAGCTGGCGCGCCAGGGCGCTGCCGGGCAGATCGGGCGCCACCCGCACCTGATCCAGGCGCAAGGCATTGGCGCCCTCGCCGACTATCACGTCGCGGGCCAGCAGGATCGGCGAAAAACCGCTCCAGCTGCCTTCCAGCCGGCCGACCTGCACCGGCATGCCCAGGGCTTCCTGAGCCTTGGCCTGGACCTCGGCCTGATATTCAGCCACCAGCGGGGTCAGTTCCCGACCCAGGCTGACGTACAAGGCCGTCAGCACCAGCAGCAATGCACAAAGCCCCAGCCCCCAGCGGGTCAGAGCAGCGAGAAAGCGCATCAGACGCTCCATGTCAGTTGGCCCCCGTGGCAAGAGTCATGCACAACGAGGCCAGCTGTATCCGGTAAATGTAAGGTACGCGGACTCAGAGCAGCACCACGTCGTATTGTTCCTGGGAATACATGGTTTCGACCTGAAAACGGATGGTCCGGCCGATAAAGGCCTCCAGTTCCGCGACGTTGCCCGACTCTTCGTCAAGCAGCCGGTCGACCACTTTCTGGTTCGCCAGGACCCGATAACCTTCGGCCTGATAGGCCCGCGCCTCCCGCAGGATTTCCCGGAAGATTTCGTAGCAGATGGTCTCCGGGGTTTTCAGCTTGCCGCGGCCCTGGCAGCTGCTGCAGGGTTCGCACAGCACCTGCTCCAGGCTCTCCCGGGTACGCTTGCGGGTCATCTGCACCAGGCCCAGCTCGGTGATGCCGATGATGTTGGTCTTGGCATGATCGCGCTCCAGCTGTTTTTCCAGGGTGCGCAGCACCTGGCGCTGGTGTTCTTCATCCTCCATGTCGATGAAGTCGATGATGATGATCCCGCCCAGATTGCGCAGGCGCAGCTGGCGGGCAATGGCGGTCGCCGCTTCGAGATTGGTCTTGAAGATGGTTTCTTCGAGGTTGCGGTGACCGACGAAAGCCCCGGTGTTGACGTCGATGGTGCTCATGGCTTCCGCCGGGTCGACCACCAGGTAACCACCGGACTTGAGCGGCACCTTGCGCTCCAGGGCTTTCTGGATTTCGTCTTCGACGCCATACAGGTCGAAGATCGGCCGCTCGCCCGGATAGTGTTCCAGGCGATCGGCGATTTCCGGCATCAGTTCGGCGACGAACTGCGTGGTTTTCTGGAAGGTTTCCCGGGAGTCGATGCGGATCTTCTCGATCTTCGGGCTGACCAGGTCGCGCAGCGTCCGCAGGGCCAGGCCCAGGTCTTCGTAAATGACGCTGGGGGCGCCGATGGTCTTGATCTGCGCGCCGATCTGGTCCCACAGGCGGCGCAGGTAACGGATGTCCATCATGATTTCGTCGGCGCCCGCGCCCTCGGCGGCGGTACGCAGGATAAAACCACCGGCTTCCTTGATGCCTTCCTGGGCCACGCAATCGCTGACCACCTGTTTCAGGCGCTCACGCTCCGCTTCGTCCTCGATCTTCAGCGAGATGCCGACATGGGCGGTGCGCGGCATGTACACCAGGTAACGCGAAGGGATCGACAGCTGGGTAGTCAGGCGCGCGCCCTTGGAGCCGATCGGATCCTTGGTCACCTGCACCACCAGGCTCTGCCCTTCATGGACCAGGGCGCCGATGCTTTCCACCGCCGGCCCTTCGCGCAGGGAGATTTCCGATGCATGAATGAACGCCGCGCGATCCAGGCCGATATCGACGAACGCCGCCTGCATGCCGGGCAGAACCCGAACCACCTTGCCTTTATAGATATTGCCGACAATTCCGCGACGCTGGGTACGCTCGACATGGACTTCTTGCAGCACACCGTTTTCGACCACCGCCACGCGCGACTCCATCGGCGTGATGTTGATCAGAATCTCTTCACTCATGGCAGGGTCTCGTTCAGGCATATTCACTATGGATGGCCGCATCAGCAGGTACGGCGCTTAGCGCACTGCAAGGTTTTGCCAACAGGGTATGCCGAAATGGCCAAGTAGTTCTGCGGTTTCGCATACCGGCAAGCCGACGACAGCGGAATAACTGCCATTGAGCCCTGCCACGAATATCGCCGCAAGCCCCTGGATGCCATAGCCGCCGGCCTTGTCACAGGGCTCGCCGCTGGCCCAGTAGCGGGCTGCCTCGTCATCGCCGATCGCCCGGAAGCGCACCAGGCTGCGCACCACCCGCGACTCGCAGCGCTGGCCATCGAGCACGGCAATGGCGGTCAGCACTTCATGTTCGCGATCCGACAGGGCCATGAGCATCGACTGCGCATCGGCCTGGTCCAGGGGCTTGCCAAGAATTCGCCCATCCAGGACCACCGCGGTGTCTGCGCCCAGGACACAGGCCGCAGACGGGTCATCGGCGATCAGCGCATACCCGGCCGCCGCCTTGTCGCGCGCCAGGCGCTCGACATAGGCCACCGGGCTTTCATCGGGGAAAGGAGTTTCGTCGATATCCGCGCTGATGGCGGTAAAAGGCACGCCGATCTGCGTGAGCAGTTCGCGTCGACGGGGCGAGCCTGAGGCGAGGTAAAGCGATTTCATCAAGACATCTCCCTGTCGAGGTACGGGCAAATGCCTGACCGAATCAGTTGATTTTGAAACGTCGGCGCAACCCGCGCAAACCGAAGCTGACCCAAGGCCAGAGCAAGGCACTGACCAATGCCGGCAGAACCAGCGCAAGGGTCGGTTGACGGTTGCCGGTCAAGGCGCTGAGCCACAGCTGGACCAGTTGCGCCAGGCCGAAGATCACCAGGATCACCAGGCTTTGCTGCCACATCGGGAACATGCGCAAGCGTTGTTGCAACGACAGCACCAGAAAAGTGATCAGGGTCAGGATCAGCGCGTTCTGCCCCAGCAATGTGCCGTACAGCACATCCTCGGCCAGCCCCAGGCACCAGGCCGTGACCATGCCGACCTTATGCGGCAGGGCCAGGGCCCAGAACGCCAGCAGCAAGGCCAGCCAGAGCGGGCGCAGGATTTCCATGAATTGCGGCAAGGGGGACACGCTGAGCAGCATGCCGATGGCGAAGGTCAGCCAGACCATCCAGCCGTTTCGGGACATTATTCTCTTCCTCCCGTGGAGGCCGGGGCCGCGGCAGGCGGCTTGGGCGCGGCGGATCTGGTGACGGCTGGCTTGACCGGAGCCGGATGGGCCACGGGCTTGACCGGGGTCGCGGCGGCGGGTGTCGCGGGGGCAACGGCTGGAGCAGCCGGAGCAGCTGGAGCGGTCGCGGCCGCTGGCGTCGCGGGCACGACAGGCTTGGGCACCGTGGCCGGAATCACTGGCGTGACCGCACCGCCCTGCTGATCCTGCGCTTCCTGAGCCTGGGCGGCGTCGTTGGCACGCTCTTCGGCGGTGCGGTTATCGCTGAACACCAGCAGCAGGTAACGGCTGCGGTTCAAGGCGGCCGTCGGCACGGCGCGCACTATGGCAAATGGCTGGCCGGAGTCATGGATCACCTCCTTGACCGTCGCTACCGGGTAACCCGCCGGGAAACGCTGTCCCAGGCCGGAACTGACCAGCAGGTCGCCTTCCTTGATGTCCGCGGTGTCGGCCACATGACGCAGTTCAAGGCGCTCCGGGTTGCCGGTACCGCTGGCAATCGCCCGCAGACCGTTGCGGTTTACCTGGACTGGAATGCTGTGGGTGGTGTCGGTGAGCAGCAGCACGCGAGAGGTGTAAGGCATCAGCTCGACCACCTGCCCCATCAGGCCACGGGCGTCGAGCACCGGTTGCCCGAGCACCACGCCGTCGCGCTCACCCTTGTTGATGATGATGCGATGGGTGAAGGGGTTGGGGTCCATGCCGATCAGTTCGGCCACTTCGACCTTCTCGTTGACCAGCGCGGAAGAGTTGAGCAACTCACGCAGGCGAACGTTCTGCTCGGTCAAGGCGGCGAGCTTTTGCATGCGGCCCTGGAGCAACAGGTTTTCGGTCTGGAGTTTTTCGTTTTCGGCGACCAGCTCGGTGCGGCTGCCAAACTGACTGGCCACACCCTGCCATAGCCGTTGCGGCAGGTCGGTGATCCAGTAGGACTGCATCAGCACCAGCGACATTTGGCTACGCACTGGCTTGAGCAGTGTGAAGCGGGCATCGACCACCATCAGCGCGACCGATAGCACGACCAGCACCAACAGGCGTACGCCCAATGAGGGGCCTTTGGCGAAAAGCGGTTTAATAAGCCGCTCCTCCCAGGCAAATGTTCTCTTTATTCATACGGCTTCAAACCGGCCTGGAGCAGAATGACAGAAGATAAACGCCAACAGGCAGCACTGCAAAGTGCTGCCTGCGAGCGGAACACATGGATGCACCCGGCGCGATTATTCGCTGGAGAGCAGGTCCATGGTGTGTTTGTCCATCATTTCCAATGCACGGCCACCGCCGCGGGCTACGCAGGTCAGCGGGTCTTCGGCGACGATCACCGGCAGACCGGTTTCCTGGGCCAGCAGCTTGTCCAGGTCACGCAGCAGGGCGCCGCCACCGGTCAGCACCAGACCGCGCTCGGCGATGTCCGAAGCCAGTTCCGGAGGCGATTGCTCCAGCGCGCTTTTCACGGCCTGAACGATGGTTGCCAGGGACTCTTGCAGAGCTTCCAGCACTTCATTGGAGTTCAGGGTGAATGCGCGTGGCACGCCTTCGGCCAGGTTACGGCCACGAACGTCGACTTCACGGACTTCGCCGCCCGGGTAGGCAGTACCGATTTCCTGCTTGATGCGCTCGGCGGTGGACTCGCCGATCAGGCTGCCGTAGTTGCGACGCACGTAGGTGATGATCGCTTCGTCGAAACGGTCGCCGCCGACACGTACGGATTCGGCGTACACCACACCGTTCAGGGAGATCAGGGCGATCTCGGTGGTACCGCCACCGATATCCACGACCATCGAACCGCGGGCTTCTTCGACCGGCAGGCCGGCACCGATCGCGGCCGCCATCGGCTCCTCGATCAGGAACACTTCACGGGCACCGGCACCGAGGGCCGATTCACGGATGGCACGACGTTCAACCTGGGTGGACTTGCATGGAACGCAGATCAGCACACGAGGGCTGGGCTGCAGAAAACTGTTTTCGTGAACCTTGTTGATAAAGTATTGCAGCATCTTTTCGCAGACACTGAAGTCGGCGATCACGCCGTCCTTCATCGGACGAATGGCAGCAATGTTGCCCGGAGTACGACCGAGCATGCGCTTGGCTTCGGTACCGACAGCCACAACACTTTTCTGATTACCGTGGGTCCGAATGGCCACAACCGATGGTTCATTCAGGACAATACCGCGCTCGCGCACGTAAATAAGGGTGTTGGCAGTGCCCAGGTCAATGGAAAGATCGCTGGAAAACATGCCACGCAGTTTCTTGAACATGGGAAAGGGACCCTAGGCAACGCGTGGGTAAAAAAGTGCGGCAAACTCTAACAACGACAGGGATTTTGGGCAAGGCGCCAATATGTTAAATTGACTGCTTTTCTGTGCACCAACCCCCACAATCGCGGCCGTAAGACCGTAGAAATGCGGTAGTGTTCCGACAATCTAACACACGGACGAGATCCGTTCTGTTTTCCACTGGAGAATCCCATGGCGCTTGAACGCTCCGACGTGGAAAAAATCGCTCATCTGGCCAGCCTTGGCCTCAATGAAGCCGATCTTCCACACATCACCTCCGACCTGAACAGCATTCTCGGGCTGGTGGATGCAATGCAGGCAGTCGATACCGACGGTATCGAGCCCCTGGCCCACCCGCTGGAAGCCAGCCAGCGCCTGCGCGCAGACGTTGTGACCGAGTCCAATCATCGCGAGGCCTATCAGTCCATCGCACCAGCGGTCGAAAACGGCCTGTACCTGGTTCCGAAAGTCATCGACTAAAGGGAAAGAGCCTGCAATGCATCATATGACTCTGGCTGAGATCGCCCGCGGACTCGCCGACAAGAAGTTTTCCTCCGAAGAGCTGACCAAGACCCTGCTGGCGCGTATCACCCAGCTCGACCCGCAGCTCAACAGCTTCATCAGCCTCACCGAAGATCTCGCGCTGCAGCAGGCCAAGGCCGCTGACGCCCGTCGCGCGAACGGTGAGAGCGGCGCCCTGCTCGGCGCGCCGATCGCCCACAAGGACCTGTTCTGCACCCAGGGCATCCGCACCAGCTGCGGCTCGAAGATGCTCGACAATTTCAAGGCGCCCTACGACGCCACCGTGGTCGCCAAGCTGGCCGCTGCCGGGACCGTGACCCTGGGCAAGACCAACATGGACGAATTCGCCATGGGCTCGGGCAACGAGACCAGCTATTACGGCGCGGCGAAAAACCCGTGGAACCTGGAACGCGTTCCGGGCGGCTCGTCCGGCGGTTCGGCCGCCGCGGTGGCCGCGCGCCTGCTGCCTGCCGCCACCGGCACCGACACCGGCGGCTCGATTCGCCAGCCGGCGGCGCTGACCAACCTCACCGGCCTGAAGCCGACCTACGGTCGCGTTTCGCGCTGGGGCATGATCGCCTACGCCTCCAGTCTCGATCAGGGCGGCCCACTGGCACGCACCGCCGAAGACTGCGCGATCCTGCTGCAAGGCATGGCCGGCTTCGACCCGCAGGACTCCACCAGCATCGACGAACCGGTACCGGACTACAGCGCCAGCCTCAACGGCTCGCTGCAGGGCCTGCGCATCGGCGTGCCCAAGGAATACTTCAGCGCCGGCCTCGACCCGCGCATCGCCGAGCTGATCCACAACAGCGTCAAGGAGCTGGAAAAGCTCGGCGCGGTGATCAAGGAAATCAGCCTGCCGAACATGCAGCACGCCATCCCGGCGTACTACGTGATCGCTCCGGCGGAAGCCTCCTCCAACCTGTCGCGCTTCGACGGCGTGCGGTTCGGCTATCGCTGCGAAGATCCGAAGAACCTCACCGACCTGTACAAGCGTTCCCGTGGCGAAGGTTTCGGCAGTGAGGTGCAGCGCCGGATCATGGTCGGTGCCTACGCCCTGTCGGCCGGTTACTACGACGCCTACTACCTGAAGGCGCAGAAGATCCGTCGCCTGATCAAGAACGACTTCATGGCTGCCTTTAATGAAGTCGACATCATCCTTGGCCCGACCACGCCGAACCCGGCCTGGAAAATCGGCGACAAGAGCAGCGACCCGGTCGCTGCGTATCTGGAAGACGTTTACACCATCACCGCCAACCTCGCGGGTCTGCCGGGCTTGTCCATGCCCGCCGGCTTCGTCGACGGCTTGCCGGTCGGCGTGCAACTGCTCGCCCCGTATTTCCAGGAAGGCCGTCTGTTGAACGTTGCCCACCAGTATCAGTTGCACACTGACTGGCACACCCGCACACCAACCGGCTTCTGAGGAGAAACACATGCAATGGGAAGTCGTGATCGGGCTGGAGATTCACACCCAGCTCACCACCAAATCGAAGATTTTCTCCGGTAGCTCCACCGCCTTCGGCGCCGAGCCCAACACCCAGGCCAGCCTGGTAGACCTGGGCATGCCCGGCGTACTGCCGGTGCTGAACCAGGAAGCAGTGCGCATGGCAGTCATGTTCGGCCTGGCCATCGACGCCGAGATCGGCCAGCACAACGTGTTCGCCCGCAAGAACTACTTCTACCCCGACCTGCCCAAGGGCTACCAGATCAGCCAGATGGAACTGCCGATCGTTGGCAAGGGCCACCTGGACATCCCGCTGGAAGACGGCACGGTCAAACGTGTCGGCATCACCCGCGCGCACCTGGAAGAAGACGCCGGCAAGAGCCTGCACGAAGAGTTCAGCGGCGCCAGCGGCATCGACCTGAACCGCGCCGGCACCCCGCTGCTGGAAATCGTTTCCGAGCCGGACATGCGCAGCGCCAAGGAAGCCGTGGCCTACGTCAAGTCGATCCACGCCCTGGTGCGTTACCTGGGGATCTGCGACGGCAACATGGCCGAAGGCTCCCTGCGTTGCGACTGCAACGTCTCGGTACGCCCGAAAGGCCAGGCCGAGTTCGGCACTCGCTGCGAGATCAAGAACGTCAACTCGTTCCGCTTCATCGAGAAAGCCATCAACTCGGAAGTCCAGCGCCAGATCGAACTGATCGAGGACGGCGGCAAGGTCATCCAGCAGACTCGCCTGTACGACCCGAACAAGGACGAGACCCGTCCGATGCGCAGCAAGGAAGAAGCCAACGACTACCGTTACTTCCCCGACCCGGACCTGCTGCCAGTGGTCATCGAGGACTCGTTCCTCGACCAGGTACGCGCCACCCTGCCGGAACTGCCACCGCAGAAACGCGAGCGCTTCCAGGAGCAGTTCGGCCTGTCGGTCTACGACGCCAGCGTGCTGGCTTCGAGCCGCGAGCAGGCGGACTACTTCGAGCAGGTGGTGAAGATCGCTGGTGACGCCAAGCTGGCGGCCAACTGGGTCATGGTCGAGCTGGGCAGCCTGCTGAACAAGCAGGGCCTGGAAATCGACGAGGCGCCAGTCTCGGCCGAACAACTGGGCGGCATGCTGCTGCGCATCAAGGACAACACCATCTCCGGCAAGATCGCCAAGACCGTGTTCGAAGCCATGGCCAATGGCGAAGGCCAGGCCGACGAGATCATCGACAAGCGCGGCCTCAAGCAGGTTACCGACACCGGCGCCATCTCCGCCGTGCTGGACGAAATGCTGGCGGCCAACGCCGAGCAGGTCGAACAGTATCGCGCCGCCGATGAAGCCAAGCGCGGCAAGATGTTCGGCTTCTTCGTCGGCCAGGCGATGAAGGCTTCCAAAGGCAAGGCCAACCCGCAACAGGTCAACGAACTGCTGAAAAGCAAACTCGAAGGCTGATAGCGGCGTGGATGGCGGGCATTCGATAGTGCGCCGCCCTGTGCAGGAGCGAACTTGCTGGCGATACGTTGTCTCAAACACAACGCTATCGCGAGCAAGTCCGCTCCTGCATTTGCATTTAGGGCTCCCTTTTATGAAGTCGCTACTGGCTGCCTGCTCCCTGCTCTTTCTCCTGGCCGGCTGCGCCAGCCATGTCATCGACCCGCGGGGTTACGACAAGACCGGCGTCGCCTCCTATTACGGCGCCAAACACCACGGCAAACGCACCGCCAGCGGCGAACCCTTCAACCAGCACGGCATGACCGCCGCGCACCGCGAGCTGCCGTTCGGCACCCGCGTCAAGGTCACCAACCTCAATAACGACAAGAGCGTCGTGGTCCGGATCAACGACCGTGGCCCGCATACCCGCGGCCGCCTGATCGATTTGTCGCGTGCCGCCGCGCAACAGTTGGGTATGATCAGAAGCGGCACCGCCAAGGTGCGCGTGCAAGCCATCAGCGACTGACCCACGGAGCCCTGATCATTTTCGGATTAACCGATTTACCGCTGCTCAGCGTCCTTCAATTGTTCAGCGGCCTGGTCCTGCTGGTCGCCGGCGCCGAGTTACTGGTACGCGGCGCGGTCCGCCTCGCCGCCCGCCTGCGTGTACGGGCACTGATCATCGGCCTGAGCATCGTCGCCTTCGGCAGCAGCGCGCCGCAGATGGCCGTCAGCCTGCAAGCCACCCTGGCCGAAAACACCGACATCGCCGTCGGCAGCGTGATCGGCAGCGGCATCTTCAACATCCTGGTAACCCTCGGCCTGTCCGCCCTGATCATCCCGCTGCGGGTATCGCGCCAGCTGGTGCGGCTGGACATTCCGTTGATGATCCTCGCCAGCCTGCTGGTGTTCGCCCTGGCCTACAACGAAGAACTGACACCCCTCGACGGCCTGATCCTGCTGGCCACCCTGGTCCTCTACCTGGGGTTGTTGCTGCGCCAGTCGCGGCACTCGGCGCGCCCGCAGTCCCAGCAAGCCCCCGACGCGCCCCGCCCGCACTGGCTGAGCAGCCTGTCGTGGATGATCGGCGGCCTGCTCCTGCTGGTGTTCGCCGGCCACCTGTTGGTCGAAGCAGCGGTGGAAGTCGCCACCGACCTGGGGCTGTCCGAGCGCATCATCGGCCTGACCATAGTTGCCGTCGGCACCTCCCTGCCGGCCCTGGCCACCTCGCTGATCGCCGCCTTGCGTGGCCAACGCGACATTGCCGTGGGCAACGTCATCGGCAGTAACCTGTTCAACCTGCTGGGAGTCCTGGGTTTCACCGCCCTGGTGGCGCCCACGCCCCTGTCGGTATCGCCCAACGCCGTGGACTTCGACCTGCCGGTGATGCTCGGCGTCGCCGTGTTGTGCCTGCCGGTGTTCTATTCGGGTTATCGGGTCACCCGCGCCGAAGGCCTGCTGTTTCTCGGCCTGTACCTGGCCTATGGGCTGCACGTGGTGTCCTTCACCACCGGCATGCCGCTGGCCGGCAAGCTGGAAGACTTGATGCTGTTTTTCGTCCTGCCAGTGCTGGTGGCGTTCCTGCTGTTCAGTTCGCTGCGGGCCTGGCGCCGCCAACATAAAAAAGGGGAAGCGCAATGAGCGAGAATAAAAAGCAGGGCGTGGAGATGCGCCGCCAGGTGATGGGCGATGCCTTCGTCGATCGCGCCCTGGGCAACGCCACCGAGTTCAGCCAGCCGCTGCAGGACTTCGTCAACGAACATGCCTGGGGCAGCGTCTGGAACCGCGAAGGCCTGCCGCTGAAAACCCGCAGCCTGATCACCCTCGCCGCCCTGACCGCGCTCAAGTGCCCGCAGGAACTCAAGGGACATGTCCGTGGTGCCCTGAATAACGGCTGCACGGTGGAAGAGATTCGCGAGGCGCTGCTGCATTGCGCGGTGTATGCCGGCGTACCGGCGGCGATCGACGCGTTCCGCGCCGCCCAGGAAGTGATCGACACCTACCAGAAACCCGAGTGATCTGTAGGAGCGAGGCTTGCCCGCGATAGCGGTCTGCCTGATACACCGCTA